>NZ_DAMCCR010000077.1:0-20477 GCF_032058845.1 Pseudomonas sp. | reverse complement strand
AAGCCGCGCGAACTGCGCCAGGGCCTCGCCGCTGCTGCACTCGATATTGCCCGTCACGTTCAGGGAGAAATCCTCGCCGTCGCGGCGGAAGGGCCAGTGCGGCGCTGCGCGGCGGAAGTTGAAGCGCAGGCAGTTGTGCCGGGCCAGGTCTTCGGGCTGCTGCGGGGCGCCACAGCGCTGCAGGTACTCGGCAGAGGCCACCACCACTTGCCCGGTGGCACCGATCTGCCGGGCACTCAAGGCGCTGTCGGGCAGGGCGCCGAAGCGCACCGCAACGTCAGCTTGCCCGGCGAGGATGTCGACCACTTCATCGCCCAGCGCCAGGTCGACGGTCACCTGCGGGTAGCGCGCGCTGAAGGCGGTTACCAGCGGCACCACGCTGAGGCGGCCATGACCGAGCGCCGCACTGACCCGCAGCCGCCCGCGCGGCACGCCTTGATCGGTGATTGCTTCTTCGACTTCCTGCAGGTCAGCGAGGATGCGCCGCGCCCCACGCAGGTACGCCTCGCCCTCGGGCGTCAGGGTGATGGCGCGGGTGGTGCGCAGCAGCAAGCGCGTGCCTAGGCGGTGTTCGGTACGCGCCACGACGCGGCTGACAGCCGAAGGCGTCAGGCCCAGGGCGCGTGCAGCGGCAGAAAAGCTGCCAGCCTCGGCCACGCGTGCAAAAACATCCATCTCTCCGGATCGACCACTGATGTCCATTCGTGCTTCTCAGGCAAAAGTGATTGGCCTCGCGGCAGTCTAGTGCCGCGAACGGGCGAATCGTAGCATTGGCGGAACAGATAAGGAGTCCTTTCATGCGCGTCAATCCTCCCCTCATCGCCTTGGCCCTCGGTGCCTTCGGTATCGGCGTCAGCGAGTTCGCACCGATGGGCATGCTGCCCGGCATCGCCAGTGACCTCGGCGTGTCGATCCCCGCCGCGGGGTTGCTGGTCAGCGCCTACGCCTTGGGCGTGCTGATCGCCGCGCCGCTCATGACCCTGGCCACCGCGCGCCTGGGCCGCCGGCCATTGCTCATCGGCCTGATGGCCATCTTCACCTTGGGCAACCTGATGGCTGCCCTGGCCGACGACTACTTCACGCTGCTGGCCGCGCGCCTGGTCACCTCGCTGAACCACGGCGCCTTCTTCGGTATCGGCGCCATCGTCGCGGCCAGTGTGGTGCCTGCCGACAAACGTGCAGGCGCCGTGGCCGCGATGTTCCTCGGCCTGACCTTGGCCACCATCGGCGGGGTGCCGCTGGCTACCTGGTTCGGTGAACAGCTCGGTTGGCGTGCAGCGTTCTGGGGCATTGCCGGATTGGGCCTGGTCGCCATCGCGACGTTGTGGGCGGCGCTGCCCCGTATACCTGCGCCGGTCAACGCCGGGGCGCTGGCAGAACTCCGCGTGCTGTGCAGGCCTCAGGTGCTGGCGGCATTGGCGCTGACGGTGGTGGGCTCGAGCGCCATGTTCACCGTGTTCACTTACATCGCACCGATCCTGCACACCGAAGCCGGCGCCTCGACCGGCTTCGTCACCGCCATGCTGGTGTTGTTCGGCATCGGCCTGACCCTGGGCAACCTGTGGGGCGGCAAGGCAGCGGACCGCTCGATCGACCGCACCCTGGTGGTTTCGCTGGTGCTGCTGATTATGGTGTTGCTGGTACTGCCGGCCCTGCTGCCGTGGTCGTTGCCGACCGCGCTGGCGGTGGTGGTCTGGGGCGCTGCCAGCTTCGCGCTGGTGCCGCCGTTGCAGATGCGCGTAATGGAGGCCGCCAAAGACGCCCCCAGCCTGGCGTCGGCCGTCAACATCGGTGCGTTCAACCTCGGCAACGCAGTGGGCGCGGCGCTGGGTGGCGCGGTGATCCAGGCCGATTTCAGCTACGCCGCTTTACCGCCCGCCGGCGCCGCGATGGCTGCGTTGGGATTGCTGATGGTCCTGGGCATGGCCTGGCGTGGGCGCCGCTCAAACCGGGCGGAGGGGGTTGCCCTGAGCGGCCGCGAGTGTGCCTGAACGCCAACACTTATCGGGTCAGGACCGGTGTCTCGCCACTGCGCAGTGGGCAGGCCATGGCAAGGCTCTGGCGCAAGCTGTCGCGCAGGTGTTGCAGCGCCAGCAAGCGCGCTTCGATCAACGCCAGTTTTTCCTCCAGGAGCTGCGCCACTGCCTGATCGGGGTCGCTGGCCTGCCACAGACGATCAACGTTGCTGCCAATTTCCCCAAGGCTGAAGCCCAGGCGTTGCGCATTGCGGATAAAGTCCATCAACTGCACGGTCTCTGCGGGGTAGTCGCGATAGCCGTTACCCAGCCGGCGCGACTGGATCAGCCCGCGCGCCTCATAAAACCGCAAGGTGTCGCGGCTTACACCGCAAGCGTCGGCCAACTCGCCAATGCGCATCGATCGCCTCCTGAAAAGTGCTTGACCTTGGAGCATACCCCAGGCTTTAGCCTGCCCGCTTCATTGACCAACCAAGGAATGCACATGTGGAGCAAGCAGGGTTATCTGAAACTGGTGCGGGCAAGTGGTGTTTACGATCTGCTGGTGGCTGCGGCCTTTGCCACGCCCTGGACATTCATGCTGCTGCACGGGCAACTGGGCCATCTGCACCAGGCGCTGGGGCTGAGCGGGGAGCTGCCCGCGTTCGGGCCGGTGCAGATAATGATGGCCAATCTGATGGGATCGATCGTGTGCGTTTGGGCGTGGCTGCGGATTCGCCATCCCCAACAGCGGTTCGGGCGCTATGACGCGGTAGGCCGAGTGCTGTTTGCGTGCTGGCAGGGATATGCGCTGGGGCAGGGGGCGACGGGGTTGATCTGGGCGGTGCTGGTGCTGGAGGTGCTCTGGGCGGTGGGGCAGTGGATGCCGGTGCGGGGGGAGTGATGATGTCTTTAAGGGAAGAGCTTGGAAGGGCTTCACACCAGGAACGATCGCGAGCGTGGGGGAGTCACCGCTCAGCGCCCCTTGTGATGTTTCAAGCGCGTGATTCTTCCTCGTGAGCTAACAGCTGATTATCGCCTCTTGCGCCCCGCTGTGCGTGAGGTCAAAGGGGCATGTAGGCGCCCGGGCGACGTAAGCCTGACTGGAACAGTCAGCTGGAGCGGTGATCGCTGTAATGCCTAGACGATCACCTTCGGGCGAATCTGGGGTTGGCCTGAAAAAAAACGGGGAGCGAGAATAAATAATGTCAGCGTTAACACTCATCCAAAACAGCCATCTAAACTGTCTGCACCCTATAAAAAAATGCTCATTTTTAATGCTGGCTAAATAGTTATGGTCACGGAGTCGAATCTTTAATAAGCCATGTTTAGAAAACGTCATTCCTACACCAGGCTTTCTTTAATACGTCCTTAGGCGTTTGCCCGGTCGGCATTACTGGGGGGGTAGTCACTTTCGTGAGCACATCTGTTTTCGGCTGTGAGGCGAGGCTGAATTCATGATTTATCCTTGGGGGCCAGAATCTGAAATGTTGATTCAAACCCTGCACTGGATGTTGGCCCTCTCCTGGGTGCAGGGTGATATTTTGTAGTCCGGCCCTCATGATTTTTATTTGCTAAGTCCAGCCAGTTCGGCTTCACGCTTGGCGATAGCGGCTTCGAGCTCTGGGGAACGTTTGGCCCATTGCTCGGGTGGTATGGGTTTGGACCATTCTATAATCTCGGGGTAGAGCAGGTCTGGTGGCGGTGATAGCTTCCATATTTGCAACATTGCGGCGAGGGGTCCACCCAAAAAAACGGTACTCGAAATCAGGCCCAATAATCTGCCAATTTCCAGAGCGCGCACATGCTGGCTGACTGCAATAATGTAATCACGACAAGCATCCCAGAATACATATGCGCCACTCATATTTTCTGGTCCGGTCTCGTAGTCATTTGTGATCGGTAGCGCTTCTGGCCCTATTTCCATATAGCTGCGCATGCATTCCCAGAGCGCCATCGCTGTAGTGCCACCGCCGCAGTAGAAACCGAGACAAAAATGTTTGTTATCTTCTTTAGCGTGCGGGTCAGGATTATCGAAGCCAACAAGTAACAGGCCCATGGACGTTCTCCCGGCCTGGCTCACCGAGGAGTGTTGCGTGGCTGCCGCCGTGACGCTCTCCCAGGGCACAATCCAGTATTCACCATTCTCGCGTGGCACACATACTTCACGGCGTTGCCGATTGAAGCGTACGGGGGAGGGGACCTTGCGAAATAGGCTGTGGACTATCATGAGTATAGGAACGCCTGTAATGCATGCCCCCAATATCAAAGCCCCAGGGTCATCAAAAGCGTAAGCTATTCCTAAAAACAGCATCACCGTCGGCCAAAGTACAATCACCGCTGAGCCAATACTGTAATTACCTATATCAATAAATACATCGTTCTTCCGCCAGATGGTGTTAAGTACATCACATGGCTTCCGCCCTGTTGGTATTGGCAATGGTGCTAGATAATCATTCCGTGAAAACAACCGTTTTTCTGTAGTGCCTGCAGGTGGGGTATTCATTTTTTTTCCTTGGGCTGCAGGTAAATGGAACTTTTTTGCTTGTCTCCGAGTAAATAACTTGGCATACGATCCAGTTCAGGTGTGGGATCGTCCCGAAGGGCAATTACTCCGGCATCACTGCTCACGTTAAAGGCCACCCCTGCTGCTCCACCGACAAATCTGGCACCGCTCAGCATTTCGATCAGGGGTGTGGTATAGCGCAATCGTACGAATAGCGTGCTCGGTGGGGTATTGAAGACGTTCGCCAGAGGCTTGAATATGCCACTCAGGCGCAAACCCTGACCTTCTTGGAAGGGTATCCATGTGCAGGAACTGGTTTCCAGCCAATACGACGTCAGATCTCGCCATGGCCGCGGTGCCTTATAGGCCGAGTACGGGCTGTTTTTGATCAGGTCCCGAGACGCCTGCGTGTCGACTGGGTCGCCGGCCATGGTTAGCTCAAGGTAGATACTGTCAGGATCGGCGCCTGGCAGATCAACGGTCAGGGCATCTATGGAGCTCTGAGAGGTGAATCCAGATGGACCGTTTGAGCCGACCGTCACCGAGCTGCTTACCATGCTTACTCGCGGTGTATACAAGATGCCGTATAGCGTATCGAGTTCACGCTGCTGGATTAATGCTGGGATAGGGCCGAGATCACCGGCTCGCGATTTTGACCAGCAGCATGAGTTGAGGAAGTTCTGTAAGGGCGTCTGCTGAAAAAACCAGCTGACTAGGTACAGCACCCCCAATATCGCGATCAGCCAGCTCAACGGGCCCATGCACAATGCATAACTCGTGATGGCGGCTCCGACTGTTATTAGGCCGGTAAAGGCTCGCAGTGTCTGAATCATGCCTAGTAGCGCCTGGGCAGTAAAAACTGTGATCTGACCCGCTACAACTGTCTTGCGCATCGATAACCATGGATCGATGTGCGTTTGTGATACTTCAAGCTGTAGTTTTAGGGATCTGAATTCCTCGAGTGCTGCATAGGCTGAAAAGCCGCCGATAACCCCTCCAAATAAGGTAAGTGTTGGTCCTATAAAAACTCTTCCATCAGACCTTTTGTACGTTAAGGTTTCAACTCCAAGCCCTTTCCGCACTTGATGATCAACCACTGCCACCAACGCAGCAGCGGCATATAAAGAAGCTGAAACTGTATCCTTAACCCGCTGCTCGTCCATCCCCTCCATAGCTGCAGCCTGTTTTAAATAGTTGCTCGCGTTCAACGTGTTCAGCAACAACGCCGCCAGTGCTATGACACCACCGCTATTGGCCACCGCAGGAGAGTTCGCGATACCTGCCACATGCCCAGTTCCGATGGCTTTTCCGGTGGCGCTCGCCCACTGACTCACCCCTTCGGCTTTTTGTCCCAATAGCTTCCAGACCTGTCGACCCCCTTCTGTGATCGCCTGCAAGCGTGTATCGCTGCCCAAGCGAGCGGTCACGAAAACACCAAGCCAGGCACTGCTGAAGGTGTTGTCACCTTTGAGCAACAGCAAACTGGCCGCCAGCCGGTTGACCAGAATGCTCCAGAGGTTATTGGCATCTCGGGCCATGCTCGCGAGGTCATTCAGAATCGGGGCCGTCAATGGCGCAAGCGCCTGATGAGTTGCAGCGATATTTTCGGATGCCAGTGCCGCCATCAACTCGCCCATGCGGGTAACGTTGTTAACGCCCGCCTCAATCGAGGGTGTCCAGGCGCGGAACAGTTGCGTCAATGCGGCGCCATCCGCTGCCCGCACATAATCGGCGTACTGCTCGGCGCCCTGGGCACGAATGCATTGGCCGGTCAGGCAAGCGGTGGCCATCTCGGTCAGCCAGTGGCGGGTTTCCAGGTCGTTGTAATCGACAAACCAGGTGCCGTTGTCTGAGCGCTTGAGGTAGGCCTCGCGGTCGATAAACAGCGTTTGATGACGTTGTTCTACCTGCTGGAAGTGCAGGGGGGCTGTAGTCTCCAACCAGGCGTTCATCGCATCCAGGTCAATGTACTCACTCACCTTGGCACTGAGGAACTTGCTATCGAGGTTGGCCTGTTTTTCGGCCCGGTATTCACGTACCAGGCATTCGGCTTCGGTGTACAAATCTGCCGGAATAAAGGCCCGCACAGGCGCAAGGATCTTGGCAATACGTGCATCACGCGCGTCGGCTCCAACCTTGCTTGGCTGGCCACCATACTGACGAGCCTTGGTTTCGGCCTTGAGCTCATCATCCAGCTGATGCTGGGCATCGAGCAGGATCCGCCCCTGATCAGGAGTAACGGTGATGTCACGCGCCTTGTAGCGGTAGCTGAGCGTGCTGGCGAGTTCGGCTCCGTCTTCGGTAATCAGGCTGCGAACAAACCCGCCGACGCTCAGACGTAGATTGTTGTCGCCAACCCACTGCTCATGACCCGCTTCAACCGCTTCTTGCTCATGATTGATATCCCGCAACACCCCCAGATCATCATCCAGCGCAGCAAAAACGCCGTATAGCGGCCCAGCTTGCTGCTGGGCAGCATCAAGCCAGCTTTGAGCGGGTCTGAGCGCCCAAGGGCTCGCGCTCCAGCTTCCAGGCGCTTCTACCCGTTGCCCAGGCGGTTGCTTGCCGGCCACAGCTTCAAGCGCGTGTAGCCATTCGAGACTGTCGAGGTAGGCTTTGACGTTGTCCGCCGTAGGCTTGGCGAACATGGCTTCACCCAAGGCTTCGCTGCCCGCACGATACTGGGCGCCGTTCTCCTGAAAATCATGGGCCAGGGTTCGTTCGCGCACGTCCGGCATCAGTTCGGCAATCACCTCTGGCGCTTTGGCGAGCGGCGGGCAGCGTGTGGCTGAGAGGGTTCGGGCAATCTGCACAAGGCCGATGCGGCGCATGCGCTGGCGCCGCTCATCGCTGTTTTTCAGGCGCTCGCAAGCGGCTTGGCTCAAGGGCATTTCGCTGTAGAGCATCCAGGCATCGGTGTTCTTTTTCAGCGCGAGGCCGGCCAATGCGCCTGCTGTGAGCACGGTATGGGGTTGGGTCAACGCTTGCTCGAGCAATAGACCATCGGCCGCCACCGCATAGCGTTGCAGCGGCCCGTTGCCATGCCACAGGTACACATAGCCCGCGCGCAAACGGCGCAATGCCATCTCGTGACTTCGGGTCGGGCAGGGCGGTGCAAAATCGGCGTGTTCGGCGCCTTGTTCGGCCATGGCGTAGCGGCAGGGCACCACGAAGATGTCCGCATGGCGCGCTGGGCAGGTGCTGACAGGGCTCGACAGGTCTTCGCTGCCGAACTGGCTTTTCGCAGCCTGGTCGGCGGCGTTCAGGTTGCGGATTTTCTCAAGTGCTCGAGTCGTCATGCGAAAGACTCCGTTTTGGTCGGCAACCAACGGCGACGCAGTTTCAGCAAGCGTTGTGTGGGGCTGAGCGCTGCCTGTTCAAGCACCTGAGGGAAGCCCTGCAGATCGGGTGCGTGTTGGAGTTTCGTGCCGTATTCGGTTACCAAGGCCGGCCAGAGGCGCCATTTGATTAGGCGCGGAGTGCCGATCACGTGCGACCGCTTCGCAAAACAGTGGTGCCTGTTCGCGCTATTAGCGGCCTGGTTAACCGACCTGTACGCTGGCTTGGTCATGGTAGATGCTCCCTGTTGATAAGTAACAATGGCCGGGCGATAAAAAGCGGGTGGGCAAATTTAGTTATCAAACATCATGCCAGTCTATATATTTTCTATCTAAATCATGGGTATACGATTTTTGTAAGATTATTTACCGGGAATTTACCGCAAAAATCCGCTGAAATTGCGCAAGAAGTTGCGCAGTGCTGTGCAAGTTCTTGCGCACTAAGCTGAATGCCGCAACGTGCGAGGCCTGTAGCCAATTATCCACAGGGATTTCAGTAAATAGCTGTGCAACTTTTTGCGCAGTTGGAAAACTTGTGCGGGAGTTGGTTTTAGCTAGCCATGATTGCGCTGAGCCTGTTGTCATGGGCGCTGGCAAGACTTCACAGGTTAGTCCTGTAAATCTTATGAGATGAATTACTCCTACATGCGCTTAGGCGCTTTCCTACAACAATCCCCTGTCCATCCTCTGCGCCGAGAAATATCCTACGCAGCCTGTCGACTCCCGTCTGATTGCCCTGGGAATCCTTGCCCTCTAGGCTTGCCCGGTCGCTGAAAAGGTTCAGTGGCCGGGTGTGGAAGCCTGGAAGTCAGCATGGTTGTCGCAGTTATGACAGCTGTACGTGGGAGGTCCTCGGACCTACCGGGTTCACCATGCTCCGGTCTTCCACCCTGCGTACAGCTGTCACCCTGATGCGTGGAAGCTAAAGGGTGGCACTCAAACTTGCATGGTGCCCAGATGAAGAAAGCAGTCCCAGATCCACCTTGCCGTTTCACAGGCCAGTATTCGGGAGTCATCCGCTATTGTGCTCATAGCCTCAATAACTGGGGGTGCACACATGGCTAATGATCATTCTTGCCCAGCCTCGCTAGAGCAATCCTGCACTCCTCCGAATACAGGGACGAGGAACCTGCCGGCATTCCGCGTGGCCTGCAACGTGCCCAGTGCAGGGGCCTATGAACACGTCTCCATCCTGCTGGGCTACATCAACCATCTCGTCGAACAGGGCGACCTCGAGGACGACCACAAGCTGCTCGGCGCAGCGGGTTACCTGAGCGCATTCGCCAAAGCCATCATGGACGACATGGAAATGTCGCAGCCGTCGGCAAGCTGAAACCACCGTCCAATGCGCTGCTCAAAGCCAGGGGCTCAACACAATCACACTCACGGGTAACGCCACTGCGGCGAGCAACGTCTGGCAAGCGATGATTCCGGCCATCAGCGGGGCATCCCCGCCCAACTGGCGCGCCATGATGTAGGACGACGAGCGGGCTTTCAGTAACTACGACGGCGCTGGGTGCCATTGATCATGGCCTTAGTCCAGGCTCAACAGGTCAGTGCTCTAAACCTTACTAGCAGAATTACTCCTACATACGCTTAGGCGCTTTCCTACAACAATCCCCTGTCCATCGTCTGCGCCGAGAAATATCCTACGCAGCCTGTCGACTCCCGTCTGATTGCCCCAGGAATCCTTGCCCTCTAGGCTTTCCCGGTCACTGGTTCAGTGGCCGGGTGTGGAAACCCGCGCAAGTATTCAGAGGTTGTCGTCAATGGCGGCTGTACGCGGGAGGCCCTGTGCCTGCCGGGTTTCTGAATGCGCTCGGTTTTCCACCCCGCGTACAGCTGCCACCCAACGTGTGGAAACGAACGGTGCAGCCTATTTCTGCATTCAGGTATCCCCATGAAAAAGCCCGTCCCTGATCCACCTTCTCTCACTGCGTCTCATCAGTTTGTCAAACACTGGCCAGATGACTGTGCTCTGCGCCAATGGAGGGTATTGCTATGACGGCTTGCAATGAACCAGATACTGCGCGCATTTGGTCTGTGAAGAGATGTCCACGCTTACGGGTCAAGCCCCACACGCCAGCCGAGGAAACGTTGGAACACGTCTCCATCCTGCTGGGCTACATCAACCATCTCGTCGAACAGGGCGACCTCGAGGACGACCACAAGCTGCTCGGCGCAGCGGGTTACCTGAGCGCATTCGCCAAAGCCATCATGGACGACATGGAAATGTCGCAGCCGTCGGCAAGCTGAAACCACCGTCCAATGCGCTGCTCAAAGCCAGGGGCTCAACACAATCACACTCACGGGTAACGCCACTGCGGCGAGCAACGTCTGGCAAGCGATGATTCCGGCCATCAGCGGGGCATCCCCGCCCAGTTGGCGCGCCATGATGTAGGACGACGAGGCGGTCGGCAGCGACTGGAACAGCAGCGCGGCGATGGCCGCCTTGCCGCTCAAACCGAACAGGTGACACGCCACCACGGTCGCCAGCGGCATCACCAGGAACTTCACCCCTGAAGCCGTCGCAATGGGCCGCACCCAACGGCGTACGCTGCCCAGTTCCAGTGCAGCGCCCACGCACAATAGCCCCAGCGGCAGCGATGCCTGCCCCAGCGCCTTGAGTACAGGCTCGATGACCACCGGCAGCCCCAGGCCGGAGAGCTGCACGGCGATGCCGCCGAAGCACGCGAGCACCAGCGGGTTCAGCGCCAGCTGTTTCATCACCTTGCCCGCGGGCATCTTTCCGGCCGCCCCATAACGGGCGAACACCAGCACGCAGAGGATGTTGACGGTCGGCACGATGGCGGCATTCGCCACTGCCGCCAATGCGATGCCTTGGGCCCCGAACAGCCCGGCGGCCGCTGAGACCCCCACATAGTTGTTGAAACGCACGCCGCCTTGAAACACGGAGGTGAACGCTGCGCCGTCGCTGCCGAGACACCTGCGTGAAACCACCAGCAGCAACGCCACCCCTGCAGTCGACAGCACCAGCGTGGCAATCATCCCCGACACCGGCAAGCCGTCTAGCCTGGCGGTGGCCAGCCCATGGAAAAACAGCGACGGCAGCAGCACGTAATAGCCGAGGCGCTCGGCTGGCGCCCAGAAGCTGTCTGCCAGTACGTGCCTGTGCTTGAGCCAGGCGCCGAGCATGATCAGCAGGGCAATCGGCGCCAGTGCGACCAGCAGCTCAGCCGTCATGGCTGGGCATCGCTGTGCATGGCTGGGTTTCTATCTGGTTCATGGCGCGGTCCGCGAGGTGGTGATGGGCATCACGATAGAAACTTTGTCGCTGAAATAAAAACGATTAAAAACTGCGTAACCGACGAGTATTTCTCATGGTTCACCGTGTCGGCGCATGCGCGCTCACGGCGTGGGCGAGTGCTGCGGCCAGCCTGCCCAATGCCCGATCCTCGCGCTCCAGCAGCACCACGCGGCGTGTGGTCTGTGGGGTGCCGAAAGGCGCACAGACCAGCCCGGTCAGGCGCTGGACCTGTGCCCAGGCCAGGGGAATGACGGACATCCCCAGGCCGCCGGCAACCATCTGGATGATGGCTTCCTGACTATCGAGCTCCATGCTGGTCTGCACCCGCAGGCGCATGCGGCGCAGTTCACGTTCGATGGTGCGTCCGGCCCAGGCGCGGCGGTCAAAGCGTATGAACGGTTGCTGCGCCAGCAGCGCCTGCAGATCCTGGCCGGCGTAGGCCTGCGGCGCCACGATCCAGAAGCCTTCTTCGTACAAAGCTGTGCTTACCAGGCCATACGGGTGGGGTTTGACCAGCTCGGTGGTGATGGCCACGTCCAGCTCGCCCGTCTCGACGCGGGCGGCCAGTTCAGCCGACATGCCCGAGGCGATGGTCAGGCGCAGGTGCGGGTGCTCGGTGCCGAGTGCGGCCAGAGCGGCCGGCAGGCAGCCTGCCAGTGCGGTGTGGATTGCGCCTATCTTGAGGCGCCCGCGCAGCTCGCTGTCGCCGCCGATCTCCGCCGCGATGCCGTCGTATAGGGCGATGATCTCCCGCGCGCGCTCGACCGCCACATGGCCCGCATCCGTGAGCACCGGCACGCGTCGGCTGCGATCGAACAGGTGCGTGTTGAAGTCATCTTCCAGCGACTTCACCTGCAGGCTCACGGCCGATTGGGTGAGGTGCACAGCCTCGGCGGCACGCACGAAAGAGCCGTGTTGAGCGATGGCGAGGAGGGTCCGCAGGGCGCGCAGCGACATGGCGTGGTTCTCGTGGTGAAGTGGCGCCAGTGTATAGCGGTCGGCGAGACGGGGCTTGCCCGGTCGAGCGCGACCGTTATCCGCCTGCATGCTGCAATGATCGGTGCGATCAACTGCGGGCCTTGGAGGTCCAAACCTTGTTCGCCTCGTGCTGCCCTGGCATTTGTTGCCTCGATCAGCGCACTGCGCGCCGCCTTTCTACTCATCTGGAACCGTGCAATGGCCAAAGAGATCGAAAACCCCTGCGTATCGCGCTGCCAACTGAAGCACGAAGTGTGCGTGGGCTGTGGCCGCAGCAAGGAAGAAATTCGCGGCTGGCGTGGGATGAAGCGGTCTGAAAAAAAGACCACGGTGGAGAAAGCGGCCGCGCGTCTGAAGAAGCTTAAAAAGAAGAAGAACAAGGACTGACGTTCCGGCTTGGCTCAGTAGAGCGTTCGGGTTGCTGCCTGGCGCCAGTGGCTTTTACTGCGTTCTGTCAGGTTGTTCAGTGGTGCCTGGTCTGGGCCGGCTACGCCGGCCATCGCGACTGAAGTCGCTCCCACATGGGTGGATCTCCCACTTAGGTACATCTCCCACATGGGTGGATCTTCCACTCGATGGATCTCACACTCGATGGATCTCCTGCGCAGGTGCATGCCCTCACCAGATCGTATTCTCCCAGCAGATCGCAGGCCCTACGCTAACTTCCGGCTCATGCGTACATGTTGGAGCGGTTTCAACCGCGATGGGCTGCGCAGCAGCCCTCATGGCTTCTACGGCGCTCTTTCAGACTGTCCAGTGGTGCCTAGCCCGGCCCGGCTACGCCGCTGTCGCGACCAACCGGAGCGCCGGACCGGCCGCTCCAACCAACTGTGTAACTTCCAGAAACTGCGCAACAGTGGAGGAGCGGTCGGCCGCACACCCCTCGTACAGTCTTGGTTTGGCCAGCAAAACCCTCTAGCCTTCATCACCCCAGTTTCCCGTGGAAGATTTGCCATGCCCCTGTCACTTACCCGGCGCGACGTGCTTCAAGGCGCACTGGCCGGCTCGGCCCTGCTGGCGCTGCCGGCCTGGGCGGTCAATTTCGCCGCCTCCGAGTTCGAAAAGATCGAGCGAACCCATGGCATCACCCTCGGCGTGTATGGGCTGGACACCGGCAGCGGCCGCCATCTGGCCTACCGCGCTGAGCAACGCTTTGCACTGTGCAGCACGTTCAAGGTGATGCTGGCCGCCGCCGTGCTACAGCGCAGCCAGGATGAGCCTGGCCTGCTGGCCCGGCAGATTGTCTATGACGCCACCGCGCTGGTGGTGTACTCGCCAGTGACCGAGCGGCACGTCGGCAGCGGCATGAGCGTCGCCGATCTGTGCGCGGCGGCCCTGCAATACAGCGACAACACCGCCGCCAACCTGCTGCTCGACCTGCTCGGCGGGCCCAGCGAACTCACGGCCTTCGCCCGTCGTCAGGGCGATTCGGTATTCCGCCTCGATCGGAACGAGCCCAGCCTGAACACGGCGCTGCCCGACGACTCGCGTGACACGAGCACGCCGCAGGCCATGGCCATGAGCATCCGCCGCCTGGCGCTGGACGAAGGTCTCGAGCGGCCGGCGCAGCAGCAGCTGCAGATCTGGCTCAGGGGCAATACCACTGGCGCCAAACGCATTCGCGCCGGCGTGCCGGACGCGTGGCAGGTGGGGGACAAGACCGGCTCGGGCGATTACGGCGTGGCCAACGATGTGGCCGTGCTCTGGCCGCCGGGCCGCGCGCCGTGGGTGCTGGCGGTGTACACGCGCGGCAATGACGCGAAATCGCCCTGGCGTGACGCGGCACTGGCTCAGGCCAGTGCTGTAGTGGTTGCCGCGCTGGGTTGACTGCGCTACGGCCGCTAGGACGCTAACAACCCGTGTGATGACAATTGGCTTGGGGAAGGCGCACTGCTAGTCGTCAGTCGCCGCGAAGGAGGCGGACCGTGCGGCACAGTGCTGGAGTTTCGTAATCAGGCCACGGGGCGCCGTCATGACCGCATACGAGGAAGAGTGCTGAAACAACCGGGCGCGAAATGATCCGCACCCCGCTGTGATCACTTGAACCCTGTCACCTTGTGCGGCACGTAGGGCGCTTCCAGGCGCGCGAGCTCATCGCGCGTCAGCGTCAATGTCAGCGCGGCAATCGCATCATCCAGCTGCTCAGGTTTCGATGCCCCGACAATCGGCGCCGACACCCCAGGGGTATTCAGCACCCAGGCCAGTGCCACCTGTGCCATCGGCACGCCGCGCGCCTGCGCCACCTGCTCGACCACATCGATGACTTTGCCATCTTCGACCTCAGTGCCGGCGAAGAACGAAGCGCCCGATTCATCGCTCTGTATGCGCGCGGTCTGCTGGCCCTGTGGGCGTGTCAGGCGGCCGCGTGCCATCGGGCTCCAGGGCATCAGGCCAACGCCCTGATCGCGGCACAGCGGAATCATCTCGCGCTCTTCTTCGCGGTACAGTAGGTTCAGGTAGTTCTGCATCGACACGAAGCGGCTCCAACCATTGGCCGCGGCGACCTCCTGGGCCTTGGCGAACTGCCAGGCAAACATCGACGAGGCGCCGATGTAACGCGCCTTGCCGGCCTTGACCACGTCGTGCAGCGCTTCCATGGTTTCCTCGATGGGGGTGTCGTAGTCCCAGCGGTGAATCTGGTAGAGGTCGACATAATCGGTGCCCAGCCGCTGCAGGCTGGCATCGATGCCCGACAGGATGGCCTTGCGCGACAGGCCTTTCTCGTTGGGCCGGGCGTCGCCCTGCCACATGTTGGCGGGGTAGAAGACCTTGGTTGCGATCACGGTTTCATCGCGGCGCGTGTAAGCCTTGAGCCATTTGCCGAGGATTTCTTCGGAGGTGCCAGCGGAGTAGCTGTTGGCGGTATCGAAGAAGTTGATCCCGTGTTCGACCGCCCGCCGAATGATCGGGCCGCTGTCGGCTTCACCCAGGGTCCACGGATGGGTGCCGGCGTCGGGCTCGCCGAAGGTCATGCAGCCCAGGCACAGCCGTGAGATGTCCAGACCGGTACTGCCGAGTTTCACGTATTGCATGGAAGTCTCCTGTGGGGATGGCGGGGCCACCCTGGCGAGGCCACCGCAGTGGGCGTTGAACGAGTGCTGACTACGGTAGCGCGCAGGCGGCTTCAAGGAAATTCCCCATCACCGCAGGTGTAATGTGCAGAAATTCACAAGCGCAGCAGCGGCTGCAGGCAGGATTGGATAAAGCCGATCACTGCTTTGATCCGTGGCGTATCGCGCGCGTCTTCGTGTACCGCCAGCCAGATCTCGATACTCATCGAACCGCCGTCGCGGGGCGCCGGTTGCAGCTGGTGTTCTTCGGCCATGAAGGCGGGCAGGCAGACGATACCGGCGCCCCCTGCTGCAGCTTCTGCCTGGATGCGCGGGTCGTTGCTGTGCAGCACGAAGGGGCCAGCCTCGGCCTGCTGCAGCAGCCAGCGTTGTTGCGGGGACTTGGCCTGCGAGGCGTCGTAACCGATGTAGGCCGCAGGCGGATTGCGTCGCAGGTAGTCGGGCGAGGCATACAGCCGGTAGTGCAGGTGGCCGAGCAACTGCGCCACCAGAGTCGGCTCGGTCGGGCGCGTGAGGCTGATGGCAATATCGGCTTCGCGCCGTGCCAGCGAGGCGCGGGACTTGCTGCCCACCAGCTTGAGCTGCAATGCCGGGTGGCGGGCGAACAGTTCGCCGCTGCGCCTCGCGATCAAGCTGCCAAGCAAGGCGGGCGGGGCGCTGAGCACCACCTGACCTTCGATTTGCCCCTGGCCGGCGCTGGCGAAGTGTTCCAGCGCGAAGGACGCGCCTTGCATCTGCTGGGCATAGGCCGCGACCTGCTGGCCCTGCTCGGTCACCCGGTAGGTGCGGGCGCGGCGATCGACCAGCTTGAGGTTGAGGGCAGCCTCCAGCGCGGCGATACGCCGGGCGACGGTGGCGTGGTCGACGGCCAGGGTCTTGGCTGCGGCGGACAATGAACCGGCGCTGACGAACGCCGAGAAATAACGCAGATCTTCCCAATCGAACATGACGTGCCCTTGAACGGTGAAGACCGAGGGTAACGGATCGACGGCATCAGGTAGAAATATCAGGTAGAAATGTCTGATGTAGGTGCGGGGGGGCATCTCAGGATGTTCAGGGATCATGCGGTGGGCACGCTGTAGGGGATACAGCGTGCTTTCGCGCTACGAGCGCCCGAGGCTGTTCACTCGAGTCACGTCTGGCGTTCGCGAGGCCGCTCTGCAGCCCAGTCCACCAACGGCATATCAGCGCGGCTTGTGTTGCTCGACCTCGCACAGGCGCTCGTTGATCTCGCGGGTCTGTTCTTCGAGTTCTTTCACCGACGTCGGGGTAATGACCTTGTCGATCACCTTGGTGCGCGGATCGCCTTGTTCCAATACCGGATCGGGCGAGCCTTCACCTTTCTGCGCCTGCTCGGAGGAAATCGGACGGGGGACTTTGTCAGCTGGGTTCGAATCAGTCGGTTTCATTGGGCGCTCCTTCAAGCATCAGTTGTCTTTCCAGAAGAACCCCGGCGGTGGCAAAAGTTTGATCCGATTGCGCCCGGCTCAGGCCATTGCCACCGTTTCGGCCTGCCCGGTCACAAGGTCATACGTCACCAGAGCCTCTGTGTCCGGGCCCGCCTGGCACAGCAGCATGCCCTCGGCGCTCCAGACCGCCGAACCGCCCGCGCACGCGAACCCCTCGACGGGCCCCACGGCGTTGGCCATCAGCACGGGCATGGCGTGCCGGCGCGCGATGTGTGGGTAGTGCTGCTGCGCAGCCAACACGCCACGTGCCGATTTCGCGACGCTGGCGAGGTAGGCCTGGGCGCCAGCATCGGCCATGCCTTGCGCGTGCTCAGCTTGCAGGGACTCATAGCAGATGGCTGGCGCGAGGCGGTGGCCCTGCACGTCAAACAGGCGATTGCGCTCACCGGGCGCGAAAAACGCGGTTTCATCGGCATGTAACCACTGCTTGGCGTAGCCCACTGGCGACTGGCCCGGTTGGAACACCACCAGGCTGATCTGTACGGCGTTGGCGTGCCAGGTAGGCACGCCAATGGCGATGAGCATCTGGTGACGGTCGCTGGCGTGCTGGAAGGTTGCCAGGCGCGGGTCATCAAGGTGCCTGGCGTGCTGTCTGGCCAGGCTGGGCGAATAGCCGGTCAGCGACAGTTCCGGGAAGTAGAGTGCAGCAGCGTGCAGGCGTGCGGCGTGCTCGATCACTGACACGTGGCGTTCGAGATTGTCGGCGCCGAGGCGGGCGGGGCAGGCGATCTGCGCGGCGATGAGTTTCATTGAGGGCTCCGGCTGGGGAGTGCAGGCGTACGAGTGAGCGCAAGGGTGCGCGGACGGATAAGCGCGGCGGGTCTACTGCGGTGTGCTACAGCGCTGCGCCAATAAACCGTAGCTGTTCCGGGTAGAGCGTGCGTGATCGCGGCGAATGACCCGGCTGCGTCGGCTATCGTCGTTCACCGGGGCGCCGGACTGGCCGCTCGTACCGCGAACGCCTCTTGCTGAAAACCGGCGCCGATCGGCTCGCTGCGCTTACACCGCCTCAGGTTCAGCGTCGAGTTTGGCCCGATCCGCCTTGCTGATGTACTTCGGCTTGCTGCTGCGCGGCGCCAGCTTGGCGCTGGCTTTCTTGGCGTTGGCCTTGAGCAGTTGATTGATCTTCTTGCGGCGGTTCATGGACGGGCACTCGGCATCGACGGGGAAAGCACGCACCCCAGTGCGTGTTTGAAGGCGCCGATGATAGCAAAGTGCACCGGCCTGCTGGGCAGGGCCGGTGCACGGGCGACGGCTGGTGCTCGCGGTGCGCAACGGTCAGCCATCCAAGACCGCCGAGCCGCCGGTTCGCACCATGAAAAAATGCTCAGGCCGCTGAACAGCCGCTTTGCTCGAGCATTGCAGATCGCCGACCCGCCGCTACCCCTGCGTCAGAAATCCACCGACGCCGACAGCTGTAGGCCGCGCACGCCCCGGACAAGACTTCCCCGGCAAAAATCCGGATAATCGCCGCCACTTCTGTTCAGACGGTACCCGGTAATCGCCCATGGAAATCAAAGTCAACTTTCTCGACAACCTCCGCCTCGAGGCGAAATTCGACGACTTCACGGTGATCGCCGACCAGCCGATCCGCTACAAGGGCGAGGGTTCGGCGCCGGGCCCGTTCGACTATTTCCTGGCCTCCTCGGCGCTGTGCGCGGCGTACTTCGTCAAGCTGTACTGCCAGACCCGCGACATTCCCACTGAAAACATCCGCCTGTCGCAGAACAACATCGTCGACCCGGAAAACCGCTACCAGCAGATCTTCAAGATCCAGGTCGAGCTGCCGGCCGACATTTCCGAGAAGGATCGTCAGGGCATTCTGCGCTCCATCGACCGCTGCACGGTTAAGAAGGTGGTGCAGGCCGGGCCTGAATTCGTCATCGAAGAGGTCGAGAACCTCGATGCCAGCGCCCAGGCGCTGCTGATGCTCGACCCGAACTCCACCACGCGCACGCTGATCGCCGGCAAAGACCTGCCGCTGGAGCAGACCATCGCCAACCTCTCGGGCCTGCTCGAAGGCCTGGGCATGAAGATCGAGATCGCCTCGTGGCGCAATATCGTGCCCAACGTCTGGTCGCTGCACCTGCGCGATGCGCAATCGCCGATGTGCTTCACCAACGGCAAGGGCTCGACCAAGGAGGCCGCGCTGGCCTCGGCGCTGGGCGAGTTCATCGAGCGGCTGAACTGCAACTTCTTCTACAACGACCAGTTCTGGGGCGAAGACCTGGCCAACGCGCCGTTCGTCCACTACCCCGACGAACGCTGGTTCCAGCCTGGCGCGCAAGACGCGTTGCCCGCGCAGATCCTCGACGAACACTGCCTGGCAATCTACAACCCTGACGGCGAGCTGCACGGCTCGAACCTGATCGACACCAACTCCGGCAACGAAGCCCGCGGCATCTGCTCGCTGCCCTTCGTGCGCCAGTCCGACGGCGAGGTGGTGTACTTCCCCTCGAACCTGATCGAAAACCTGTACCTGAGCAACGGCATGAGCGCCGGCAACACCCTGGCCGAGGCCCAGGTGCAGTGCCTGTCGGAAATCTTCGAGCGGGCCGTGAAGCGCGAGATCCTCGAAGGCGAACTGTGCCTGCCGGACGTGCCCGCCGAGGTGTTGGCCAAGTACCCGAGCATCGTTGCAGGCATCGAGGGCCTTGAAGCCCAGGGCTTCCCGGTGCTGGTCAAGGATGCCTCGCTGGGCGGCGAATTCCCGGTCATGTGCGTGACCCTGATGAACCCGCGCACGGGCGGTGTGTTCGCCTCGTTCGGCGCGCACCCGAGCCTGGAAGTGGCGCTGGAGCGCAGCCTCACCGAGTTGCTTCAGGGCCGCAGCTTCGAGGGCCTGAACGACCTGCCGCCGCCGACCTTCGAAAGCCATGCGCTGACCGAGCCGAACAACTTCGTCGAGCACTTCATCGACTCCAGCGGGGTGGTGTCGTGGCGCTTCTTCGGTGCTACCCCTGACCACGCGTTCGTGGAATGGGACTTCTCCGGTCATGGAGAGGACTCCAACGCCCAGGAGGCCGCCACGTTGTTCGGCATCCTGGAAGGCCTCGGTCACGAGACCTACATGGCGGTGTATGAACACCTTGGCGCCACCGCCTGCCGCATCCTGGTGCCGGGCTATTCGGAGATCTACCCGGTCGACGATCTGGTCTGGGACAACACCAACAAGGCGCTGTACTTCCGCGAAGACATCCTCAACCTGCACCGCCTCGACAATCGCGCGCTGAAGGCACTGCTCGAGCGCCTGGAAAACAGCGAGCTGGACGAGTACACCGAGATCAAGACCCTGATCGGCATCGAGTTCGATGACAACACCGACTGGGGCCAGCTCACAGTGCTCGAGCTCAAGCTGCTCATCCACGTGGCGCTCAAACAGTTCGACCCGGCCAAGGAACTGGTGGAGATGTTCCTGCAGTACAACGACAACACCGTCGAACGTGGCCTGTTCTACCAGGCCCTGAACGTGGTGCTGGAGATTGCCCTGGACCGCGACCTGCACCTGAGCGACTACGAGGCCAACCTGCGCCGCATGTTCGGCCAGGAACGCATGGCGGCGGTGCTGGGCTCGCTCGACGGCAGCGTCCGCTTCCACGGCCTGACCCCGACCAGCATGAAGCTCGAAGGCCTGGAGCGGCATCAGCGCCTGATCGACAGCTACAAGAAGCTGCACGCCGCGCGCGCGGGCATGGCCGGGCAGCAGGGCTGAGTTGGCCTGGGCCAGTGAGGCCGGTCGGGCGGGCCTCGCGGTGCCACCGCGCAACCGACTGCGGCAGCCGTGAAGGTGGTCGAGCTGACGCTGCAATGCTACCGCTGGACCGAGGCGCGGCAGCGGTGAAGGTGGCCGAGCAGGCCGTGCTGTGCTGCGGCCGGACTGAGGCACGCAAGC
>NZ_DAMCCR010000076.1:0-21860 GCF_032058845.1 Pseudomonas sp. | reverse complement strand
ATGACATCGATCACGAGGTGCAGCCATGAGCCTATTGGCAAACCCCTGCCGCGTGCCCTCTCCCTGGCACGCCGTGGGATCACCGCGACCGCCGGACCCTGTGGTGCATGCCGCCCCTGTCGATAGCGAGGTAAGCCCATGAGCGGCCCGAAAGTTGTCCGTATCGTCACCCGCGAAGAAATCGTCGCCCTGTGCGAAGGTCACCTGCAGCGCCTGGCCAAGGCTGCTGCGCGCTGGCAGGCCCAGGCCGAGCGCCTGGGTGTGCTGGACGCCGCCGAAGTGGCCGCGACCCACGCGCGGCACACGCGCTTGCAGGCGCTGATGGCAGCAGACCGCTTCACCGAACTTCAGAAAGCCGTACCGCTGGAGATCGAGTTTCTCCAGCAGGATGTGCGCGAGCGCGAGGCTCAGGCCATCGAGCGCAGCGCCCAGCAGCGTCAGCGCTCACGGCAGGTGCAGGACAATGCCAAGGCACTGGTCAAGGCGCTGACCGCCGGCGGCCAGCCCCAGGACGCGCAGATTCTGCACGCGCTGCAGGCGTTGGCCAGCGGCGGGGATCAGCCGGAAGCTGACAAGATATTGGCCCGGGGCTTCGCAACGCTGACCCAGGCGGCGCCGTCGTCGGGCCTGAGTGAGGCGCAGAAAGCCCTGGCGCAGCAGCTCAAGGATGACACCCAGCCTCTGACCTACGCCCAATGGCTGGCCCAGCACCGCACAACGGCCGCGCGCGATGAGCGTCTGCTGCGTATCGACCGGCATCTGGCCGAGTTGCACCTGTTGCAAGGGGCACCGACCAGCGCAGCCTTCGTCACCGCCTTGCAGCGGGCCGAAGCCGAACAGCGGCCGGCGCAACGCAACCTGCTGCTCGACAGCCTGGTGATCGACCTGGCCAGTGCCACCCACGCCTTCCAGCAAGTGCGCGAACGCCTGGAGCAGCTCGATGACCTGGCCAGCGCACTGCACGCCGTGCTGGCTGAGCGTGAGGCTGCGCTGCTGGCGGAGATCGCCGCCTGCACAGCGGCGGACCCACTGATCCAGCTGGACGCCCTGATCGCCCGGACCCATGCCGTGCTCGACGCTCATGCGCAGGCGCTCGCCGCCCAGGCACGCCGTGAGGCGGTGCTGCAAGGCCTGGCCAGCCTCGGTTATGAGGTCCGCGAGGGCATGGCCACCGGTTGGGCCGACACCGGTCGCGTCGTGCTGCGCAAACCGGCCGCACCCGGCTATGGCGTGGAAGTGGGTGGGCGCGCCGACCACGCTCGCCTGCAAGTGCGCGCGGTGGCATTCGATCCCGAGCGCGACAAGGGCCGTGACCGCGACATCGAAACCCTGTGGTGCGGCGACTTTCAACGGTTGCAGGCACTGCTCGGTGAGCAAGGCGATGCGCTGTTGATTGAACAGGCCCGCGCGGTGGGTGAGGTGCCGTTGAAGGAGGTGACGCAGGACGAGGCACGGGATGCGGCGACGGCGACGTTGCACCAGCGTCGATGACGCGACAGACCTGAAAAAACCGAAGACTGCTCAGGACGGTGACCGACCAGCCCACAGCGCTGACCCGAGAAGCCTGAAACCCGTTGGCGCCCCCGAAAACAGGCACCAGAGTAAAAATCAGTGACCAACGGGTCACATTTTTCACCGTTCCTCTCCTACACTCCAAATCTGCTCTCGTTACCGTTCGGAACAATCGCTCTAAATGAGTAGAACTTTCCGATAACGCGACCAGTCATCAACTTAGTAGGCCGCTGGTAGAAACTTTTTTCTCCCGGCCTGCCCACCCCATAGAGCTCACACGCTTTCGGCCCGGATGGCCAAGGCGCTGTGCCGCTGCGTACGAACCGGGGCAAGGACTGCAACACGCTTCACCGCACAGAAGAAGAGAGCCAGCACGATGTAATGCATAGGGTCCAAGGGGATCCGAATTTTATGGATGGAGAGCACCATGATCAGCGCCGCTGTCGAGCCAAATGTCACCACGTTCAAAACCGAGCATCGCGGGCCCCAAGTACCCGGCTTCACCACGGCAGGCAGATCACCCGGCGCCAAGCGCCAGCAGAACCCGAACAAACGCAAAGTGCTTTTCGTCACCTCGGAAATCGCCGATCTGGTCAAGACCGGCGGCCTGGGCGATGTCTCCGCAGCCCTTCCCCGCGCCCTGTCCGACCTGCACGATGTGCGCGTGCTGATCCCGGGCTACCCGCAGGTCATGGACAGCGACAACCCCATTCACATCGTCGGCGAGCTGAGCGGCCACGCTGCCCTGCCGCCGTGCAAGATCGGCCGGATGGACTTGCCGGACGGCCTGGTCATCTACGTGCTGATCTGCCCTGAACTGTACCAGCGTGAAGGCACGCCCTACGGCAACAACCAGGGCCGTGACTGGGCGGACAACCACATCCGCTTCGCCCGCCTCGGCCTGGCTGCCGCCGACATCGCTGCGGGCGAAGGCATGGCGCACTGGACCCCCGATCTGGTCCACGCTCACGACTGGCCCGCAGGCCTGGCACCGGCCTACATGCACTGGCGCGGCCTGAGCACGCCGACCCTCTTCACCATTCACAACCTGGCCTACCAGGGTGTCTACAGCCTGGCCTGCTGCCCCGAGCTCGGCATCCCCGAGCACGCGCTGCAGCAGGAAGGCATGGAGTTCTACGGCAAGCTGTCGTTCCTCAAGGCAGGCCTGGCGTACTCGAGCCACATCACCACGGTGAGCGCGACGTACGCCCAGGAAATCACCACACCGGAATTTGGCTGCGGCCTGGACGGTTTCCTTGCCAGCAAGGCCAATCAAGGCCTGCTCGGCGGCATTCCGAACGGCATCGACGAAAGCTGGGACTCGGCGACCGACAAGCACCTGCAGCACAACTTCAGCCTCAACGACTGGGAAGGCAAGGCGCTCAATACTCAGGAAGTTCGCCGTCTGTTCGAGCTCGACGACAGCGAGGGCCCGTTGTTCGCCGTGGTCTCGCGACTGGTCTATCAGAAGGGCCTGGACCTGACCCTTGCGGTCGCCGACTTCATCGTCGAGCAAGGCGGCCAGATCGCCATCATCGGTCGCGGCGAGCCTGAAGAAGAACAGGCCATGCGCGAACTGGCGCTGCGCCATCCGGGTCGCATCGGAGTGCGCATCGGCTTCAACGAGACCGACGCCCGACGCATGTTCGCCGGCAGCGACTTCCTGCTGATGCCTTCACGCTACGAGCCCTGCGGCTTGAGCCAGATGTATGCCCAGCGCTTCGGCTCCCTCCCGGTGGCACGCAACACCGGCGGCCTGGCCGATACCATCGAAAACGGCGTCACCGGTTTCCTGTTCGATGAATCCACCGCCGACAGCTACCGCGAAGCGCTGAGCCGGGCCTTTTATGTACACGGCAAGCCCGAGCTGCTCAACGCCATGCGCTGCCTGTCCATGACCCAACCGTTCAACTGGTGCCAGGCCGTTACCCCGTACGCCCGGCTGTACGAAGACCTCGTCAAGCAGACTCAGCTGGCTACTTACTGATCCGGAGATTCGAAGATGCACAGACATGGCGCACACTTGCTGGACGCCACGTCCGCGCGCTTCGCCCTCTGGGCGCCAGACGCGCGTCACGTGAGCGTACTCCTCGATGGCCAACCCGCCGTCGACCTGCCAGCCGCTGAAGAGGGCTGGTTCTGTGGTACTGCGCCCTGCACCGCTGGCCAGCAGTATCGATTCCAGATCGATGAAACACTCACCGTCGCCGACCCTGCCTCGCGCTATCAGCCTGAAGGCGTGACCGGGCCCAGTGCGGTGGTCGATGTCGAGGCCTATGCCTGGCAGCACCCCTTTCCCAACCGCCCGTGGCATGAAGCGGTCATCCAGGAAGTGCACGTGGGTGCACTGGGTGGCTACAAAGGTGTGGCCGCCCACCTGCCGCGCCTGGCAGCGCTGGGCATTACCGCCATCGAGCTGATGCCGCTGGGGCAGTTTCCCGGCAATCGCAACTGGGGCTACGACGGCGTTCTGCCGTTTGCTCCGCAGCACAGCTACGGCACGCCGGACGAACTCCGCGCCTTGGTCGACCAGGCTCACGGCCTGGGCCTGAGCGTGATGATCGACGTGGTCTACAACCACTTCGGCCCCGACGGCAACTTCCTCCACGAATACGCCAGCACCTTCTTCAATGAAGACAAGCAGACCCCGTGGGGTGCCGCCATTGACTTCAACCAGCCGGCAGTGCGCGCTTTCTTCATCCAGAACGCATTGATGTGGCTGCAGGACTACCGCATCGATGGCCTGCGCCTGGACGCCGTACACGCCATCGATTCACCGGCTTTTCTCAAGACCCTGGCCCAGCAGGTGCGCAGCGAGATCACAGGCAAGCGCCAGGTATGGCTGGTGCTGGAAAACGAACACAATCAAGCCTTCCTGATGGAAGACGGGTTCGACGCGCAGTGGAACGACGACGGCCACAACGCCTTGCACGTGCTGCTCACCGATGAAACAGAAGGCTATTACGCCGACTACAAGGATCGCCCCATCGAGCAACTGGCGCGCTGCCTGACCGAAGGCTTCGTGTTCCAGGGCCAGCTCAACCGCCACGGTGAAGCCCGTGGTGAGCCCAGCGGCCACCTGCCGCCCAGTGCCTTCGTGCTGTTTTTGCAGAACCACGACCAGATCGGCAACCGTGCGCTCGGCGAGCGCCTGACGCTGCTGTGTAAACCTGCTGCGCTGCGCGCCGCTACCGGGCTGCTGCTGCTCTCGCCGATGATCCCGCTGCTGTTCATGGGCGATGACCAGGGCAGCCGCGCGCCGTTTCTGTTCTTCACCGATTTCCACGATGAGCTCGCCGATGCGGTACGCAACGGGCGACGCAAGGAGTTCGCCCACTTCAAGGCCTTCGCCGACGCCGAATCACGTGCGCAGATCCCCGACCCGAACGCTGCCAGCACCTTCGAGGCCTCCAGGCTTTCGGAGCAGAACGTGGTCGCCGGCTGGCACGGCCTGTACCAGCAGTTGCTCGACCTGCGCCACCGGCATGTCGCTGCGCACCTGCCGGGCTGCACCTCGCTCGGCTGCACGGTGCTCGGAGACAAGGCGCTCAGCGCCCGCTGGCGCCTGGGCGATGGGCAGGAGCTGCGCATCGACCTGAACCTGGCCGACCACGCCCAGGCCGTGGCCCTGCCCTGCCCCAGCGTGCGTCTGTTCGACAGCAGCGACACCACCCATCCTGACTCGTCGCTGTCAGCCTTGAGCTGCGTGGTGAGCCTGATCCCCACTGGTTCGGAGACAGCATGAGCGACAACCCCCTGCATCAATTGGCGGCACGGGTCGGTATCGCCCGCGACTGGACCGACGCCAACAACCGCCCGCAGCAGGTCAGCGACGAAGTCCTGCGCGGCGTGCTCGGCGCGCTCGGCCACGCGGCCGAGACCTCGGCAGAGGTCACCGACAGCCTGGCCGCACTCGAGCTGGCCCAGGACATTCAGGAACTGCCCAAGCTGCTGACCTGCGACGTCGACCACGCGCTGCGCCTGCAGCCGTGGTTTCCCGCCGGCAGTGTTGCCCGCGTTACCGATGCTCAAGGGCAGGTGCGCGAGTGTACGCTGGGCGATCAGTCCGAACTGCCAGCGGACCTGCCAATCGGCTATCACCAGGTGGACGTCGACGGTCGCTCACTGACTGTCGCCGTGGCGCCGACGCGCTGCTACAGCCTCGAAGACGCCGTCGAAGAAGGCCCTGCGCGCTGCTGGGGCCTCGCGGCCCAGTTGTACAGCCTGCGGCGTCCGGGCGATGGCGGTTATGGCGATTGCCTGGCGCTGGAACAGCTGGCCCGGTGCGCGGCCGAACGCGGCGCCGACGCCTTGGCGATCAGCCCCATTCACGCGTTGTCGGCCTTTGAGCAGGAGCATTACAGCCCCTACTCGCCGTCCAGCCGCCTGCTGCTCAACACGCTCTATGCAAGCCCTGCCGGGCTGCTGGGCGAGCGCGAAGTGCGCGCGGCCATCGAAGCCGAGGGCCTGGCCGAAACCCTCAACGATCTGGAACAGCAGCCTTTGGTCGATTGGCCCCGCGCCGCTGAAGTGCGCCACCGACTGCTGCAGGCGCTGTACAAGGACTTCTGCCACGGCGATCACCCCCTGCGCGCTGATTTCGAGAGCTTTCGCTCCGCCGGTGGCGAGGCCCTGGAGCACCACTGCCGCTTCGAGGCGCTGCAGGCCGAAGCCGTGGATCAGGGCCTGGGCGCCGACTGGCGGCGCTGGCCCAAGGCCTGGCACGACCCCTATCACGTCGAGGTCGAAACCTTCGCCAGCACCTACCCGGCGCGCATCGAATTCCAGGTGTTCTGCCAGTGGCTCGCCGACCGTAGCCTGCAGCGCGCGCAGCAGGCTGCCCGCGGCAATGGCATGAAAGTCGGCCTGATCGCCGACCTTGCGGTCGGTGCAGACGGCGCCGGCAGCCAGGCCTGGAGCCGCCAGGATGAACTGCTCGCCGACCTCACCGTGGGCGCACCGCCCGACATCATCAACCGCAATGGCCAGGACTGGGGCATCTGCGGCTTCTCGCCTGAAGGCCTCAAGCGCAATGGCTTTCGTGCCTTCATCGAAATGCTTCGGGCCAATCTGGCCCACGCGGGCGGCCTGCGCATCGACCACGTCATGGGCTTGCGCCGGCTGTGGCTGATCCCGCGTGGTGCCAAGCCGACCCACGGCGCCTACGTGCACTACCCGTTCGAAGACCTGCTGCGCCTGCTGGCGCTGGAATCGGTGCGGCACCAGGCGATCATGCTCGGCGAAGACCTGGGCACCGTACCCGAAGGCCTGCGCGAGCAACTGGCCGACAAGGCCGTGCTGGGCATGCGTGTGCTGCCCTTCGAACAACAGGGCACCGGCCACTTCATTCCGCAGATGGACTGGCCTGACAACGCCATGGCCACCACGGGCACCCATGACCTGGCACCGCTGGCCGGCTGGCTGCAAGGCCGCGACATCGACTGGCAGCATCGCCTGGGGCTGGTCGATGACGACGCCGAACACACCTGGCGCGAAAACCGCAGCAAGGAGTGTGAAGGCCTGCGCAGCCTGCTTGGCATGCCATCTGACGAGGAGCAGGACACTCAGGCGGTGATCGACGCCGCCATCACCTTCGTAGGCAAGACGCGTGCCCCGCTGGTGCTGCTGCCACTCGAAGACCTGCTCGGCGCCGTGGAGCAACCCAACCTGCCCGGCACGACCGACGGCCACCCGAACTGGCGCCGCCGCTTTGTCCTGTCCAGCACCGAAATACTTGATGATGAAGACGCCGCCCGGCGTCTGGAACTGCTGGCCAAAGCCCGCAAAGAAGCGTGGGAGCGCGACCGATGAAGCCCTTGACTGCGACCGTACGCCTGCAATTCCACAGTGATTTCACCCTCGACCATGCCGTGCCCCTGGTGCCGTATTTCGCCCAACTGGGGATCAGCCATGTGTACGCCTCGCCCATCCTCAAAGCCCGCGCCGGGTCCCGGCACGGCTATGACGTGGTCGATCCGACCCAGGTCAACCCGGAGCTGGGCGGCGAAGCTGCGCTCGAGCGGTTGGTGGCGGCCCTGCGCCAGCACGGTATGGGCCTGATTCTCGACACCGTGTCCAACCACATGGCGGTCGGCGCGGCCGACAACCCCTGGTGGCAGAGCCTGCTGGCCTGGGGGCGACGCAGCCCCTATGCCGAATTCTTCGACATTCAATGGCACTCCAGCGATCCGCTGCTGGCCGGCCAGTTACTGCTGCCCTTCCTCGGTAACGACTACGGCGTGGCCTTGAAAGACGGCGAGCTGCCACTGACCTTCGACGCTGAACACGGCCGCCTGGAAGTCGCTCATCACGAGCACCGCTTCCCCATCTGCCCACTCGACTACGGCCAGATCCTGCAGCACAGCGATGTGCCGGAACTGCAGGCCATGGCGACGCGCTTCAATGGCCTGCGTGAAGCGGCCGTGCCGCTGGCTGCGGCCCAGGCCCTGCAAGCCGAGCTGTCGCAACTGCACCATGACGGCGCGCGCCTCGATCCGCTGCTGCGTCTGTTCGATGGCCGCAGCGAAGCGGGCCTGCAGCGCCTGCATGCCCTGCTTGAACAGCAGTCCTATCGCCTGGCCAGCTGGCGCACCGCCGCCGATGACATCAACTGGCGGCGCTTCTTCGACATCAATGAGCTGGGCGGTCTGCGCGTCGAGCGTTCGGTGGTATTCGAAGCCACCCATGCCAAGCTGTTCGAGCTGATCGAACGTGGTCTGGTCGACGGCCTGCGTATCGACCACATCGACGGGCTGGCCGACCCGCGCGGTTACTGCCGCAAGCTGCGCCGCCGGGTCAACGGCCTGCTGGCTGCCCGCCCGGTGAGTACCGCCGTCGAGCACTTCCCGATCTACGTGGAGAAAATCCTCGGCACGGGCGAGCACCTGCACCGCGACTGGCTCACCGACGGCACCACGGGCTATGAGTTCATGAACCAGGTCTCGCTGGCGCAGCACGATCCGGCCGGTGAAGCACCGCTGACCGAGCTGTGGCAACGCGTCAGCGAGCGCCCGGCGTTCCCCGAGGAAGTCCGTGAAGCACGTCGCCTGGTACTCAACGCAAGCCTGGCCGGTGACTTCGAATCGGTGGCGCAGGCCCTGCTGCAGGTGGCACGCAACGACCTGATGACCCGCGATCTCACCCTCGGCGCCATCCGCCGCGGCGTGCAGGCGCTGGTCGAGCACTATGCGGTATACCGCACCTACATCAACCCTTGCGGCCGGCCCGCCGAAGACGAACCGTTCTTCCAGCAGGCGCTGGCCGATGCCCGGCAGACTCTGCCCGATGCCGACTGGCCGGTGCTCGGTCACTTGGAGCAGTGGCTGGGCGGGCAACGCTGGCGCTCACTGCCGGTCGGCAAGGCACGCAAGCAGCTGCGTCATGCCTGTGTGCGCTTCCAGCAACTGACCGCGCCCAGCGCCGCCAAAGCCGTGGAAGACACCGCGTTCTACCGCTCGGCCCGCCTGCTGTCGCGCAACGACGTCGGCTTCGAAGCCGAACGTTTCAGCGCTTCGCTCGACGATTTCAACGACGAGGCGCAGCGCCGTCTGCGCGATTTCCCTGACAACCTGCTTGCCACCGCGACCCACGACCACAAGCGCGGTGAAGACTGCCGCGCCCGGCTGGCCGTGATCAGCGAGCGCGGGCCGTGGTTCGCCGAGCAGGTCACGCATTGGCGCGAGCTGGGCGCCGCCCTGCGCAGCGAAGACGACGAAGGCCCGATGCCGAGCGCCGCCGACGAGATGATGCTGTTCCAGCTGTTGCTGGGCAGCTGGCCGCTGGACCTCGACCTGAACGACAGCACCGCAGTGTCTGCCTATGTGGAGCGCATCCAGCAGTGGCAGCAGAAGGCCCTGCGCGAAGCCAAGCTGCGCAGCAGCTGGAATGCGCCGAACGAGGATTACGAACAGGTCTGCGCGCAGTACACCGAGCAACTGTTCAAGGGCCGCGAGCATGCGCAACTGCGCGAGTCGCTGCAGCAGGCCGCCGAGGCCCTTGCCAGCCCCGGCGCGCTCAATGGCCTGGCGCAGACCCTGCTGCGCATGACGGTCCCGGGCGTCCCGGACCTGTATCAGGGCAATGAGTACTGGGACCTGACCCTGGTCGACCCGGACAACCGTCGCCCGGTCGATTACCCCGCTCGCCGCGCCAGCCTCGATGACAGCGCAGCGCTCAGCGAGCGCGTGGCGCACTGGCGTGACGGGCGCATCAAGCAAACCCTCATTGCCCGCGTGCTGGACTGTCGCCGCAGCCACCCCGAGCTGTTCCGCTGCGGCGAGTACCAGCCGCTGGCAGTGGAAGGCCGGCATGCCGACAAGGTCATGGCGTTCGCCCGTATCGGTGAAGGCGAGCGCGCCATCGTGGTCCTGCCACGCCTGGCCGCGGGCCTGCTCGGCGAGCACGCCGACACCCCCCTGATTCCCGCCCAGGCCTGGGAGGATACCCGGGTGATTCTGCCGTTCACCTTGTCCCCTGCCACTTGCTCGGGACTTTTTGGAAACGCTGCGGTCAGCCCTACTAAGGAGCTGAAGTTAAGCGCCGTTCTAGCCGAGTTTCCGGTCAACCTGTTGATCGAACATGATTAAGCGCAGCCAGGAGCATCGTGATGAGTGTTGAAGACAAACGTATCCGCGAGTTCGCATACCAGATCTGGGAATCCGAAGGTCAGCCCGAGGGCCAGGACGAACGTCACTGGACCATGGCCCGCAAGCTGGCCGAAGCCGAATCCATTGCACCCAAGGCCGAGCCGCGCAAGCGGGCCAGCGCCAAGGGCAAGACCGCGGCCGATGCCGTGACTGATCCGAAGGGCTCGGCGGCACCGGCCAAGGCCGCCACCGTGGCCAAGACTGCTGCGCTGCCGGGCGCTGAAACCAGCGCACGCGGCAAGGCACCGGCCGCCAAGCCCGCTGCGGCGAAAAAGCCGCGCGCAGCGAAGAAACCGACTGCCGGGTGATCGCCTGGTAGCCAACCAGGCGCTGGGCGAAACGTTGCAGGCCGCAGGTCAGCAGAACCGCAATCAAGTACGTGCGTCAGGCGTCGAGCAGTACCCCTCACGGACGAGGCAATACCGAACGTTTCTTGCGCTTTCTGCTCCACCGCGTGCACTGACCGCTTCATCCAGCACCTGCGCTGCCAGCCCCCGGTAGCGCTTCGCACCACCCCGATACAGGCATTACCTGCTGACTGGTCCGTACCCTTGGGAACGGACCGGGCGGCGTGGTGGCCGACTGCAACGCTGCGACACCCTAATTCTGGCCATCCGAGACCTGTCATGACTCAACGCAAACCGAAGAAAACCCGCTCCGTCGCCCCTTCGCGCATTCGTGAAGGCATGCCCTTTCCACTCGGTGCCAGCTGGGATGGGCTGGGCGTCAACTTCGCCCTGTTCTCGGCCAATGCCACCAAGGTCGAGCTGTGCATCTTCGACTCCACCGGCGAAAACGAACTCGAGCGCATCGAGCTGCCCGAGTACACCGACGAGATCTACCACGGCTACCTGCCCGATGCGCACCCGGGCATGGTCTACGGCTACCGTGTGTATGGCCCCTACGAGCCGCAGAACGGCCACCGTTTCAACCACAACAAGCTGTTGATCGACCCCTACGCCAAGCAGCTGGTCGGCGAGCTGAAATGGGACGAATCGCTGTTCGGCTACACCCTGGGCCACGAAGACGGCGACCTGTCGTTCGATGAACGCGACAGCGCCCCGTTCGTGCCCAAGTGCAAGGTGATCGACCCGGCCTTCACCTGGGGCCGCGATGAGCGGGTGCAGGTGCCGTGGGAAAACACCGTGTTCTATGAAGCCCACACCCGTGGCATCAGCATGCGTCACCCGGCTGTCCCGGAAAAACTGCGCGGCACCTTCGGTGGCCTGGCCAACGACGAGTTGCTCAAGCACATCAAGGACCTCGGCGTCTCCAGCATCGAACTGCTGCCCATTCACGCCTTCGTCAACGACCAGCATCTGCTGGACAAGGGCCTGAACAACTACTGGGGCTACAACAGCATTGCCTTCTTCGCCCCGCACCCGACCTACCTTGCCAATGGCAAGATCGCCGAGTTCAAGGAGATGGTGGCGCACCTGCACAGCGCAGGCCTCGAGCTGATCCTCGACGTGGTCTACAACCACACCGCCGAAGGCAACGAGCAAGGCCCGACGCTGTCGATGCGTGGCATCGACAACGCTTCGTACTACCGCCTGATGCCCGATGACAAACGCTATTACATCAACGATTCGGGCACCGGCAACACCCTCGACCTCAGCCACCCGTGCGTGCTGCAACTGGTCACCGACTCGCTGCGCTACTGGGCCGGCGAAATGCACGTCGACGGCTTCCGCTTCGATCTGGCAACCATTCTCGGGCGTTACCACGATGGCTACGACGAGCGTCACAGCTTCCTCGTCGCCTGCCGCCAGGATCCGCTGCTGAGCCAGGTCAAGCTCATCGCCGAACCGTGGGACTGCGGCCCAGGCGGCTATCAGGTCGGCAACTTCGCCCCCGGCTGGGCGGAGTGGAACGACAAGTTCCGTGACACCGTGCGCGCCTTCTGGAAAGGCGACGAGGGCCAGCTGGCAGACTTCGCGGCACGCATCACGGCCTCGGGGGACATGTTCAACAACCGCGGTCGTCGTCCGTACGCGTCGGTCAACTTCATCACCGCCCACGATGGTTTCACCCTGCGCGACCTCGTCTCGTACAACGAGAAGCACAACGAGGCCAACGAGGAGAACAATCAAGACGGCAGCAGCAACAACATCTCCTGGAACTGCGGCGCCGAAGGCCCGACCGAAGACGCCGAGATCAAGGCGCTGCGCACCCGCCAGATGCGCAACTTCTTCGCCACCCTGCTGCTGTCTCAGGGCACCCCGATGATCGTCGCCGGTGACGAGTTCAGCCGTACCCAGCACGGCAACAACAATGCCTACTGCCAGGACAGCGAGATTGGCTGGATCGACTGGGACCTGGACGAGGAAGGCAGCGAACTGCTGGCCTTCGTCAAGCGTTTGAACAAGCTGCGCTCGACCTACCCCGTGCTGCGCCGGGCGCGTTTCCTGGTCGGTGACTACAACGAAGCCATCGGTGTGAAGGATGTGACCTGGCTGGCACCCGATGGCAACGAGATGAGCGTCGAGCAGTGGGAAGACGTCAACGGCCGCTGCCTGGGCATGCTCATGGATGGCCGCGCGCAAGTCAGCGATATTGCCCGTCAGGGCGCTGACGACACGCTGCTGCTGGTGGTCAACGCCCACCACGACAGCGTGCCGTTCAAGCTGCCACCGGTGCCGGAAGGCGACTACTGGAACTGCGTGGTCGATACCAACCGGCCGACACTGCGCAAGGCCGAACACCATGACTTCGACAGCACCTTCGAAGTCACAGGCCGTTCGTTGCTGCTGTTTGCCTTGCAACGCGACGAGGAGTGAGGCGCGCGGTCGGCTGATGGTCAGGGGGACGTCTTGGACTGTGAGGCGAACTCCGTTCTGCACGTAAGTGGACGCCTCGAGGCGTCCACTTAGGGCGACGCTGGGTTGACAGGCGCTGGATCAAGCGGATTTCACCTGATCCAGGTCGTATCACCTGATCCTGATGTCTAGTCCTGCCTGACAGGCAAGACGCCAGGCTCATCGGTCCATTGGGTCGGCTTTGGCTCCACTGGGTCGGCTGTGCCGCCCATCGCGGCTGAAGCCGCTCCTACAGAGGGCGCGTTTGGAAGGAATCAATCATTCTCTCGCGGTCTTGTAGGAGCGGCTTCAGCCGCGATGGGCGGCACAGCCGACCTAATCCTCCCCCCACGCTCCAACCGGCGTTTATCGACCCCTGAACCGGACCACACGCATCGCCCGGCTTGCAGCATCAAGCCAACTGAACCCCATAGAGCCAGGCCAGGTCGGAAACAATACCTGCCCGCCCCCACGGCAGTTCTGGAGGACGTGTGAATCACGAGGCCAGTGCCCCCGATTTCGCCACACCCGATCAAGCCCCTGCCGTGCACCGGCTGCGGGTCCTGACGGTCAATACCCACAAGGGTTTCACTGCCTTCAACCGGCGCTTCATCCTACCGGAGCTGCGCGAGGCCGTTCGCAGTACCCAGGCCGACATCGTGTTTCTGCAAGAAGTGCTCGGCAGCCATGATCGCCACGCCGCCCGCCACCCGGGCTGGCCCACCACCTCGCAATACGAATTTCTGGCCGACAGCATGTGGAGCGATTTCGCCTATGGCCGCAATGCGGTCTACCCGGATGGCCACCACGGCAACGCCCTGCTGTCGAAATACCCGATTCTGGAGCACCGCAACCTCGACGTGTCGATCACCGGCCCTGAACGTCGTGGCCTGTTGCACTGCGTGCTGGATGTGCCAGGCCCACAGCCTGTGCATGCCATTTGCGTACACCTGTCGCTGCTGGAAAGCCATCGTCAGCAGCAGCTCAAGCTGCTGCGCCGTCTGCTCGACTCGCTGCCTGCCGAGGCGCCGGTGATCATCGCGGGAGATTTCAACGATTGGCAATTGCGCGGCAATCGCACGTTGCACCTGCAGCGCGACCTGCACGAAGCGTTCGAGCGCCACCACGGATTGCTGGCCCGCACCTATCCGGCACGCATGCCGTTGTTGCGCCTCGACCGCATTTATCTGCGTAACGCGCAAAGCCATGCGCCGACGATCCTGGGCCACAAGCCGTGGACGCATCTGTCGGATCATTTACCGTTGACGGTGGAAGTGCATGTGTAGGGCGAAGGGGCTGCGCCAAAACGGTTGAGCGAGGTGCATGAGATGGCGTCTGGGTGATGTGCGGCCCAATGATGATCGAGGCAAATGAATTCAAGAGAAACGAAAAAAGGACCCGAAGGTCCTTTTTTCAATGTCTTGCACAGTTGTTTGAAACTCTGCAGACAATATTTGGAGCGGGAAACGAGACTGGCATCGGACCTGCGAGCCATTGAAATCTAAAGGTTTTCAGCTATCCCTGAAACAGGAATAGCCTCGACTCTGGACTTATTCTCTGCAGTAGGCAAGTCTGCTGAGCGATCCCTACTCACGGCATACCTAAGGCGGATCTCATCGACGACATGTAAGTGTCGTTGTCGCGCGGAGAATGCACCTGAGGGCAGAAATGCACCGACTCCCCAGGCAGGCACTGGGCCAGACGGGCAACAGCCAAAGGACTGAGGGCCCCAGGCGAGGATAGCCACCACTGGTCTGCCGATCGTTGAGCAGAATGATGGGTTGCCCATCGGGCGGGACCTGCACGGCACCCAGCGGAATGCCCTCAGACACCAATCCCGGTCCGTCATAACACAACGGTGTTCCAGACAGGCGCAGCCCCATGCGGTCGCTACGGGTGTCCACGGTCCACGCCTGGTTGAAGGCATCAAACAAACTCTGGCCCTTGACCCCCCCCATCTGAGCCCCCAGCACCAGCTCCAGTCGCGCAGGCGCACGCAAGTCCGGCACCAACGACGCGGGCACCGCTCGTACCGCTTGCGCCACGCCCTCCCATGCCAAACGATCATCGACCTGCAATCCTCTGCCTGTACCTTTCAGGCCACCAACCCCTTCCCGAGCGACAGCGGCGCAGCTACCGGCCAGCAATGGTGCGAGCACACCTCCCGGCACGGCCAGGTAGGCCCTCGCCCCCAGCCTGAGCGTGGAGAAACATAACCGCTGGCCGGGGTACACCCGGAATGGTTGCCACAGATTCAGCAGTTGCCCGTCCAGGGCAGCGCCCAGGTCCGCGCCAGCCAGCGCCAGCCAGCCATCGGCTTGGCAGCGCAACTGCAGGCCACCGAGAGTGATTTCCACCACCGCAGCGTCCAAGCGGTTACCCAACATCCAGTTGGCCCAATACTGAGCTAGCCAATCCAGAGCGCCGCCTTGAGTGAGGCCCAAATGGCGCACACCAAAGCGACCAGCATCTTGCACACAGGCCTGAGGCCCTGGCTGTCGACCGGAGTTCCATCAGCATCTCTGCTGGGGTAGATGGGTTGGGTGTGATTATCGAATCCGATTTGCTGGCCGCTCGCGAGCTTGCACAAGGAAACCTGGTTTGTCCGCTACGAGAGGTAAGCAGATCCGTACGGATTGCGGCGCATCATCTGGTACAGCCACGGCGCAGTCGACAGCCGGAAGCGGTTAGTCGCTTCACTGAATGGTTATTTAGAGAGTTACAGGCTTAGATCATCATTTCTGTAGTGCGCAGAAACGTACAGGGACTCATGTGCTCCAAGGCGATCTCTGCTTCGTAGATATAAAACATTGGAAAGATGCGAACTGTGATACTTAGACGACCAGACAGAACGAGAAATTGCACGAAAGCTAGCGAATAAGGTAGCCTTACAAATCACGAATAGCCCTATCAAGGTAAACCTATGAATCCATTTCTGATTATTGGCGGCTACGGCACAGTCGGCACTGAAACTATAAAAGCTTTACGCAAGTTCCAACCAAACCTCCCCCTTGTGATTGCAGGGCGTGATCGAAACAAAGCTGAAGCTGCAGCTAATGCTCACGGCATCGCAGTTGGAGTTGCTGTCGACACCTCTCGGCCCGATCTCGGCTTACCAGACGCTATGCAACTGAGCGGCATCGCCCTGCTGACAAATGACCTCTCGACTCACCCAGCAAAATATGCAGTAACTAAGGGAATCCCATATACCAGCATCGCTACTCAGCTCGTCCATCTCGCCCCAAAATTAGCAGTACAAATCGCAGGAATGAACAAGTCTGCCAGCCTGCTTCAAGACACCAGCTTTGCAGGAACGCTGGTACTGGCAGCGCTGCAGATTATTGAGCAATTCTCTAGAGTCGACACTATTACAATTGGCGCGGTAATGGATGACCAAGATCTCGGGGGGCCAGCGAGCCAAAGCGATGCTGCTGACTTTGAAGGGCATGCGCCGGCATTTCTGATTGAAGGAGGCGCTTGGGTGAAGCCAGATAGTAATGAAGGAAGTCGGACCTTCCAGTTGCTTGATGGCTCCACATGCGAAGGCGCAAGTTTTCCATCATTCGATGTCCCTGAGTTATCGGCAAGGTTCGGCGCGCAATCCATACGGCTCGATTTCTCATTCGCAGAGACACCCGGCCGCCGCCTACATGGTCAACCTTCTGTGGAGATCATTTACGATATCGCCGGTCTACTCACAGACGGCGAAGCGGCCACAGTTACAGTACAGTTATCACACCCACGGGGCCAGACGGTACTCACAGGCATTGGTGTCGCTGTAGGAATCGAAGAGTTGCTTGGGTTAAGAGAAAAAAAAGCAACCCCTCCGGGGCTTTATCTGCCATCAACGCTCATTGACCCCACACACATGACGAGTCGACTGAAAGAAGCTGGCGCAGTGTTTCAGGGCAAAATAGCGGGAGCACAGGGTAGTAGAGCATTCTCACTGTAAAATCTTACATCGGCAATCTCCAAAAAAGATGCCCCGCTTTGAAAATACTGATCGTCATCAATCAAGAGGCTGCTCGTGCAGCTCTTGATTGACCGTCACAACCTGTTAGCCTTTAGGCACCGGCAGCGCAACTTCAGAATTCCACGACTGAGTGGGGCGACCAAATAAATTCTCAGTTTGGAAATGAGACATACGCCACGTATCGTTCTCTCTCACAAACTCCACTGTCAGCTTGGCTGCATTCAAGTGTGATGCTCCGTCAGCAAAGGTGCTGGTCTGAAGCATTAACCAGCTCCCCTGCCCTCCTTGCCCACCCGGATGAACCTCTACAACTTCACTAGTGAGAAAGTGAACATTTAATGCGAAATGAACAGGTGGCTTCATGTACCGCTCAAACATTTCGCGAATTGATTGCCGCCCGCGATAGCCACCAAAGCTTGAGGCGTATTTGGCGCCTTTTCCCTCCCAGATCGCGTCTATGGTAAACAGCTCTGAGAGCTCATCAATCGGCGTATCGGCATTCAACGTGTCACACAATTCCATGTATCGATTGATGCAGACTCGAATCGCATGTTGGCCCTCAAAAATGTCCAGGCGCGAGCGAATCTCAGCGAGCTCTTTGGATACTTCAACTGACATGGCGTACTCCTGATACCATCAGTTAATCGAGGGATGTACTGCTTTGCTAGCGTAAAGATTCAACAGAAATCGCTCGGCAATGGCCAAAAGCATTTCATCGGCCCCTTTCGCGGCTACCAGCTGAAGCCCGACGGGCAACCCGCTCTCGCTACCTAGCGGGATTGTCAAAGCGGGGTGCCCGGACAAATTGAATGGGCGCACCAAGGACGTCATTCCCAGCACCGCCCGCGTGTCGGCTGCGTCCTCCAGACGTAGGGGAAAATCTGGCATTGTGGGCAGCGCCAACACATCATATTGGCTCAAGGCGTGATCAACTTCTTCGGTAAAGCGCCGACGCACCTCTTCTGCCTCGGACAAAGCTTGGTCGGTTGTTTCACCAGCAGCAGCCAAGCGCCCGGCAATATCAGCCCCCACTTTCCCGGTCAGAAGTAGATGCCCACAACCTTCGAATGTCTCGCGATTGATTACCACCATACCGGCGTCGTAAGCAGCACCAAAATGCTTGAGTTCGACATTGCCTAACGCTAAGCCGCTAGCCGTCAGCGCCCCATACACTACTTTCTGGATAGCCGCTTCGGCTGTAACGCGCAGTACGCCGACGCGGGCTCGGCTCGGCACTTGCGCTGGGGCAAAACTGGGATCGATCATCGTCATTGCCCGTGTCAGCATCGGCAGGCTCGCAGCGAAAGGCCCTACGCAGTCCAGACTGGTCCGACTTGGCATGACACCAGCACGACTCACTCGGCCAAATGTCGGCTTGAGACCAAATACACCGCAGCAGCAGGCTGGAATACGTACCGAACCACCAGTGTCCGTACCCAAGCTGAATTCAGCCAAGCCGGCAGCAACTACTGCAGCTGAGCCACTCGACGACCCACCAGGAATGCGCTCGGGGAAGCGCGGGTTGATTGCCGTACCGGTGTAATGATTGATGCCGGTGGTTCCAAACGCGAGTTCATGCAGGCTGGTTTTACCCGTCAGCCGTGCACCACTGGCCAGCAAGCGGCTGACAACTTCGGCGTGCTGGTCGGCCAATGGAGCGCAGTCCAGCGATTGGCTGGACGCTCGGCTTGCCGTTCCGGCTACATCGATAGTGTCTTTGACCACTACCCGAGGGCCATCCCCCCCCAAATTCAAAGCTTCTACAATGATCGTCATTTTTCATATGCCTTTCTAAAAAGGAGAGAGATGGCGCTCTATCGACACCAAAACATGGAGTATCAATTGATTTTTTCCATCAATAAATGTTTTCTTTCCCTGCCGTCATTTAATACCGAGGTGGTTACTGCCATGGACACTCAACTTCGGATACGACATACACTTCCACTACAGTGATGAACCCATGAGCAACCCAAGAAGCAAAGGACATAGCCATCACGATCCTGCCAGCAAGGAGTTCCGCAAGGAGGACTTTCCGTTCTACTGGCTTGCCCGGGTACACGGTCGCTACAGCCAGAACATGGAACGCGTCCTAAAAAATAGATCTCGATATACCACGCTGGCATGTTTTGTGGATTCTCAATGAAAATGGAGAGTCCAGCATTTCTGAGATATCAACCCACGCCATTGCCAAACTTTCGACCATCACCAAAATCGTTTACCGGATGAAAGACGACGGGCTGGTCGATACGGCACCAAGCCCGGAAGACGGCCGAGTCACCCATGTACGTATTACCGAGGCCGGCCTTCAGAGCATCACGCGCATGCAAGAGGCTACTCGCGAGCTCTTCCAGCGCAGCTTCAAGGGCCTGACTGAAGCACAGGTAAAACGCTTGAACACCATGCTCGAAGTGGTATTCCACAATCTGGACCCCTTCTGAACGCTGCAATCCTTACCGTTAAAAAAGCCCAGCGAGCCACTGGGCAAAGAGGTAAACCCAGAATCTTTAGCAGGCCTTGGAGTTGTCACAGAGGCGATGATAAGCACGGTTGAAATAAACCAGCCCCTCGTCCGTGCCGCCGTGACGAATGTCTTGAATTTCACAGTAAAAAATACTGTGCGAGCCGACTTCGTGTACTTGGGCGATGCGGCAGTCAAAATTGACCAAGGCCTCTTGCATTACGGGGGCTCCACTTTCAAGCGAAGTCCAGGCCGTTGTGGCGAAACGCTCGTCCATGCTCAGCGAGCGGTTGGCAAATGCCCCCGAGAGCTCCTGGTGGGTACCTGCCAGCACGTTCACGCACAGTGCGCCATTGGCCTTGAACTGCTCGTTGGAATACGAAGAGCGATTCATGCAGACCAGCAAGGTGGGGGGTGAGTCGGTCACGCTGCACACCGCCGAAGCGGTGAAACCGTATCGGCCGGCAGGACCATCGGTGGTGATGACCGACACAGCTCCACCGAGCATAGCCATCGCATTACGAAATTGCGTTACGTCTACCATGGTCATGCTCCTCAAATATCCAGCACCAGCTTCTTGGACTTGGCCCGCGAGCAGCACACCAGGATCTGATCGTTCGCGGCTTTCTCTTCATCAGTCAGGTACACATCACGGTGATCCGGCTCACCTTCGATCACGTTGCAGAGGCAAGTGCCGCAGACGCCCTGCTCGCAGGAAATCTGGATCTTGATCCCGACTTGTGCGAGTGCATCCAGAATGCTTTGCCCCTCGGCGACCTGTACGGTCTTGTTGCTGCGCGCGGCCACCACTTCAAAGCCCGCGCCGCTGGCGTCGACCTCGACCTGGAAGTACTCCTTGTGGATGTGCTCCTCGCTGTAGCCTTGCTGGCGCGCGCCGGCGATCACCCAGTCCATGAAGCCCGACGGGCCGCAGGTGTACATGTGGGTGCCGGTCGTCCCGCTGCCAAGCACATCCGCTAGGTTCAGCCGCTGGTCCGCATCCTCGTCGTCGAAATGGGTGAACACCCGGGCGGCGAACGGTGCGCTGGCCAGGGCATCGAGGAAGGCGCTGCGGCTGCGCGAGCGCCCGCAGTAATGCAGTTCGAATTCAGCGCCCTGCTGGTGCAGGGCGTGGGCCATGGCGATCATCGGCGTGATACCGATACCGCCACCCAACAGGATCGAGCGGCGGGCATCGGCGGCCAGCGGGAACAGATTGCGCGGGGCGCTGATCTGCACCTCGTGCCCTTCCAGCAGGGTGTCGTGCACGCTCACCGAGCCACCGCGAGAGGCCGGGTCCTTCAACACGCCCAAGCGATACAGCGAGGCATCGGCTGGGTCGCTGCACAGCGAATACTGGCGCACCAGGCCCGGGGCGACATGGATGTCCACATGTGCCCCCGCCTCGAAGGCCGGCAGCGCCGCGCCATCGGCCCGGCCCAGATCCAGCACCACCACATCGGCACCTTGGATCTCGCGCTTGCGCACCACTACATTCAAAAGTTCTTCATTCATGGCTGATATTCCGAATATTGTCAGAAAGCCCGTAAGGCCCTCAAAAGCAATCAACGCATAAACAGGCCGCCATTCACGTCCCAAGTTGCCCCGGTGGTGAAGTAGGCTTCGGGCCGTGCCAGCTGAACGATCAGGTCACCGAGGAAGTCGGCATCGCCCAGACGTTGCACAGGGATATTGGCCAGCAAACCCGGCAGGCGGTCGGCCGGCACTGCAGCATGTACCGCAGGCGAGTCAATCGGTCCCGGTGCGATGGCATTGACGGTGACACCACGGGCAGCGAATTCTTTGGCGAAGATTTTGGTCAAGGTGACGATCGCGCCCTTGCTCGCCGCGTAGTGCGCGCCAGTGGCGGTGCCGCCGTTCTGCCCGGCAAGCGAGGCCATGTTGATGATCCGCCCGTACCCGGTCTCAGCCAGGTACGCGCCGAACACCTGGCAGCCGAGGAAAACGCTGCGCAGGTTCAGACCCACCACGGCGTCGAACTCTTCCGGGCTAATCTGCATCAGCGGCGTAGTCTTGGTGACCGCGGCATTGTTGACCACCACGTGCAGCGCACCGAAATGCTCCAGCACTTGGGCCAGAGCTTGCTCGAAGTCAGCTTTGCTGCTGACGTCGAGCTTCACAGCCAGGGTGCGGCCACCCTGCCCTTGCAGTTGCTCGGCGGCGGCCTGGGCCAGGCCCAGGTCGCGGTCCGAGACCACGACATCGAAGCCAGCAGCCAGTAGCCGGGCGCAGAAGCGCTGGCCTAGCCCCTGGCCGGCGCCGGTTACCAATGCGACTTGGTTCATGGCCATCTCCTCAGAGGATGTAGCCGATACCGGCCAGGGTATCGTCACTGTTGATCAGACTGATCACCTTGCGGTGGATCTTGAAGCCGCCCTCGCCACGCACCAGGGTGTATGTCAGGTCGGCGCTGTAGTGCTTGAGGCTTTCCTTGCGGAACTCGCGGATGTTCT
>NZ_DAMCCR010000075.1:21799-22151 GCF_032058845.1 Pseudomonas sp. | reverse complement strand
ATGCCCTCTGGCAGGGCGTCGAGCAGTTGCCGGGCGGCATCGGTGGCGCAGATGTCCAGCGCCAGGGTGCGGGCGCCTAGGCGTGCGGCCAGGGCGTCGAGGTCTTTTTGCGCGCCAGGCACATCGAGCAGCACCAGTTCGGCGCCATCGCGGGCCAGGGTCTCGGCGATCGAGGCGCCGATGCCGCGTGCCGCGCCCGTGACCAGTGCCCGGCGTCCGGCCAGCGGGCGGCTCCAGTCCGCGACCTGCACAGCACAGGCCTGCAGACGCAGCACCTGCCCGGAGATGAACGCGCTTTTCGGCGAGAGGAAAAAGCGCAGTGCGCCTTCAAGCTGCGCCTCGGCGCCTTCGC
>NZ_DAMCCR010000075.1:0-21550 GCF_032058845.1 Pseudomonas sp. | reverse complement strand
ATTCATAGCCGTAGATGTCTTCGCTGAGGCTCGCGGCCAGGGCTTGTACCTGCTGGGCCAGCGGCCCGCCGCCGAGCACCAGGGCGCCATCGACCGGCCGCATGCGCCCGGCTTGCCAGCGTTCAAGGGCCACAGGGCGCGGCAGGCCGAGGGCATCGACGACGCGTCGGCCGAGGGCAGAGTTGGCAAAGCCGATGTAGCGATCGCTCATGGGAAGGTCTCCTGAAAAGGCAAACATGCAGTGTGGACCAACTTCCCGGGTGGGTCGTTCGACCTCGGTAAAAACACCTAGGCTGAGGGGCCCGGGTGCATCAGCCGCGTGGGCCCTTCCACGCAGGGGCGATCAATCACTTTCAGGAGGAAGCAGCACATGGGATCAACTCGCCGGGTCGCGATTCTGGGCGGCAACCGTATTCCCTTCGCCCGCGCCAACGGGGCGTATGCCACAGCCAGCAACCAGGCCATGCTCACCGCTGCGCTGGAAGGCCTGGTGGAGCGCTACCGCCTCCACGGCCTGCGCCTGGGTGAAGTGGTGGCCGGGGCAGTACTCAAGCACGCGCGCGACATGAACCTGACCCGCGAGTGCGTACTGGGCTCGCGCCTGTCGCCGCAAACCCCGGCCTATGACATCCAGCAAGCCTGCGGCACGGGCCTGGAGGCCGCGCTGCTGGTGGCCAACAAGATCGCCCTTGGGCAGATCGATTGCGCGGTGGCCGGGGGCGTCGACACCACCTCCGATGTGCCCATTGCCGTCAACGAGGGGCTGCGGCGGATTCTCCTGGCGGCGGGTCGCGGCAAAAGCCTGGGCCAGCGGCTCACGCCGTTTCTCGGCCTGCGCCCCGGCCATCTCAAGCCCGAGCTGCCGCGCAACGGCGAGCCACGCACCGGCCTGTCGATGGGCCAGCACTGCGAGCAGATGGCGCAGACCTGGCAGATCGAGCGCAGTGCTCAGGATGAACTGGCCCTGCACAGCCATCAGCACCTGGCAGCCTCGTATGCCGAAGGCTGGCATGACGACCTGATGACCCCATACCTGGGCCTGGTCCGCGACAACAACCTGCGCCCTGAGCTCACCCTGGAACAGCTCGGCCGGCTCAAACCGGTTTTCGAGCGCAGCGCCAAAGGCACGCTCACCGCTGGCAACTCCACCCCGCTCACCGACGGCGCCTCCCTGGTGCTACTGGCCAGCGAAGCCTGGGCCGCCGAGCGCGGCCTGCCGGTGCAGGCCTATCTGGTGGACGGCGAAACCGCCGCGGTGGATTTCGTCAAGGGTCAGGAAGGGTTGCTGATGGCCCCGGTCTACGCGGTGCCGCGCCTGCTGGCGCGCAATGGCCTGAGCCTGCAGGACTTCGACTACTACGAGATCCATGAAGCCTTCGCCGCGCAAGTGCTGTGCACCCTGAAGGCGTGGGAGGACCCAGACTTCTGCCGCACTCGCCTGGGCCTGGACGGGGCGCTGGGCGCCATCGACCGCAGCAAGCTCAACGTCAAGGGCAGCTCGCTGGCCGCCGGGCATCCGTTCGCTGCCACTGGCGGACGCATTCTCGCGCACCTGGCCAAATTGCTGGCCAAGGCGGGCAAGGGCCGGGGGTTGATCTCGATTTGTGCCGCAGGCGGGCAGGGGGTGACGGTGATCGTCGAGCGTTAGGTGTCTGCAGCTGCAGACAGGGGCGGACTGTGTTTCGTCTTGCAGGAGCGCCGGACCGGCCTCTCCCACAGGGTGCGCCTACCTTGTTGGAGCGACTTCAGTCGCGATGGGCTGCGCAAGCAGCCCCGATGGCTGCGATCGCGTTTTGTCTGACAGTACGCGGCTTCTGCACCAGGCCGGCTAAACCGGCCTCCTGCCTCAGCGGGCACAGGGCCCGGCCACGACCGCTGCTCTTGCGCCCCGCCCCGTCAATGCTCGAACCGCTGCCCTCGGCCCGCGACCTGTCAGGTCTTGAACCGCCGCACCAACGCATCCAGCTCGTTGGACAGCCCAGCCAGGCTCTGCGAGTCCTGCCGCGCCGTTTGCGCCAGTTCGGCCACCAATTGCGCATCGCCATGAATCTGGGCGATGTGGCGGTTGATGTCTTCGGCGACCTGATGCTGCTCCTCGGCCGCTGTGGCGATCTGCGTGTTCATGTCGCGGATCACGTCCACCGAGTCACGAATCTGCCCGAAGCTGTCGCGGGCCATGCCGATGCGTGTCACAGACTGCACCGACACTTCCAGGCTGGCGTGCATCTGCTCGGCGACCTGCGAGGTGCGATTGGCCAGGTTACCCAGCAGGCCATCGATCTCGGCGGTGGAATCAGCCGTGCGCTTGGCCAGGGCGCGGACTTCGTCAGCAACCACGGCAAAGCCACGTCCCTGTTCCCCGGCGCGGGCCGCCTCGATCGCCGCGTTGAGCGCCAGCAGGTTGGTCTGCTCGGCAATCGAACGGATGGTGCCCAGGATCGACTGAATCGCATTGCTGTCGCGTTCCAGCTGCTGGATCGACTGCGCCGATTGCTCGATTTCCTGACTCAGGCGGTCCACGCTGGACACTGCCGCATCGATCTGCGCCTGCCCTTCACGGGCCTGCTGCTGGCCGCTGTCGGCCGACTGCGCGGCCTGGCTGCAGGAACGCGCCACTTCGTTGGCAGTGGCGACCATTTCGTGGAACGCGGTCGACACCATGTCCACCGCTTCGCGCTGGCGCCCGGCAGCATCGGCCATGTCCCCGGACACGCGGGTGGCGCTGGCCGACGAGCTGAGAATCTGATTCGCCGACACGCCGATGTGCTGGATCAAGCTGCGGATGGCACCCAGGAACTGGTTGAACCAGCCGGCCAGTTGCGCCGTTTCATCGCGGCCACGTACCTCCAGGCTGCGGGTCAGGTCGCCCTCGCCCTGGGCGATGCCCTCCAGCCCGCTGCTGACGCTGTTGATCGGGCGCACGATGAGCTTGGCGAAGGTTGCGCCAATCACTGCAAACAGCGCTGCCAACACCAGTGCCACCACGCCGATGACCCAGCTCAGGCGGGTCGCGCTCTGCATCACTTCCTGCTGCTGAATCAGACCAATGAAGGTGAAGCCCAGCTGCTCGTCGGGCACCACGTTGGCCATGTAGCGCTGACCGTCGAACTGCACCTCGACCAGGCCTTTGCCGGCCTTGGCCAGGGTTTCGTAATCGCCGCCCAGGCTGGCGAGCTGCTTGAAGTTGTGGCTGGCATCGTTCGAATCGACCAGGACGTTGCCGTTGTTTTCGACCAGCATCAGATAGCCGCTTTCGCCGAGCTTGATCTTCTTCACGATGTCGGTCAGGCCATTGAGCGACACGTCCACGTTCACCACGCCGCCGTTGGCGCCGAAGGTGTTGGCAACCGTCATGCCCGTGGCCATCAGCACGATGTCATCCGCCGCCCAGTAGTAGGCCGCAGAGCGCACCGGCTTGCCCGGCGTGGCCATGGCCGACTTGTAGAACGGGCGCACGCGCGGGTCGTAGCCGTCGAGCTTCTGGCTATTCGGCCAGCCGACGTAGCCGCCATCGGCCACCGCGTAAGAGACATAGGCGTAATTCTTGTGGGTCTTGGCCATGCGGTCGAAGTAGGCCAGTACCTCTTGCGATTGCGGGGTCAGGTCATAGGACGGCTTGGCCGCCATGTACTTGTTGAAGTCATTGCTCAAGGTGCCGAGCATGGGCTGCGCGGCCAGGAATTCGACGTTTTCGTCGATGCCCTTGAAGAAGATGTTCATGGCGTTGCCGACTTGCCGGATCTCTCGGCCGCTGTTCTCGACAAAATCGTCACGCGCTTCATCGCGCAGGTTGAGCACGACGATGGCGGCCACGACCGCAATGGGCAGCCCGGCGATGACGGCGAAGGCCCACGTGAGTTTGTGCTTGATGTTCATCTACGACGCTCCGGATTTATTGTTTTCATGCAAGGCAGGGGAGTGGGCAAAGCACTGATTGTCATCCATGGCGCGTGACGCTGAGTTGACGCACGCCGGGTCGATAGCGTGCGTCAGGGTGCATTTCAGGTGCGGAAGCGCTTTACCAGCGCATCCAGTTCATTGGAGAAACCCGCCAGGCTCGCGGAGTCCTGTCGCGCCGAATGGGCCAGCTCCGCCACCCGCTGCGCATCGCCGTGAATCTGCGCGATGTGGCGGTTGATGTCTTCGGCCACCTGATGCTGCTCTTCTGCGGCGGTTGCGATCTGCGTGTTCATGTCGCGGATCACGTCCACCGAATCACGAATCTGCCCGAAGCTGTCGCGCGCCATGCCGATACGCGTCACCGACTGCACCGACACTTCCAGGCTGGCATGCATCTGCCCGGCCACTTGCGAGGTGCGGCTGGCCAGGTTGCCGAGCAAGCCATCGATCTCGGCGGTGGAGTCGGCGGTGCGCTTGGCCAGCGCCCGCACCTCGTCGGCGACCACGGCAAAGCCCCGGCCCTGTTCACCGGCACGTGCGGCCTCGATGGCGGCGTTGAGCGCCAGCAGGTTGGTCTGTTCGGCAATCGAACGAATGGTGCCGAGGATCGATTGAATGGCGTTGCTGTCGCGTTCGAGCTGCTGCATCGACTGCGCCGACTGCTCGATTTCCTGGCTCAGGCGGTCGACGCTCGACACGGCTGCATCGATCTGCGCCTGGCCTTCACGCGCCTGCTGCTGACCGCTGTCGGCTGACTGCGCGGCCTGGCTGCAGGAGCGCGCGACTTCGTTGGCCGTGGCCACCATTTCATGGAAGGCGGTGGACACCATGTCCACGGCTTCACGCTGACGCCCGGCGGCTTCGGCCATGTCGTGCGACACCTGGGAGGCCGTGGCCGAGGCCGCGAGAATCTTGCTCGCCGAGCCGCTGATGTGCTGAATCAGGCTGCGGATGGCGCCGAGGAACTGGTTGAACCAGCTGGCCAGGCGTGCGGTTTCATCACGGCCGTGCACGGTCAGGCTGCGGGTCAGATCGCCTTCGCCCTGGGCGATGTCTTCCAGGCCCTGGCTCACGCCATTGATCGGGCGCACGATGACACGCGCAAACGCCATGCCCACCAGCGCGAAGACACCGGCCAGGACGACGGTAATGATGCCGATCAGCCAGCTCAGGCGGGTGGCACTGGCCATGACTTCGTCCTGCTGGATCAGGCCGACGAAGATCCAGCCCAAGGCCTCGTCGGGGTAGACGTTGGCCATGTAGCGCACGCCGTCGATCTGGATTTCACGCAGGCCTTTGCCGGGCCCGGCCAGGTCGGCATAACCGCCGGCCAGCTCGCCCACCGGCTTGAAGTTATGGCTGCCGTCACGCGGGTTGACCAGCACCTTGCCGTCGTGTTCGAGCAGCATCAGGAAACCGCTGTCGCCGACCTTGATGTTCTTGATCAGGTCGGTCAGGCCCTTGAGCGAGACGTCGACATTGACCACGCCACCGCTGCTGCCCAGCGGGTTTGCCACCGTGCGCACGGTACTGATCAGCACCGCATCATCGGCTGCCCAGTAATAGGCTTCGGTGCGCAGGGTCTTGCCGGGGTTGGCCATGGCCAGCTGGTACCAGGGCCGCTGGCGCGGGTCGTAGCTGGCGAGCTTCTGCCCGGCCGGCCAGCCGACGTAGCCACCATCGGCCTGGGCATAGGCCATGTAGGCATAGGACGGATGGGTGGAACCGAGCTGATCGAGCACCGCCAGAACCTTCTCGTCCTGCTCGCCCAGCTGATTCGAGGCGTCGGCGGTCAGGTACTTGTTGAGGTTGCTGCCAGAGGCCGTCACTACAGGTTGCTTGGCGAGATACTCGACGTTCTGGTCGATGCCCTGGAAGAACAACTGCATGGCGTTGCTGACCTGACGGATCTCCCGCGTGCTGCTGTCAACGAAATCGCCCCGCGAGTCGTCGCGCAGGCTGATGATCACTAGGGTGGCGACGATAACGATGGGCAGGCCGGCAATCACGGCAAAGGCCAAGGTCAATTTTTGTTTGATGTTCATCCATGCTCCAGAAACCCAGGTCAGGGGCGAGCGCCACCTGTAATCGGGAGATCGGCAGGCGTGGCTTTTTGTAAAGGCCAATCAGCGCTTTCATTGATGCAGAAGTCGTTCTGGGCAATGACCCTGTCGTTTCTGGAGCGCAGCCGCCGACGCTGTATGCACTGGCGGCTTGAATCAGCTGCAGCAGCCTTGGGCCAGGTCCTTGAGGATAGGGCAGTCGGGGCGGTCATCGCCCTGGCAGCCGGCCACCAGGTGCGCGAGGGTTTCGCGCAGGCTCAGCAGCTCGGCGATGCGCTGATCGAGTGCGTCGATGTGCTGCTGGGCCAGCGCCTTGACGTCGGCACTGGCGCGCTGGCGGTCCTGCCAGAGGGTCAGCAGCCTGGCCACCTCGTCCAGGGAAAACCCCAGGTCGCGCGAACGCTTGATGAAGGCCAGGCGGTGCAGGTCGTCTGCCTGGTACAGCCGGTAACCGCTGTCGCTGCGCGCGGCCGGCGCGAGCAGGCCGATGGCTTCGTAATGGCGGATCATCTTGGCACTGAGCCCGCTGCGGCGGGCGGCCTGTCCAATGTTCATGGTGTCTCCGAAGGCGACGCAGCAGGTTTCCAGGTTTTCAGCCACAGGGCATTGCTCACCACGCTGACACTCGACAGCGCCATCGCTGCACCTGCCAGCACCGGGTTGAGGTAGCCGAAGGCGGCCAGTGGAATGCCCACCAGGTTATAGATGAAGGCCCAGAACAGGTTCTGGCGGATCTTGGCGTAGGTCTTGCGGCTGATGTCCAGGGCCGCCGGCACCAGGCGCGGGTCGCCGCGCATCAGGGTAATGCCGGCTGCCTGCATCGCCACATCGGTGCCGCCACCCATGGCGATACCGATGTCGGCGGCCGCGAGCGCCGGGGCGTCGTTGATACCGTCGCCCACCATCGCCACCACGCCATCGGTTTTAAGCCGGTTCACGGTGGCGGCCTTGTCGGCCGGCAACACCTCGGCATACACGTCATCGATGCCCAGCGCCTGCGCCACCACCCGGGCGCTGCCACGGTTGTCGCCGGTCAGCAGATGGCTGCTGATGTGCCGCGCCTGCAGTGCCCGGATTGCCTGTTGGGCGCCGGGTTTGAGGCTGTCGCCGAAGGCGAACAGGGCCAGCAGACGAGGGGTTTCGCCACGCTCGATCAGCCATGACAACGTCCGGCCTTCGGCTTCCCAGGCCTGGGCGCTGTCGGCCAGTTGCCCTGGGGCCAGGCCGCTTTCATCGAGCAAACGGCGGTTGCCCAGGGCCAGCGTGCGCCCCTCGACCCGCCCGGCGATGCCTCGGCCGGTCAGTGATTGGCTGTCGGTCACCGGCGGGACATCCAGCTGTTGTTCCTGGCACTGCTGCAGTACGGCCTTGGCCAGCGGGTGCTCGCTGCCACGCTGCAAGGCCCCGGCCAAGCGCAGGGCATCATCCTCTGTGCCGCTGGCAGCCATGCTGTGCACGATCCGTGGCGCGCCGGAGGTGAGCGTGCCAGTCTTGTCGAACACCACGCGGTTCACGGCGTGGGCCCGTTCCAGCGCTTCGGCATCCTTGATCAGGATGCCGTGCCGAGCGGCGACGCCCGTGCCCGCCATGATCGCCGCTGGCGTGGCCAGGCCGAGTGCACATGGACAGGCGATCACCAGCACCGCGACCGCGTTGATCAGGGCCGTTTCCATCGGCGCGCCGCTGAGCGACCAGCCGACCAGTGTCAGCACGGCCAGTACCAGTACGGCCGGGACGAACACCTGGCTGACCCGGTCGACCAGTTTCTGGATCGGCGCCTTGGCTGCCTGGGCGTCTTCCACCAGGCGGATGATCCGCGCCAGCACGGTCTCTGTGCCCAAGGCCTGGGTACGCACGATCAGCCGACCTTCGCCGTTGATGGCGCCGCCGGTCACCCGGTCGCCGGGCTGTTTGGGCACGGGCAGGCTTTCGCCGCTGATCAGTGCTTCGTCGGCGTGGCTGGTGCCGTCGATGATCAGGCCATCGACCGGGAAGCGTTCACCGGGCTTGACCAGCACCTGGTCGTCGAGACGCAACTGACTGATCGCCACGTCTTCTTCACGGCCTTCGATCAAACGCACCGCGCGCTCCGGGCGCAACGCTTCGAGGGCGCGGATGGCGCTGGCGGTCTGGCGTTTGGCGCGGCTTTCCAGGTACTTGCCCAGCAGCACCAGGGCAATCACCACGGCGCTGGCTTCGAAGTACAGGTGCGGCTCCATGCCGGGGTGGGCGTTGGCCCACTGGTACAGGCTCAGCCCATAGCCCGCGCTGGTGCCCAGGGCCACCAGCAGGTCCATGTTGCCCGCACCGGCTTTCACGGCTTTCCAGGCGGCCACGTAGAAGCGCGCGCCAAGCAGGAACTGTACCGGTGTGGCCAACACGAACTGGGCCCAGGCGGGCAGCATCCAGTGCAGGCCGAACGGTTGCACCAGCATTGGCAGCACCAGCGGCAGGGCCAGCAGCACGGCTGCGACCACTGCAATGCGCTCGTTGCGCAGCCGGCGTTGGGCGGCGGCGGTATCGTCTGCGTGGTTGCGCGGCAGGCTGGCGCTGTAGCCGGCTTTTTGCACCGCCTCGACCAGTGCCGCGTCATCCAGGCTGGCGAGCAGTTCGACGTGGGCGCGTTCGTTGGCCAGGTTCACGCTGACCTGCTGCACACCCTGAACCTTGCTCAGGGCCCGCTCGACGCGCCCGGCGCACGAGGCGCAGGTCATGCCGCCGATCTGCAGCTCCAGGCTGCGCAGCGGCACCTGATAGCCCGCCCCGCGAACGGCATCGAGCAGGGCTGGCAAGCTGCCCGTGGGCGCCTGCACGCGGGCGTGTTCCGTGGCGAGGTTGACGCTGACTTGCGCAGCACCGCTGACCTTGCCCAGGGCGCGCTCGACGCGCCCGGCGCAGCTGGCGCAGGTCATTCCGCTGATGGGCAGTTGGTAGGTGGTGATGGCAGACATGGCGCTACTCCCTGTATCAGGTCCCAGGGCGCGGTCTGAAAAGCCTCGAGGCCGGGTTGCGCGGCGTTGCACACTGCCAACCCTTCGCTCGAGCGTTTTCTCAGACAGCGCCCGCTCAGGCCACCAGCATCAACCTTGCCATGTGGTCAAGGTCAATAGCCCAGGCCTGCTCGGGTCAGGTGCAAGCCGTTCTGGCTCATCGAGATCCGGTACTTGTTGATCTGTCCGGCGCTCAGGTTCAGCTGTTGCTGGTGCTGGTTCACCAGCCCCGCGCCACACCCGGGCGCTTGCCCTGGGAGCATGCGCAGGCGCACATCCACTGGCCCCGCAGGCAGGTTGAAGGCCGTCGACTGCTCCTGGAACAGGCGCCCGGTGAGCTGGCCGTTGAGGTAGATGCCGATCTCGCAGTTGGTCGCCACTTCCAGACGCTCGCGAGAAATGATCAGCACGCTGTAATCCGCATTGCCTTCGGCGCTGGCCGGCGGCACGGCGGTCAACGTGCCCAGCACCGCGACCGCACACATTACTGCTCTGATCATCGACGTTCTCCTGCTCATTCACGGCTCAAGCGCTCCAGCTTGGCCGAGGCGCGCCTTGAATGCCAGCGCGATGCAACGTTACCCCCTTGACCTTGCCGTGGTGGCAAGGTTGAGACTGCAGGCAACCCCCACCAGACGAGGCAACTGACGATGCAAGTATTCAACGTGCAAGGCATGACCTGCGGCCACTGCGTCAAGGCCGTCACTGCAGCAGTCCAGGCCCAGGACCCAACCGCTGAGGTCAAGGTCGATCTGGCCGCCAGGCAAGTCAGCGTGAAGAGCCCACTGGCGGCTCAGCAGATTCTTGAGTCGATCCGTGAGGAGGGCTATCCCGCCGAAGTCGCCTGAGACACGCTCACGCATTGCCAGGGGTCAGGTTTCCTCCCCTGGCGGCGCGTGGACGGGTAGACTGAGCCATTTGCTTAGCCTGCTACGGATTCCGCATGAACCTACGAACCGTCTTGATCCTGGGCGCACTCAGTGCGTTCGGGCCTTTGGCCATCGACTTCTATCTGCCCGCCTTCCCGGCGATGGCCCAGGCCTTCGCCACCGACGCGCAACACATTCAGACCACCCTGGCGGTGTACTTCCTCGGCCTGTCGCTCGGGCAACTGGTCTATGGGCCGGTCGCTGACCGTTACGGCCGGCGCGGCCCGCTGCTGTTCGGCGTGGCGCTGTTCATGCTCGCGTCCCTGGCGTGCGCCTATGCGCCGAGCCTGGAGGCGCTGATTGCGGCCCGCTTCGTTCAGGCGCTGGGTGGCTGCGCCGGCATGGTGTTGTCGCGGGCGATCGTCAGCGACAGCTGCGATGCCGTGCAATCGGCCAAGGTCTTCTCGCAACTGATGCTGGTGATGGGGCTGGCGCCGATCCTGGCACCCATGCTCGGTGGAGTGATGGTCAACAGCGTTGGCTGGCAGTCGATCTTTCTGGTGCTGGCGCTGTTCAGCGGTGGCTGCCTGATCGCGGTCGCCCGCGGCCTGCCCGAGAGTTTGCCCAAGCACATCGCCCGCGCGCCGTTGGCGGGGGCCGCAGGGCAGTACCTGCGCCTGCTGCGCGATCGCGTGTTCATCGGCCATGCCCTGACTGGCGGCATCGCCATCGCCGGCATGTTCGCCTACATCGCCGGCTCTCCCTTCGTGTTCATCACCCTGTATGGCGTGCCTGCCGAGCATTACGGCTGGCTGTTCGGCATCAATGCCGCCGGGTTCATCCTCACCGCACAGGTCAATGCACGGCTGTTGACCCGGTTCGGGCCGACCGCGCTGCTGGCCAAGGCTGTGTGGGTCTATCTCGCCGGCGGTGTGCTGCTGTTGCTGATGGCCGCCCTGCACCCGAAACAGCTATGGCCATTGCTGGTGCCGTTGTTCGTGTGCATGGCCAGCCTGGGCTGCATCATTCCCAACGCCTCGGCCTGCGCCATGGCGGGTAAGGGCGGGCGCGCTGGCAGCGCCTCGGCCTTGATGGGCTGCCTGCAGTTCAGCGTCGCAGCCGGTGCCGCGGCGCTGGTGGGCCTCCTGGCCGATGGCAGTGCGGTGCCGATGAGCCTGGTGATCAGCCTGTGCGGTGTGCTGGTGGTCAGCGCGGCGCTGCTGACGCGTCGCTGGCAGGCCACGGCGTAAGCGGATGAGGCGCGCGCAAGCGGGCCTCCAGCAACGCCGCGAAGTGCCGCGCTTCGTCCTCGCTGCGAAAACTCACGACATGCTGATCGAGCTGCACCTGCCAGGGGCAGGCCCGATTGCGGTGGGATGTACTGACGACGATTCTCATCACCAAAGCCTCCACGAGCGTGCGAGCAGCCAGTGTAGATCGGGCCTGGCGGTTCGCCAGACCGGCCATCGGTCCGCTGGACAGGGAAGTCCCTCAGCGTGGTGTCGACAGGTCTGCTTTTGCTGCAATCCCTGTGGAAGCAGGGTGTCGGCAATGTCGCTCTAAAGTTGGATAAATCTTCGCCAAAGCCCCCTCGGCCGCTTTGGCGAGGGGGCATTCGCCAGATGGCTCAATGCCCGTAATGGAGACAGTTCCTCCATGGGTGGCCTGACCCTCTGCACTTGTCCCCATTCCACACACGCAGCCCTGTCCAGCGCCTGCTTTGTCCCGGCTTATACTCGCGCTGGCCGCCCGTTCGAGGCGGTCGTTTCGGCACTTCGCACAGCGAGGTGCGGCCGGTGGCCAGGGACCGTGCAGAGGCCACCCATCGTCGTCAGCCGGTCGGCCAGTCCAGGTGCCTGCCTGGGTCGGCCCTGAACGCTATCTCGTAGGGAGCAACGCAGATATGAAAGCAGTGAGCAGCATCAGCCGTATCGCCAGTTTGATGGCCGACCCCAAACGCAGTGCCATGCTATGGGCGCTGATCGACGGCACACCCCGGCCTACCGCAGAGCTGGCGACGATGACCGGCCTGACCTGTTCGTCGGCCTGCGCTCACCTCTCGCTGCTGTCGACGGCCGGCCTGCTGAGGCTGGAGTCACGCGGACGCAAGCGCTACTTCCGGCTGGCCACCCCTGAGGTTGGCGCGGCCGTCGAGGCGCTGGCCAACCTGGTGGTAGGCACGGATCGATCGCGCACGGGGGCCTTTCCCTTGCAGATTCCCTTGTCGATGCGCCGTGCACGGCTGTGCAGCGATCACCTGGGCGGGGAGTTGGCGGCCGAGCTGTATCAGCGCCTGACCGACGCCGGGTGGCTGGAGCGCCATGGCGAGCAGTGGCTGGTGACCTCGTCGGGCAGGCTGGAGCTGGAGCGCATTGGCGTGTTCATCGACGCACTGGCACCTCAGCACAGCCGGGGCGGGGTGATCTGTCATTGCAACGAGTGGAGTGACCAGGGGCCGCACCTGGGCGGCGTGCTGGGGCGGGCCTTGTTCAAGCTGTTCGTGCAATCGGGCTGGGTGCGCGAGCAGGAGGCCAGCCGTGCGCTACAGGTCACGCCGCTGGGCCTGCAGCACATCAACCGGATCGCCCGCGTGACCAGCCTGCAGGTGGGCTAGCGGTCGCGGGCATCCGTCAGATCGTCAGACCAGTCGTGCGTCGAGGCTGTTCTGCGCCAGGCGCCGCGCCTGGTCTTCGGTCATTCCCAGGTGCTGGTGCAGGGCATGGAAGTTTTCGGTCACGTAACCGCCGAAATAGGCCGGGTCGTCGGAATTCACCGTGACCTTCACGCCGCGCTCGAGCATGTCGAGGATGTTGTGCTGGCTCATGTGATCGAACACACACAGCTTGGTGTTGGACAACGGGCACACGGTCAGTGGGATCTGCTCGTCGATGATGCGTTGCATCAGGCGCTCGTCTTCGATGGCCCTCACGCCGTGGTCGATGCGCTTGATGTGCAGCAGGTCGAGCGCCTCCCAGATGTACTCGGGCGGGCCTTCCTCGCCGGCATGGGCGACCGCGACCAGGCCTTCATGGCGCGCGCGGGCGAAGACGCGCTCGAACTTGCTCGGTGGATGGCCTTGTTCCGAACTGTCCAGGCCTACGGCAACGAAAGCGTCACGGAAGGGCAGGGCCTGGGTCAGCGTCTTCTCTGCGGCCTCTTCGCTGAGGTGGCGCAGGAAGCTCAGAATCAACCCGCTGCTCACGCCCAGTTGCTGCTGGCCGTCGCGCAGGGCCTGGCCAATGCCGTTGAGCACCACTTCAAAGGCGATGCCGCGATCGGTGTGGGTTTGCGGGTCGAAGAACGGTTCGGTGTGGATCACGTTCTGCGCCTTGCAGCGCAGCAGGTAGGCCCAGGTCAGGTCGTAGAAATCCTGCTCGGTCTGCAAAACGCCGGCGCCTTGGTAGTACAGGTCGAGAAATTCCTGCAGGTTGTTGAAGGCATAGGCACCGCGCAGCGCTTCGACATCATTCCAGGGCAGGGCGATCTTGTTGCGCTCGGCCAGGGCGAACAGCAATTCAGGCTCAAGGGAGCCTTCCAGGTGCATGTGCAGTTCGGCCTTGGGCAAGGCATTCAGCCAGTCATACATGTGTATCAGTCTCAATCAGGAACGGTTGGGCCTATTCTACTGGAAATTTTTCCTACAACCGGGCCCGCGACCGATGGGCGCAGCGGCCTTGCCATCGGCGCGGGAAGGCAGTGAGGTCAACCGGCCATGAGCTGTGCTGCCGCTTGCCGGTGCGCCGCCATCAGCTGTTGCACGTCCAGCCCCTCGACCTGGCCGTCGATCACTCGCCAGCGGCCACCCACCATGACGCGGTCTGCACGGTCGGCGCCGCACAGCAGCAAAGCCGACAGCGGATCATGGCTGCCGGAAAAACGCAGTTCGTCGAGTTTGAACAGCGCCAGGTCCGCCTGCTGGCCGACCGCCAGGCTGCCGATGTCATCACGCCCCAGCAACTGCGCCGAGCCGCGCGTGGCCCAGCCCAGTACGCGTTGCGGGGTGATGGCTTCGGCGCCATAACGCAGGCGCTGCAGGTACAGGGCCTGGCGGGCTTCAAGCATCAGGTTCGACGCGTCATTGGATGCCGAGCCATCCACACCCAGGCCGACGGTGGCGCCAGCGGCCTCCAGTGCCAGGGTCGGGCAGATGCCCGAGGCCAGGCGCATGTTGGAGCTCGGGCAATGGCACACCCCGGTGCCTGCCGCGCCAAGGCGGGCGATTTCATCGGCCTCGAAGTGAATGCCATGGGCCAGCCAGGTCCGCGGTCCGAGCCAGCCGACGCTGTCGAGGTAGTCCACGGTCCGCAAGCCGAAGCGCTGCAGGCAGAACGCCTCTTCATCGAGGGTTTCGGCCAAGTGGGTGTGCAAGCGCACATCCTGCGCCTCGGCCAGCTCGGCGCTGGCGCGCATGATTTCCGGGGTCACCGAAAACGGCGAGCAGGGCGCCAGGGCAATCTGGATCACGGCCCCGGCACCGCGCTCATGGTAGCGGTGGATAAGTCGCTGACTGTCGGCAAGTATCACTTCGCCCTGCTGCACGGTTTGCTGCGGTGGCAGGCCGCCGTCCGCTTCGCCCAGGCTCATCGAGCCGCGGGTGAGCATGGCCCGCATGCCCAACGTGCGTACCGCCTCGATTTGTACGTCGATGGCATCTTCCAGCCCATCGGGGAACAGGTAGTGATGGTCGGCGGCGGTGGTGCAGCCCGAAAGCAACAGCTCGGCCAGCGCCACTTCACTGGCCAGGGCCAAGGCCTTGGGCGTCAGCCGGGCCCAGACCGGATACAGCGTCTTCAGCCAGGGAAACAACGGCTGGTTGACTACCGGTGCCCAGGCCCGGGTCAGGGTCTGGTAGAAGTGGTGGTGGGTGTTGATCAGGCCGGGCAGCACGACGTGCTCACGGGCATCGAAAACCTGTGCGCAAGGCTGTGCAGGGTGGCCGCCCAGAGGAATGAGTTCGCGGACAACGCCGCCTTCGATGACCAGCCCGCCACGGGCGTCGAGGTCGTTGGCAGTGAAGATGGCAAGCGGGGATTTCAACCAGATACGGATCGCAGGCATGGTGCCGGCTCCTCTGAAAATGGGTTCAGGTAAGCCAGCTCAGTGTTGCCCTGTCTGCTGATCCAGGTCCGCCGTGGGGCGAGGCGCTGAGTGTAGAGCCTCACGCCACGGCGTTCAATTCACCAGGTGAGCGATTGCCCCTGGTAATCGATGAAGCGCAGGCCAGGGTGGCCGCGTTGAGCCGTGATCTGTTCGACCAGGCCACGGGTGCTGGTGGCCACGTCGAGCGGCGCGCTGTCGCCGCCCATGGCGGTCTGTACCCAGCCCGGGTGCATGGCCAGCACGGTCAGGTCGCTGCGCTGCAACTGCACCACAAAGCTGTTGATCATCGAGTTGAGCGCTGCCTTGCTGGCTTTGTACAGGCAGATTTCACCGCCATCCGGGCTTGCCACGCTGCCCAGCCCCGAGCTCATGAACGCCAGCACACCGTTGCCCTCCCGGACATGCGCGACCAGGCGGGTGGCGACGCGGATCGGCGCTACGGCATTGGTCATGAACAGCTGGCCGACATCGTCGAGCGTGACGCTCTGTGGCGACTGTGGCTGCGGGCCCATGACCCCGGCATTGATGAACACCAGATCGAACATCTGGCCCTTGAGGCGCTGGACCAACGCGTCGAGCTGCGTATCGTCATTCATCTCCAGGGTCTCCACCTGCACGCCTGCCACCGCCTGCAGCGCCTGGGCCTTGTGCGGATCGCGGACGGTGGCGGTGACGTTCCAGCCGGCTTCGCGCAGTCGTTCTGTCAGGCCAAGCCCCAGCCCGCGGGAGGCGCCGATGATCAGCGCGGAAGGTGTTGTGGACATTGCAACGCTCCTGTAGCGGTCAAAGACCCTGGAGCATAACCCAGCGGTCGGCAGCACGGTGCATTGCGCTCGAGCGTGTGGATAACGCCTGGTCAAATAACGATCAATCCTCTGCAGGCCTTGCCGCACAAGGCTCGCGCGGGATAGCGCACGGCTTATCCACAGGCTGCTCCACCGCAATTGTGTGCAATCGCTACAGTGCGAGGAGCACGGTCGAAACCCTCGGCATGAGTGCACGCAGCTGGGGATAACCTGTGTGCAGGCAGTGGACGAGCACCGTGCAAGTCGGCGTTGGTCATTTATTGATCAAAAGTCTACGAGGCCCGTAGCTCGTGGCCTGCAGGGGTATGCCCCAAGCTTATGCACAGGCGGGCGCACAGTTGCTGTGTGCAACCTTGCTAGGGCCTATGCAGGAGAATCCGCCCACGGCTGAGGTCCGCCAGTTGCGCTTGTAGCGTGTCGAGGTGGCCCTCGGCAAACGCCACTTGCAGATCCACTCCATTGGCGGTGAATCGTTCATCCAGCACCAGGCCGTCAACGTCGGCCAGGCGCAGCTTTACCAGTGCCAGCTCGCTGAAGCTGCAGCTGCAGGTGAACAGGCTGCGTTGCACCAGCAAGCGCTTGGCCGCTTGCTGCAGGCATTTGTTGGCGCCTCCGCCGTAGGCCCGTGCCAAACCACCGGTGCCCAGCTGAATCCCGCCATACCAGCGGATCACCAGTACCACCACCTGATCGCAATCCTGCGCCTCGATCGCTGCCAGGATAGGCCGGCCCGCCGTGCCGCCCGGCTCGCCGTCATCGTTGCTGCGGTACTGCCCGCCGATCTTCCACGCCCAGCAGTTATGGGTGGCCGCCAGGTCGCTGTGTTCGGCGATGAAGCTCATGGCCTCGTTGGGCGTGGCGATCGGCGCGGCCAAGGTGATGAAACGGCTCTTGCGGATTTCTTCACGAAACTCGCACAGCTCAAGCAGGGTAGAGGGCATAGGTCCGGGTCAGACGGGCGATTGCACGCCGCAGCCTTTGAGAATGATGTGGATGAGGTTGCTGCTGGCATCCTCCATGTCCTGCTTGGTCAGGCGGCTGCGGCCGGTGACCTGGCAGATTTGCGTGGCAAAGTCGGCGTAATGCTGGGTGCTGCCCCACAACAGGAAGATCAGGTGTACCGGGTCGACCGGGTCCATCTTGCCGGCCGCGATCCAGGCTTCGAACACGGCCGCACGTCCACGGAACCACTCACGGTAGTCGGCGGAAAAGTACTCGCTCAGGCACTGTCCACCGCTGATCACTTCCATGGCGAAGATGCGCGAGGCCTGTGGATTACGCCGGGAAAACTCCATCTTGGTACGGATGTAGCGGCTCAGGGCCTCGCCTGGATCGTCATCGACGTGCAGGTGGTTGAAGGTGCTGTCCCACAGCTCGATGATGTTGCTCAGCACCGCAATGTACAGGCCCAGCTTGTTGGTGAAGTAGTAGTGCAGGTTGGCCTTGGGCAGTTCGGCCTTCAAGGCGATGGTATTCATGCTGGTGCCTTTGAAACCGTGACGGGCGAACTCGTCCTCGGCGGCCTGAATGATGGCTCGCTCGTTCTTCTGGCGAATGCGGCCGGCGGGCTTGCCCGAGGCAGAGAGGCGGTGCGCGGGGACTTCAAGGCTCATGGACGATTTCCGTCGGATGGGGTGGTACGGATTGTCGGACAGATTACCTGCCTGTGCGCACCTGACAAGCATTAGCGTGTGGCCGCCAGGCTATCGAGAAACCGCTGCAAGACCAGGTTCGGTCGCCGGTCCTTGCGCGTCACCCAGCTCAGGCCCAGGTCATGGAAGCGCTCATTGGGTTTGAGCGCCCGCAGTCGTCCCTGTTGGACCCATACGCTGGCATAGTGATCCGGCAGATAACCGATGTAGCGCCCGGTCAGAATCAGAAAGGCCATGCCTTCGCGGTCCGAGGCGCTGGCGGTGCAATGCAGCGTCTGGTAGCAGGCCTGCACGTGCGCTGGCAGGCGGAAGGTCGGGGCGATGGCATCCTGGCTGTTGAGGCGGTCATCATCGATGTGTGCGTCATCGGCGAAGAACAGCGGATGGCCCACCGCGCAATACAGCAGCGAGCGTTCGCTGTACAACGGCTGGTATTCGAGCCCCGACAGCGGGCTGGTCTGCGGCACCACGCCAACATGCAGACTGCCATCGAGTACGCCCTGCTCGACCTGGCTCGGGGCGATCATGCGGATCTGGATATGCACGTCCGGGCCGCGGTCTTTCAGCTCAGCCAGCGCATGGGTGATGCGCATGTGCGGGAGAGTGACCAGATTGTCGGTCAGGCCGATGTTCAGTTCGCCGCGCAGGTGCTGGTGCAGGCCGTTGACCTCGGTGCGAAACGACTCCAGCGCACCCAGCAGCTGCAACGCCGACTGGTACACGTCGCGACCTTCCTCGGTCAGCGAAAATCCGGCTCGTCCGCGCTGGCACAGGCGTAGCCCCAGGCGTTGTTCCAGGTCTTTCATCTGTTGGCTGATCGCCGAGCGGCCAATGCCAAGAACGGTCTCGGCTGCCGAAAAGCCACCGCACTCCACCACGCTGCGGAAAATTTTCAACAGGCGTATGTCGAAGTCGCTGACTTGGGCGAGTGCCTCGGGGCGTCGGCTCATTAGTTTAGTACGCCACTGACTGAAGGTTAGAAGAGTAGGGTTTTCCAGACTTTATCGCCGTGCCAGCTTATGGGCAATCACACCCCATCGTTGTTTGATCGTCATTCGAGGAACCGCCGATGAACATGCCTGAAACCGCGCCTGTCGGTCTCGCCAGCCAGCTCAAGCTGGATGCCCACTGGATGCCCTACACGGCGAATCGCAATTTCCACCGCGATCCACGTCTGATCGTGGCGGCCGACGGCAATCATCTGGTGGACGACAAGGGCCGGCGCATTTTCGACGCGCTGTCCGGGCTCTGGACCTGCGGCGCCGGTCACACGCGCAAGGAAATCGCTGACGCGGTCAGCCGGCAACTGGCGACACTCGACTACGCGCCGGCCTTCCAGTTCGGCCATCCGCTGTCGTTCCAGCTGGCCGAGCAGATCACCCAATTGACCCCGGGTGACCTCAATCATGTGTTCTTCACCAACTCCGGCTCCGAATGCGCCGACACCGCGCTGAAGATGGTCCGCGCCTACTGGCGTCTGAAAGGTCAGGCCAGCAAGGCCAAGATCATCGGCCGTGCCCGGGGCTACCACGGGGTGAACATCGCCGGCACCAGCCTGGGTGGCGTCAACGGCAACCGCAAGATGTTCGGCCAGCTGCTGGATGTCGATCACTTGCCGCACACCGTGCTGCCCGGCAATGCCTTCACCAAGGGCCTGCCGCAAGAAGGCGGCATCGCCCTGGCTGACGAGATGCTCAAGCTGATCGAGCTGCATGACGCCTCGAACATCGCCGCGGTCATCGTCGAGCCGCTGGCCGGTTCTGCCGGTGTGCTGCCGCCGCCGGTGGGCTACCTCAAGCGTCTGCGCGAGATCTGCACCCAGCACAACATCCTGTTGATCTTCGATGAAGTCATCACCGGCTTTGGCCGCATGGGTGCCATGACGGGTGCCGAAGCGTTCGGCGTCACCCCTGACTTGATGTGCATCGCCAAGCAGGTTACCAACGGCGCCATCCCGATGGGCGCGGTGGTGGCCAGCAGCGAGATCTACCACACCTTCATGAACCAGCCGACGCCGGAATACGCGGTGGAATTCCCTCACGGCTACACCTACTCGGCGCACCCCGTGGCGTGCGCCGCCGGTCTCGCGGCGCTGGACTTGCTGCAGAAAGAGAACCTGGTGCAGGCGTCCGCCGAGCTGGCGCCGCATTTCGAAAGGTTGCTGCACGGCCTCAAAGGCAGCAAGAACGTAGTCGACATCCGCAACTACGGCCTGGCCGGCGCCATCCAGATCGCCCCGCGCGACGGCGATGCCATTGTCCGCCCGTACGAGACCGCGATGAAGCTGTGGCAGGCCGGCTTCTATGTCCGTTACGGCGGCGACACCCTGCAGTTCGGCCCAACGTTCAATACCCAGCCGCACGAACTGGATCGCCTGTTCGATGCTGTCGGCGAGCACCTGAACCGCGTCGACTGATCCCAGCGCCTCGATGACGGGCGCGCGCGCTGCGCGCCCGGACCTACCTTATTGTTTACGGAGTTTTGCATGAGCATCGTTCAGCACCTGATCGACGGCCAGATGGTGTCCAACGGCGGCCGCACGGCCGATGTCTTCAACCCGGCGACCGGCCAGGTCACGGGCAAGGTCGAACTGGCCAGCCAGGCGACCGTGCAGCAGGCCATCGATTCTGCCGCCGCGGCTTATCCGGCCTGGCGCAATACCCCGCCTGCCAAACGTGCGCAGGTCATGTTCCGTTTCAAGCAATTGCTGGAGCAACACGAGGCGCACATTGCTCAGTTGATCAGCCAGGAGCATGGCAAGACCCTCGAAGACGCCGCCGGCGAGCTCAAGCGTGGCATCGAGAACGTCGAGTTTGCCTGTGCGGCCCCGGAAATCCTCAAGGGCGAATACAGCCGCAACGTCGGCCCGAACATCGATGCGTGGTCCGACTTCCAGCCGCTGGGCGTGGTCGCCGGTATCACCCCGTTCAACTTCCCGGCCATGGTGCCGCTGTGGATGTACCCGTTGGCGATCGTCTGCGGCAACGCATTCATCCTCAAGCCGTCCGAGCGTGATCCCAGCTCGACCTTGTACATCGCTCAACTGCTGCTTGAAGCCGGGTTGCCCAAGGGCATCCTGAACGTGGTGCACGGTGACAAGGAAGCGGTCGATGCGCTGATTGAAGCGCCACAGGTCAAGGCACTGAGCTTCGTCGGCTCTACGCCGATCGCCGAGTACATCTATGCCGAAGGCACCAAGCGCGGCAAGCGCGTGCAGGCACTGGGCGGGGCGAAGAACCATGCGGTGCTGATGCCCGATGCCGATCTCGACAACGCGGTCAGCGCGCTGATGGGTGCAGCGTATGGTTCCTGCGGCGAGCGCTGCATGGCCATCTCGGTAGCGGTGTGTGTGGGCGACCAGGTCGCGGATGCCCTGATCGGCAAACTGGAACCGCAGATCAAGGCGCTGAAAATCGGCGCCGGTACCTCGTGTGGGCTGGACATGGGCCCGCTGGTAACCGCCGCTGCCCGTGACAAAGTGGTCGGCTATATAGAAGAAGGCGTTTCGGCCGGCGCACAGCTGGTAGTCGACGGCCGTGGCCTGCAGGTAACGGGGCATGAAGAAGGCTACTTCCTGGGCGGCACCTTGTTCGACAAGGTGACCTCGGACATGAGCATCTATAAGGAAGAGATCTTCGGCCCGGTCTTGTGCGTGGTGCGCGTGCAGAGCCTGGAGGAGGCGATGCAGCTGATCAATGATCACGAGTACGGCAACGGCACGTGCATCTTCACCCGTGACGGTGAAGCGGCGCGCTTGTTCTGTGACGAGATCGAAGTGGGGATGGTCGGGGTCAACGTACCGCTGCCAGTGCCGGTGTCTTACCACAGCTTTGGCGGCTGGAAGCGCTCGCTGTTCGGCGACCTGCATGCCTACGGCCCGGACGGCGTGCGCTTCTATACCCGTCGCAAGGCCATTACCCAGCGCTGGCCGCAGCGTAAAAGCCACGAGGCTTCGCAGTTCGCGTTTCCTAGCCTTTAATTCGGGGTGATTGCGGAGGGGGCGTCATCGACGCCTTATTTGCATTGGAAGTGATTTGAAACTTTTTCGAAATAAGTGCTTGACCGCTCAGCGAATGTCTTTATACTGCGCACCACTTCCAGGGCAAACGGAACGAAAAACTCCTTGAGATTCAATGAGTTGGATGTTTCTTCGGTACTGGAGGTGCTTCG
>NZ_DAMCCR010000074.1:0-22298 GCF_032058845.1 Pseudomonas sp. | reverse complement strand
GCAAGCCTGCTGCCAAGCCTGTTGCCGCAGCGGCGACCAGCACGGCTGATACCGCACCGGCCACCTCGGCAGACGCGACTCAGTCTTCCGGCTCCTGAAGCGAGCCGGCGGCGCCGCGCAGCGTATTCAGCGCGGCACCGTCAGCAAGCGCCGGTGACAGCAACGCCAGCCAATCCCCGGCTGGCGCCTGCGCTGCAGGCCACGCGCTCGCACAGTGCGCCAGACGCTCCAGCAGCACCTGCTCAGCCTCCAGTTCAAGCCCCTTGATACGCCCACGCAGCCCCGCCCATTGCGGGTCATGCTGCGCCTGGGCTTTCCAGCGCTGGCGCAGTTCACGCAAGGGTGCAATCACTTCGTGTTGCCAGGGTTCGCTAACCCTTCGTAGCGCCGTTGCACGGTCTTGCGTGGGGGCTACCTGGTGCGCCTGCAGCCAACAGGCGCACAGCAGCAGGCACACGTCGGCACCCTCGTTCTGCAACTGCAAGCAGGCCGCTTCGACGCCGCGCCGGCCATACAGCGCCAAGGCGTAATTCCACAGATCAGGGGGCATGGTCGAGCTCGCACTATAGGGTCGAGGAAGCTGGTAGACTCCGCGACCATCATGATCAGACTATCCAACCTCACTTTACAGCGTGGTCCTCAGCGCCTGCTAGATGGCGCCGAAATGACCCTGCACACCGGTCACAAAGCCGGCCTGATCGGTGCCAACGGCGCCGGTAAATCCAGCCTGTTCGCCTTGCTGCGTGGCGAGTTGTCGCCCGACGGCGGCGACTGCCTGCTGCCTGCCGACTGGCGCATCGCGCACATGCGTCAGGAGGTCGATACGCTCGACCGCGTGGCCATCGATTATGTACTCGATGGTGACCTGCGCTTGCGCCAGGTCCAGGGCGAGCTCGAGGCGGCCGAGCAGGCGCACGACGGCACCGCACTGGCACGTCTGCACAGCGAATTCGACAGCGCCGACGGCTACACCGCCGACGCTCGCGCGCGCAAGCTGCTGGCCGGCCTTGGCTTCAGCAACGAACAGATGGACCGGCGTGTCGGTGACTTTTCCGGCGGCTGGCGGATGCGCCTGAGCCTGGCCCAGGCGCTGATGTGCCCGTCTGACCTGCTGCTGCTCGACGAGCCCACCAACCACCTGGACCTCGATGCCATCCTCTGGCTCGAAGACTGGCTCAAAGGCTACCCCGGCACGCTGCTGCTGATTTCCCACGACCGGGATTTCCTCGACGCAGTGGTCGACCACGTGCTGCACGTCGAGCAACGCAAGCTGAACCTCTATAAAGGCGGCTACAGCGCGTTCGAGCGCACCCGCGCCGAGCGTCTGGCGCAGCAGCAACAAGCCTATGAGAAGCAGCAGGCCCAGCGCGCGCACATGGAAAAGTACATTGCCCGCTTCAAGGCCCAGGCCACCAAGGCACGCCAGGCGCAGAGCCGGATCAAGGCACTAGAGCGCATGGAGGAGTTGTCGGCTGCCCACGTTGATTCGCCGTTCGACTTCGTCTTCCGCGAGTCGCACAAGTTGTCCAACCCTTTGCTCGATCTGTCCGAAGGCCGCCTCGGCTATGCCGACAAGGTGATCCTCGACAAGGTCAAGCTGCAGTTGGTCCCCGGCGCGCGCATTGGCCTGCTGGGCCCCAACGGCGCGGGCAAGTCCACCCTGATCAAGAACCTTGCAGGCGAACTGCAGCCCATCGGCGGGCGATTGGTGCGTGGCGAGAACCTGGCGGTCGGCTACTTCGCCCAGCATCAGCTCGACTCGCTCGATGACAAGGCCAGCCCGTTGCTGCACCTGCAGCGCCTGGCCCCGGGCGAACGCGAGCAAACCCTGCGCGACTTCCTCGGAGGGTTCGATTTTCATGGCAATCGCGTCGACGAGCCGGTGCTGAATTTCTCCGGTGGTGAGAAGGCGCGCCTGGCCCTGGCGCTGATTGCCTGGGAGCGGCCGAACCTGCTGCTGCTCGATGAGCCCACCAACCACCTCGACCTGGAAATGCGCCTGGCCCTGACCATGGCGCTGCAGGAATTCAGCGGCGCCGTGGTGGTGGTCTCGCACGACCGTCATCTGCTCAAGAGCACCACCGATGACTTCCTGCTGGTCGCTGACGGCAAGGTCGAGAGCTTCGAAGGTGACCTCGAAGACTACAGCCGTTGGCTGCTGGATTACCGTCAGCGCAGCGCTCCGGCCAGCACCAGCGCGGGTAATCCGGACAAGACCGACAAGAAGGCCCAGCGCCAGGCCGCCGCAGCCCTGCGTCAGCAACTGGCGCCGCACAAGCGCACCGCGGACAAGCTCGAAGCCGAGCTGGGCCAGGTCCATAGCAAGCTTGCCGAGATCGAGACTGCGCTTGGCGACAGCGGTCTGTACGAGGCCGCCCGCAAGGATCAGCTGCGCGAGCTGCTGGCGCGCCAGACCACCCTCAAGCAACGTGAGAGTGAGTTGGAAGAGGCGTGGATGGAAGCGCTGGAAACCCTTGAGGCGATGCAGGCCGAACTCGAAGCTTTGTCTTGAGGTGCACCGCCCCTCGCTCAGCCTGGAACGGTCGAGCGAGGCCGCATCGGCGCTTCAAAGCGCTGGCGCTTTGCGGCGTGGCGGCTTAGCGTAACGTTTTGCAAAATCTCTTGTTCGAGGTGTGTGATGACGATTGAAACCTGGTTGGCGTTCTTCGCCGCGTGCTGGGTGATCAGCCTTTCTCCGGGCGCCGGGGCAATCGCCTCGATGTCCAGCGGCCTGCAATATGGTTTCTGGCGCGGCTACTGGAACGCTTTGGGCCTGCAACTTGGCCTGGTCGTGCAGATCGCTGTGATTGCGGCCGGTGTAGGCGCAATCCTTGCGGCCTCGGCGACCGCCTTCCAGGTCATCAAGTGGTTTGGCGTGGGCTACCTGGTGTACCTCGCCTATCGGCAGTGGCGCGCCTTGCCGATGGACATGAGCGACGATGCCGGCATTCGCCCCTTGGGCAAGCCACGGGTGCTGGTGGCGCGAGGTTTTCTCGTGAATGTCAGCAACCCCAAGGCGCTGGTGTTCATGCTGGCGGTGCTGCCGCAATTCATCAACCCGCACGCGCCCTTGCTGGCGCAGTACCTCACCATCGCTGCCACCATGGTCAGCGTCGATCTGCTGGTAATGGCCGGCTATACGGGGCTGGCGTCACGGGTGCTGCGTCTGCTGCGTACGCCGCGTCAGCAGAAACGCCTCAACCGAACCTTCGCCGGGCTGTTCCTCGGTGCCGCGACCTTCCTGGCCACACTGCGCCGCGCGCCGCTGTAAGGGAAGATTTCAGGAACCTATGCCCGGTCCATTGCTGTCTACGTTCCAGGGGGTGTGGCAACCGCCCGCCCCGACGTAAACCCGCCAATGTGCCCGACACCCTCGGGCCGGCGCAGTGGAGGCAACATGGACGCACCGATTCCTACCTATCCCGACCTGTTCAAGCAGCTAGGCATTGGCGACGAGCCCGAAGAGATTCAGCAGTTCATCACCACCCATGGGCCGCTCGATGACGCCGTCAAGCTGGTTGACGCGCCGTTCTGGAGTGAAGGTCAGCGTGCTTTCCTCAAGGAAAACTACACCGCTGACTCCGACTGGATTCCGATCATCGACCAGTTGAACGTGGCGTTGCACGAACCCAACAAATAACCGCCCAGCGGCGCCTCTGTCGTTCCGAAGGCATTGCTATGCTCAGGAAAACCCAATGGGGGAGGCGCCATGAAGGACCCCTACGCACCTGCATTCTGGTGTGCCCTGCTGGTGCTGGGCACCGTCACCGCCGGTTATTTCCATGGTATTCACCATGCCTTGCAACTGAGCCACGCGGTGCAGTTTCTGCAAGCCGTCGCCTTGCTGTCGATCGCCGGTGCTCTGGTGGCGCTGAGCTGGATCGCCTGGCAATTTCTCAGGCTGAACCGCCGTGAAGTCCGTCAAGGCCATACCCTGGTGACGATCTGGAACACCAAGGTAGCGCTGCGCCGGGTCGAAACCGTGTTCGATCGCTATTTCTGGGGCAGCTACTGGCACTCCGGTCGCACCTTCGAAGAAGTCATGGGCGAGCTCAAGGGCACGCCACTCGAACAGAGCCTGGAGGCGCTCAAGTGCCAATGCAGGGCGCTGGATCGGGAAGTTCACGACCCCCACCACCATTGGCTGGCCAACGCCCGTGACCTGTCCAGTGTTGCCACTGCCATGGCGCGTGACCGCTATCAACTGGACATGGGCGAGCCATCCAGTGCTCGCGGCGGCGCTACGGCGGTGCTCAGCCGAGACCTGGAAGTGCTGGTCTACACCTGGTCAGCGCGGCTCAGGCGCTTCGATCATCAGCTCGACGAGCTGGAGCGCGCCTACCACTGAGCGCTGGCGCTCATTCGCCGCGAATGTACTGCTCCAGCTTGATGATCAGCCCCGCCTGCTCGGCAATGGTTTCCTTCACCAGGTCGCCAATCGACAGCAGCCCCAGCAGCTCCCCGTTATCCACCACCGGCAGGTGACGCAGGTGACGGTTGGTCATCAGGTTCATGCAGTATTCGAGGTTGTGCTTGGGTTCGACGAAGACCACCGGGGCACTCATGATCTCGCGCACCGGCGTTACCGCGGAGGAACGACCTTTGAGCACCAGTTTGCGTGCGTAGTCCCGCTCACTGACGATACCCACCACCTGACCCGCTTCAACCACCGGCAGCGCACCGATGTTCTTTTCGGCGAGCAGCTTGAGCGCTTGCAGCACGGATTCGTCCGGACCGATGGTATAGACCGTCTGGTGTTCGGATTTGGCCTTGAGGATGTGTTCGACGTTTTTCATACGGGCCTCTACGGGGTGGGGTCAGCGATCGCTCGCCGGTCACGCAAGCATCCTAGACCACGCGCACGGCGGCAACGCAGAAAACGGCATCGACTTGATTGAAAAACGCCATGGGCAAGACGATTCGCCAGCAAGTGTGGATCGAGGCCGCCGGTGGGGTCAGGCGTGCAAGCAACTCTTGGAGGAATCGCCCTCTCACGTTGGCAGAACGCGCTTGGCAGGATGGCCAACGGGTCTATTGCAGCGTGCTGAAATCCGAAACGCAAACGGCCCCGCCAATCGAGATCAGCGGGGCCGTTTGCGAGTGCGTATACCCACCCAAAAGCGGTGTTGGCAACGCAGTGCCACGAACGTGGCGAAATAGATGGCGCACTCGGCGGGATTCGAACCCACGACCACTGCCTTCGGAGGGCAATACTCTATCCAGCTGAGCTACGAGTGCAACGCGGCGCAATGATACCCATGTCTACCCATCGCGTCCATTGCCTTGATTCGTAGGCTTTTCCCGACGCGGCAGGCCCCTGCACGGCTTTGCTGGTCGAGTCATCGCCTACAGCGCAATCAACTCCGGCCGCAGCCCTTCGACCCGTGCAGGCGCTGGCGTGCGATAGCCCTCATCGCCGGTGATCTGGTGCAGCACCTTCTCGCGCAGCGTATGCAGCGCAACGCCGGTGCGTTGGCGAGGGTGCGGCAGGTCGATGTCGACCACAGCCTTTATGCGGCCCGGACGTGGTTCGAGCACCACCACGCGATCCGCCAGGTAGGTGGCTTCTTCGGCATCGTGAGTGACCAGCAAGGTGGTGATGCCGGAACGCTCACGGATCGCCAGGAGCTCATCCTGCAATTGCTGACGGGTCAGGGCATCCAGCGCGCCGAACGGCTCGTCGAGCAGAAGGATACGCGGGCTGGCCACTAGCCCGCGGGCGATGGCCACGCGTTGGGCCATGCCGCCAGAGAGCTGATGCGGGTAGGCGGTCTCGAAGCCCGATAGCCCGACCAGCAGCACGTGCTCATGGATGCGTCGGGCCCGCTCACCGGCGGTCAGTGGCTCGTTGACCAGCCCCAGGGCGATGTTTTGCTGAACCGTCAGCCATGGGAACAGGCGGTGCTCCTGAAACACGATTCCACGCTCGCCACCGATGCCGGTTACCCGCTGGCCGTCTACCTGGATGCTGCCGCTGAACGCCGTGTCCAGCCCCACCAGCAAGCGCAGCAAGGTCGACTTGCCGCAGCCCGATGAACCGACGATGGCGATGAATTCGCCTTCATTGATGGCGAGATTGAAGTCGCGAATGGCTTCCAGCGCCTGCCCGTCCACCGTGAACGATTTGCTCACCTGCTCGAAGCTGACCAGGGGCGGTGTGTGGTGCGGTTGACTGGCTGCAGTCAGGGCCGGGGTGATCAGAGCATTCATGCGGTTCTCCAGCGCGTAGCGCGCGATTCCAGACGTTGACCCAAGTGGCCGAGCGCTGCGCCGATCACACCGATCAGCAGCATGGCGGCCATGACCTGGTCCATGCGAAACAGTTGTTGAGCGCCCAGCATCAGGCTGGCGATACCGCCGTTCGAGGGCATGAAGTATTCGGCGCCGATGGTGCCCAACCAGGCGTAGATCAAGGACAGGCGCAGGCCTGCGAAAATGGCCGGTGCGGCGCCTGGCAACAGCAGCAGGCGCAAGCGCTTGGGCAGGCTCAGGCGCATGACATGGGCGGCTTCATCCAGTTGTGGAGACAGGTTGGCAATGCCGCGCTGCGTGGCGATCAGCAAGGGGAAGAACGCGGCCAGCGACACGAACACGATCTTGGTCGCCTCGCCCAGGCCGAACCAGGCCGTGAGCAGCGGCACCCAGGCGAACAGCGCCACCTGGCGCAACGCCGACAGGCTGGGGCCCAACAGCCGCTCGGCGCTGAACGACAGCGCCAGCAGCATGCCCACGACAAGCCCCGCAACGCCGCCGAACAGCAACCCTGTCAATGCCCGTTGCAGACTCAGGCGCAGGGCCTCGACCAGTGACCCATCGGCCAGGCCAGCGCCGAGGCTGGTCAGTACATTGAGTGGCGAGGCCAGGATGTTGCGATCCACCCAGCCCACGCTGACGGTGATTTGCCAGAGCGCCAGCAACAGTACCGGCACGATCAGGCTCGACGCACCGCGCGCGATCGGACCCTGAGCACGCTCCCCTGTTGCCGGCTGCGGCCAGTACAAGGCGCGTCGCTCAAGGGCGGTAAAGCCCCGGTCCATCAGCGCCCCGATCACGCCGATGACCACGATGCACAGCAACACCAGATCGAGCATGAACAGCTGCCGTCCCCAGACCATCAGATAGCCGATGCCTTCGCTGGAGGCCAACAGCTCGACGGCGAGCAGCGATGTCCAGCCGGCAGCCAGCGCCAGGCGTACTCCCGCGAGAAAAGACGGCAAGGCCGCAGGCAGCAACAGCCTCAGAAACACCAGGTGTGCGGGCAGGCGCAGGGTCGCAGCCGCCTCGCGCAGTTTCGGCTGGGCATCGCGCACGCCGACCAGGGTGTGCAGTGTCACCGGCACGATCACCGCTTTGATCAACACCACGAGTTTGAGCAGCTCGCCAATGCCGAAAAACAGCATGAACAGCGGAATCCAGGCCAGGGTCGGGATCTGCGCCAGGCCAATGAACGTCGGCAGCACCAGTGTCTGGGCGCGACGCGAGCCTCCCAGCCAGCTGCCGAGCAGCAAGCCACCGGCAATGCCCGCCGCCAGGCCCCAGAACAGCCGTTGCACGCTGATCCACAGGTGCGCCCACAGCTCGCCAGTGCCGAACTCCAGGGCGCTTTGCCAGACCAGCGAAGGCGCCGGCAGGATCTGCTCGCTCATCCAATGTCCATGGCTGGCCGCCTGCCATAAGGCTGCGATGGCCAACGGCAGCAGCCACGGCAGTACCTGGATCGGCATGCGCACGCGGCGCCATGGCACTTGCCTGCCGCCAAGGGGCGCGGAGCTGGGCACGGTCTGGCTCATGGAATACCTCTCGAGTACGCGGCAGGCGCTGGCTGAACCGGGTAACTGCGAAGCTCTGCACGGTCGAAATCGGGGTTGAAGTGCCGAAGCACCTGAACGCGGTCGGACGCGATCTCGACCGTTTCCATTGCCGTTTCGCCGGGTTCGAGCGTGGCAAGCTCATAGTTCAAACAGTGCATGGCTTATGCCTTCAAGTAATTAAAAATTTCAATTAATACGATCTGGGCATAAGAGCATGGCGGGGCGAGTGCGTGGAAGGTGCCTGTCGTTGCATATTTCTCATAGTTTTCATGCGTTGCCTGCACGTGAGGCGCAAGGCCGCATGAATGCTCGTTTATGCATTTCGGGTATTTAAAAATAGGGTTTTGATCTTTGTAGGTTCTAAGTCTGCGTGCCTAGTGTTGGCCTCATCACGCCGGTGCCGCCGGCGGCAGACCGCCAGGAACCCGAGCATGCCCACTCCTCTTCGTCACATTGCCAGCGTCTTTGCCTTGGCGCTGATCGTCACTGCCTCCTTGGCCGGACACGCCGAGCGCGCACACGCCGAACAGCGCCAGCAACCCGAGGTCATCCGCATCGCCGTGCCTGACCTGAGCGCTGGCAGCAAGCCCAGTGCCGGCGGGGTGGTGGACGTGCTGCGCGATCAGCAGTTGCTGGAAAAGGAATTCGCCCGCGATGGTATTCGCATCCAGTGGCTGTTCTTCAAGGGCGCGGGGCCGGTGGTCAACGAGGCACTGGCCAACCAGCAAGCGGACTTCGCCTACCTCGGCGACTTGGCGGCGATCATCGGCAAGGCCAGCGGCCTCGACACCCGCGTGCTGTCCGCCGGGGTGCGGGGCGTGAAGAGCTACCTGGGCGTCGTCCCAGGTTCGGGCATCAAGACCCTGCAGGACCTCAAGGGCAAACGCGTTGCAGTGTTCCGCGGCACTGCCAATCAGTTGTCCTTCGCCAGCGCGCTGGCCAGCCAAGGCCTGACCGAGCGCGACCTGAAGGTGATCAACCTCGACTTCAACGCCTCGAATGCCGCCCTCGCAGCGCGCCAGATCGATGCCACCTGGGGCCTGTCCAACCTGCTCTCGCTGCGCGACCGCGGGCTGGTCGAGTTGCCGATCAATTCACGCGACCTGCAAGGCGCGGGCAGTACCCAGGCCGTGTTGCTGGGCACCGGTGACTTCATCCGCCAGTACCCCGAGATCGTCGCACGGGTCGTCAAGGCCCAGCAGACCGCCGTGGCCTGGCTGCGTGACGAGAACAATCGCGAGGCCTACGTAGACCTCGTCGCCACCACGGCCAACTGGCCCAAGCGCGTGCTGCAGAGCGATCTGGCCACCGAGGACCTGGCGCACTACTTCGATCCCCGTCTGGACGCCGAATTCGTCGACCTGCTGCAGCAAGGCGTCGACCTGGCCGCCAAGGAGCGCCTGATTCGCCGAGGGTTCCAGGTCGCCGACTGGATCGAACCCCGTTTTCTCGACGCTGCACTGCAACAGACCCAGGCCACCCAGGCCGCCCGCTGACCTTTCGCCCGCCACCCAATGACCCGACTGAGGACTACCCCATGAGCACTGCCGCACTGGCCACCGCGCCGCACACCGTCCACCTGGACATTCACCCGATTGGCGGACGCATTGGCGCCGAGATCCGCGATGTGAAGCTGTCTGCCGACCTGGACCCGGACACCATCGATGCCATCCAGGCTGCCTTGCTGCAGTACAAGGTGATCTTCTTCCGCCAGCAACAGCACCTGGACGATCAACAGCAAGAGACGTTCGCCACCTTGCTCGGCGAGCCGGTCGCCCACCCCACCGTGCCGGTGGTCGACGGCACGCACTACGTGCTCGAACTCGACGGTGCGCAAGGCCAGCGTGCGTCGTCGTGGCATACCGATGTGACCTTCGTCGACGCGTATCCGAAAGCCTCGGTGCTGCGCAGCGTAGTGGCGCCGGCTTCAGGTGGCGACACCGTGTGGGCCAACACCGCCAGTGCCTATGCGGGCCTGCCGCCTGCGCTGCAAGAACTGGCCGACCAGCTCTGGGCAGTGCACAGCAACGATTACGACTATTCGGTGATTCGCCCGGACGTCAGCGCCGACAAGCTTGAACGCTACCGCAAGGTGTTCACCTCAACGGTGTACGAAACCGAGCATCCCGTAGTGCGCGTACACCCGCTGAGCGGTGAGCGCGCGCTGCAACTGGGGCACTTCGTCAAACGCATCAAGGGTTATTCGACGTCCGATTCAGCGCACCTGTTCTCGTTGCTGCAAAGCCATGTGACGCGCCTGGAAAACACCGTGCGCTGGCGCTGGCAAGCGGGCGATGTGGCGATCTGGGACAACCGCGCCACCCAGCACTACGCGGTGGATGACTATGGCACCCAGGACCGTGTGGTGCGCCGTGTCACCTTGGCCGGTGAGGTGCCGGTCGGTGTCGACGGGCAACTCAGCCGCACGATTCGCAAGGGCTGAACAACGCCACGCGGATCAGCCGCAACGTTCTGACCCCTGGGCGCCTTGTGCAACCAGGGGTTTTTCATGTGTGCCGCCTGGTCATGCATCAGATTCCGCCGTGGGCGCCGTGACGGCTGACACGTCATCCTCTCCATCGCAGGCCATCAGCTGTTTGACCAGCCCCTTGGCCAAGGGCGACAAGCGGTAGTGGGCGCGGGTGACGATCCCGTAGTGGGTATAGAACGACGCCGCTTGCACTGGCGTGAGGTCTGCCAAGGTCAAGGCCACCAGCCCCTGCTCCATTCGATAGGGTCGCAGGTTGCCATGGCAGGCAATACCGATGGTGTTGGACTGCAGCACCACGTTGAGCAGCGCGTAGCTGTGTTCGCATTCCACGCTGGGCAGGAAGTCCGGGCGCCCGCTCAAGTCGCACAGCACCTTGCGAATTGCTGGCGGGCGAAAGGTGGTGGCCAGCGGGTAGTCGAACAACTCACGCGCCAGCACCTGCGGTTGTTCGGTCAGCGGATGGCCCACACGGCAGCAGAAGTGCCAGCGCTGCGGCTGCAAACGCTGCACGGTGTAGTCCGGATCGCTCTCGAACTGGCGCGTGTCGGCGACGAAAAATTCGATCTCTTCCGCCACCAGCTTGCGGTGCAGCGCCTGCCAGTTATCCACCTGGAAACAGGCACGCGCGGAGGGGAATTCAGTCACGAACCGGGCGACCGCCCGGGGCACCAGGCCGCCGGCCGGTGCGGGGCCGCTGCCGAAGCGCACCACCCCGGTGGTGGCGCCATTGAACTGACTGATTTCAGTGGTCAGGTCATGCACGCCATGCATCAGGCGCCGGGCATGTTCGAGCACCAGCAAACCCTGCCGGGTGGGCTCGAGGTCTTTGCTGCCGCGGTCGACCAGACGACAGCCGATATTGTGCTCCAGGGTCTGGATGCTGCGGCTGAACGCTGATTGCGAAAGGTTCACCGCAGCCGCTGCCGCGACGAAACTGCGGTGTTCGACAAGGGCGACATAGTGGCGGAGCTGGCGCAGGTCTATATGCATTTTCTACATGGAAACTTTCGGTGGAATGCAATTGAAGAAGGGGGGTTGAGCCACTTATAAAGGGTCTTACTTATTCCATGAAATATGATTTAAAAATATTTATAGACCTATAAAGAATATAGATTCTGCCCGCGATTCGGTTCCGCCAACGGAAATGCTCGCCTGGTGCTTACGCCTCAAGGAGCTTTCGATGTCCCGAACCTGCAAGTGGCCGAGTCGTGCCTCGGTCTTTACCCTTCAACCCCTGGCGGCCGCCACGCTGTTGGCGCTGTTCGGTTCTGGCCAAACCGCCGCCGCTGAGAACCCTGCCGTCAGCGCCAAGCCTGCGACGGATCAGACAGCACAACTGGGCACTGTGACCGTCAATGCCCGGCGCCGTGAGGAAACCTCGCAAAGCGTGCCCACCGCGATCAGCGTGCTGGGCAGCGAGACGCTGGAAACCCAGCGCATCTACCGCGTGCAGGACATCCAGCAACTGGTGCCCAGCACCAACGTGTCGTACTTCCATGCCCGCCAGTCGAGCATTGCCATCCGCGGCCTGGGCAACAACCCGGCCAGTGATGGCCTGGAAGGCAGCGTGGGGGTGTACCTGGACAACGTCTACCTGGGCCGCCCCGGCATGGCGGTGTTCGACCTGCTCGATGTCGATCAGCTCGAAGTGCTGCGCGGCCCGCAAGGCACCTTGTTCGGCAAGAACACCACTGCAGGCGTGCTCAACATCACCACCCGCAAGCCCACCTTCCAGCGCGAAGGCAGCATCCAGTCGTCGCTCGGTGAAGACGGCTACTGGCAGACCCAGGGCAGCTTCTCGGGCCCGCTCACCGACACCCTCGCCGGGCGCATCAGTGCCTATCGCACCGAAGACGACGGCTATGTGAAGAACGTCTACAACGGTGACGACCTCAACGGCGGCAAGCGTCAGGGCTTTCGCACCCAGTTGCTGTTCCAGCCCAGCGAAACGTTCAACCTGCGCTGGATCGGCGAGTACAACGAAGAAGACTCCGATAACGGCACCCTGGCGCTGTTCAGCACCGGCCCGACCATCAACGGGGTGAACCGCTACGAAACCCTCGCCGCCCGAGCCGGCGCCACGCTGGTGGACGGCAAGCAGCGCAAGGTCAACCTCGACGCCAGGCAGCACGTCACGGTGTTCCAGGGCGGCACGTCGCTGGAAGCCAACTGGACCTTGCCCAACGACTTCACCCTGACGTCCATCAGCGCCTACCGCTGGTGGGACTTCACCCCGCGCAACGACGACGGCCTGAACGTGCCGGTGTACTACAACGCCGGCGTTTCGGTGCGCGACAAACAGTACTCGCAGGAAATTCGCCTGGCCTCGCCCACCGGTGGAGCGTTCGACTACGTGCTGGGCGCCTATTACTTCAAGCAGGACCTGGACAACCAGCTGGTCTACGAATACGGCCCGCTGGCGGATGGGTGGAGCGCCACGCCCGACGGTGCCCTGGCCAACATCACCAGCCTCAGTGATGGACACATCGATACCGACAGCTATGCCTTGTTCGGCCAGGGCACCTGGCACCTGACCGACCGCCTGGACCTCACCGCCGGAATTCGCGGGACGTATGAACAGAAGAGCGCCTGGGTCACGCGCGATGCGCCGGTTGGCGGCGCGCTGGTCACGGGCCGTGCGGCGGCGGCGCGTCAGGGCCGGGTGGGCGCCTACGATTCGGGCGACCTCAACCAGTACAGCTTCAGCCCCTCCGGGCTGCTCAGCCTGAGCTACCAGTTCACCGACGATGTACTCGGCTATGCCAGCCTGTCTCATGGCGAGAAATCCGGTGGCGTGAACCTCAGCGTGGGCGCCGCGCCAACGGCCGGCACCGACTCGCTGATCGTCGGCACCGAGCGCATCAACAACACCGAGGTGGGGGTCAAGAGCACGCTGCTCGATCGCCGCCTGCTGCTCAACGCCAACCTGTTCTGGGCCGACGTGCATGGCTACCAGGCCAACGTCTACGACCAGGTCAACCGCGTGCAATACCTGGCCAATGCCGGCAGCGTGCGTTCGCGGGGGCTGGAGGTGGAGGCCACGGCGCTGCCGATCAAAGGCCTGACGGTGAATCTCAACGGCTCCTGGAACGATGTGCGTTACACCGATTACAAGGATGCGCCGTGCGCACCGGAGGTGAGCTTCGTCACAGGCGCTGCCAGCTGTGACCTGACCGGGCATGAGGTGGTGGGGGCGTCCAAGTACATCGCCAACCTCAACACCCAGTACACGTGGCAGGTGGACGAGCGGATCGAACCCTATGTCACCGCCAGCTACGCCTGGCGCTCGCGGGCCGTGGGCACACTTGACGATTCCGAGTACGGCCAGATCCCCAGCTACGCCATCGTCAACCTCTCCGGCGGCGTGCGCCTGAACCAGGACAACGGTGTGCTCGACCTGTCCCTGTGGGTCAAGAACGCCGGCGACAAAACCTACTTCACCAGTCTCTGGAACTCCGCCAACGGCGGCTATTCCGGCGTACTCGGTACCCCGCGCACCGTTGGTGCAACAGCCCGCTACGACTTCTGAGGAGCCTTTCGATGAATGCCAAGACGCAACCCCTCGACCTGCCCACGGGCGCTTGCCTCACTGCGCGCGTGCCCGAGCGCAGCCAGGCGCTGCTCGGTGATGTGGTGGTCAACCCGTATCGGCTGGCCCCGCTGACGGCCGTGATTCGCGACGGCGGACGTACCCTGAGCGACGTCCATGTGCGCGTACTGGGCCGCGGCGAGCGAGGCGTGGACATCGCCTATGACGTGTCCGACCGTTCGCTGTGGACCTATGGCGGAATTCCCGTCTTCGGGCTCTACCCTGATTACGTCAACCAGGTGGAAGTCACCTACAGGCTGGAAGGTGAACGCCTGCGCGAGCGCTACGCGATCTATGCGCCTGCCGTACGCTTGCCGGTGGTCGCCAGCCAGACGGCGGCCCTGCCCGAGGTGGAGCCGATCAAGGTCGCGCCGGGTTTCGAACAACGGCTGTACCTGTTCAACCATTTGCAGGGCGACATTCCGGGCGCGCGCGCCTTCAAGTGGAACGGCCTGGGTGGTGCGGCAGAGTGGGATCAGGTGGGCAACAACTGGATCGCCGATACCAACGGCGAGGTGCGCTGGTACCTCGACATCGAACAGATTCATGACTCCAACCGCCGTGACGGGCTGGGGGGCACCATGGGCTTTCAGCAGACCCGCGACGGCAAGCTGATCTGGGGCCAGGGCCAGACCTATTCGAAGTTCGACCTGCTGGGGCGACGGGTGTGGCAGCGCAATCTGCCGGACAAGTTCGCCGACTTTTCCCATGAAATCCGCGAGACGGCCAACGGCACCTACCTGCTGCGTGTCGGCACCAGCGACTACCGCCGGCCCGATGGCAAGCGCGTGCGTTCGATCCGTGACCACATCATCGAGGTCAACGAAGCCGGTGATGTGGTCGACTTCTGGGACCTGAACCAGATTCTCGACCCATACCGCGGCGATCTGCTCGGCACGCTGGGCAAGGCCGCCGTGCAGTTGCCCGAGGGCGTGGCCAGACAGGCCGAGCGCCTGGCCAACGAGCTGGCCGAGGGTGACCTGCCGTTTGGCGATACGCCTGGCGTCGGTACCGGGCGTAACTGGGCGCACGTCAATGCCATCGACTACGACCCGGCAGACGACAGCATCATCATTTCGGCGCGCCATCAGGGCGTGGTGAAGATTGGCCGGGACAAAGCAGTCAGGTGGATTCTGGCGGCGCCCCAGGGCTGGCCCGAGGCCTTGCAGGCCAAGGTGCTCAGGCCGTTGCACAGTGAAGGCTTCGACTGGTCCTGGACCCAGCACACCGCCTGGCTGACCGGGCAGGGCACCTTGACGGTGTTCGACAACGGCTGGGGGCGCGATTTTGCCCCGACCAGACTCACCGGCAACTACAGCCGGGCGGTGGAGTACCGCATCGACGAGACCCAGGGCACGGTCGAACAGGTCTGGGCCTATGGGCAGGAACGGGGCGAGGAGTGGTACAGCCCGGTGACTTCCGTGGTCGCCTACCGGCCTGAAACCGATACCCAGTTCATCTATTCGGCATCGGTGGGCTTCCTGACCGCCGAAAAACTCACTACCTCCGTGCTCAACGAGGTGCGGCGCGGGAGCCAGGAGGTGCTGGTCGAGCTCAAGGTGCACAGCCGCCAGCCGGGCAGCGTGGGCTACCGAGCGCTGGTGATCGAGTTGGACAAGGCGTTCTGAGACGCTGCGGTCTGTGGTCTGTGGTCTGTGGTCTGCGGACGGCAGACTGCAGTTGGGCAGGGCGGACAGGTCGGCGGTGAGGGATCGCCATGAGCGCCGGACCGGCCGCCCCAGCCCACTGGCCAGCGATCCTTGAGCCACTGCTGCATAACCATATTCAAACTCGGTATTTCTCAACCCATTCCCGCCACAGGTAACCTCCCGCCATAACTTGTTATAACAAGCCAGATCATCCGCGAAGAGTCCCCATGGCCGAACTGCTCCCACTCTCTCCAGTGCCCCTCTACACCCAGCTCAAAGCGCTGCTGCGCGAGCGCATTCTGGACGGTACCTACCCGCCCCACAGCCGCATGCCCTCGGAAAACGAGCTGGGCAAAGCCTTCGATGTCAGCCGCATCACGGTGCGCCAGGCCCTGGGCGACCTGCAAAAGGAAGGGCTGATCTTCAAGATTCACGGCAAAGGCACCTTCGTCGCCAAGCCCAAGGCCTTTCAGAACGTCAGCACGCTGCAGGGGCTGGCCGAGTCGATGACGCAAATGGGTTATGAGGTGCTCAACCGCCTGCGCAGTTTTCGTCATGTCCCGGCCAGTGCGCTGGTGGCTCAGCGCCTGCAGGTCGAGGAGGGCAGCCTGGTGACCGAGATCCGCCGTGTTCGGCTGATCAACCGCGAGCCGGTCTCGCTGGAACTGACCTGGCTGCCCCACGCCGTGGGTGAGCGACTGGAAAAAGCCGACCTGGTCACCCGCGACATCTTTCTGCTGCTGGAGAACGACTGCGGCATCGCCTTGGGCCATGCCGACCTTGCCATCGACGCGGTGCTGGCCGACAGCGACCTGACCCAGGCGCTGGAGGTGCAGGAAGGCTCACCGATCATGCGGATCGAACGGCTTACGCACACCGCCGAAGGTACGCCGCTGGACTTCGAGCACCTCTACTACCGTGGCGATGCGTTCCAGTATCGCCTGCGCATCGACCGCCAGAAGGGGCCCAAGGCATGACCATCGAGACCCAGGACTACGACATCATCGTGATTGGCGGCGGCACCGCCGGGCCAATGGCCGCGATCAAGGCCAAGGAGCAGGACAAGACCTTGCGCGTGCTGCTGCTCGACAAAGCCAACGTGCGCCGCAGCGGCGCCATCAGCATGGGCATGGATGGCCTGAACAACGCCATCATCCCCGGCCACGCGACGCCCGAGCAGTACACCAAGGAAATCACCGTGGCCAACGATGGCATCGTCAATCAGGCCGCCGTGTACGCCTACGCCACCCACAGCTTCGAGACCATCGAGCAGCTCGACCGCTGGGGCGTGAAGTTCGAAAAAGACGAAACCGGCGACTATGCGGTGAAGAAGGTGCATCACATGGGCGCTTACGTGTTGCCCATGCCCGAAGGGCACGACATCAAGAAAGTGCTCTACCGCCAGCTCAAGCGCGCAAGGGTCGACATCACCAACCGCATGGTCTGCACCCGCGTGCTGCTCGACCACGAAGGCGCTGCCGCCGGGGTGCTGGGCTTCGACTGCCGCACGGGTGAGTTCCAGGTGGTGCGGGCCAAGGCCGTGATCCTGGCCTGCGGGGCGGCGGGGCGTCTGGGCTTGCCCTCGTCGGGCTATCTGATGGGCACCTACGAGAACCCTACCAACGCGGGTGACGGCTATGCCATGGCCTACCACGCCGGTGCCGAGCTGGCCAACCTCGAATGCTTCCAGATCAACCCGCTGATCAAGGACTACAACGGCCCGGCCTGCGCCTACGTGACCGGCCCGCTGGGCGGCTACACCGCCAACAGCAAGGGCGAGCGCTTCATCGAGTGCGATTACTGGAGCGGGCAGATGATGTGGGAGTTTCACCAGGAGCTGGAGGGCGGCAACGGCCCGGTGTTCCTCAAGCTCGACCACCTGGCCGAGGAAACCATCCAGACCATCGAAGAGATCCTGCACAGCAACGAGCGGCCCAGCCGTGGGCAGTTCCACGCCGGGCGCGGCACTGACTACCGCCAGCACATGGTCGAGATGCACATCTCGGAGATCGGCTTCTGTTCAGGCCACTCGGCCTCAGGGGTGTGGGTCAACGAAAAGGCCGAGACCAGCGTCAAGGGCCTGTATGCCGCCGGTGACATGGCGGCGGTGCCGCACAACTACATGCTCGGCGCCTTTACCTACGGCTGGTTTGCCGGGGTCAATGCCGCCCGCTACAGCGCCGGCCGCGAACTGGCCGAGGTCGATGCCGCGCAGGTCGAGCGCGAGCGCGAGCGGGTGTTCGCGCCGCTGCACCGCGAGCACGGCCTGCCTCCGGCCCAGGTCGAATACAAGCTGCGGCGGATGGTCAACGACTACCTGCAGCCGCCCAAGGTCACCCGCAAGATGGAGATCGGCCTGACCCGCTTCGCCGAGATCGAGCGCGACCTGGCGCAGATGAAGGCCAGCAACCCGCACGAGCTGATGCGCGCCATGGAGGTGACGGTCATTCGCGACTGCGCCGAGATGGCTGCTCGCGCTTCGCTGTTCCGTGAGGAGAGCCGCTGGGGGCTGTACCACCATCGGGTGGACTTCCCGCTGCGCAACGATGGCGAGTGGTTCTGCCATTGCCATCTGGTGAAAGGCGCAGACGGCGCCATGACCAGCTTCAAGAAGCCTGTCGAACCGTACCTGATTGCCCTCGATGCCGATGAGCAGACGGCCTATGAGCGCCTGCGAGTACCGGTCGATGCCGCCTGAACCAGGCGTGCTGCAACCCTGAGCAGCCCCCTTCACCCAGTGCGCAGAGACCCCTTCAAATCAAGAGAGCCACAGGCTCCAAGGACACCGTGACATGGCCTATCAACCGCAGGACATCATCTTTCGCACCAGCGCGCCGGTGACCATCGACGAAGACAAGTGCATCGCCGACAAGGGCTGCACCGTGTGCGTCGAGGTCTGCCCCATGGACTTGCTGGCGATCAATCCCGCTACGCAGAAGGCGTACATGGCCTTCGACGAATGCTGGTACTGCATGCCGTGCGAAAAGGACTGCCCCACTGGAGCGGTCAAGGTCGACATCCCCTACCTGTTGCGCTGACGCGCGCAACGCCCGCCATCCGGCGAACCACCGGACGCGCTCGCATTACCCCTTGTTTCCCTCCACCGCACCCGGTGGCGGAGACGACTTCCAATACTTGAAAAAAGATTCGAGGGGAACACCCATGCGCCTTGTGACAACCGTGGCCGGCTTCGCGCTGGCCTGCATTGGCCTCAACGCCAACGCCGAGACCATCCGCGTGGCCATTGGCACGCAGGACACCACCATCAATTGCGCCACCGGCGGGCTGCTGATACGCGAGCTTGGCCTGCTGGAGAAATACCTGCCCCACGATGGCAAGTACAAGGATGCGCAGTACCAGATCGAATGGAAGAACTTCACCAGCGGCGCGCCGCTGACCAACGAGATGGTGGCCGGCAAGCTCGACTTTGGCGCCATGGCCGACTTCCCCGGCTCGTTCAACGGTGTCGCACACCTGGACGCCGGCAAGCGCAGCGTGTTCATCAGTGTGTTGTCAGGCAGCGTGCATGGCAGCGGCAACGGCATCGTGGTGCCGGCTGCCTCCAGCGTACAGTCGCTGGCCGAGCTCAAAGGCAAGACCATTTCCGTGCCGTTCGCCTCGACCGCCCACGGCATGCTGCTGCGGGCCATCGCGGCACAAGGCTGGAACCCGCAGAGCGATGTGCGGATCATTGCCCAGGCGCCGGAGATTGCCGGCTCTGCGCTGCGCAGCAACCGCATCGACGCGCATGCCGACTTCGTGCCGTTCGCCGAGCTGTTCCCCAACCGCGGCTTCGCTCGCAAGATCTACGACGGCTCGCAGGCCAATGCGCCGACCTTCCATGGCGCGCTGGTCGATGGCGATTACGCTGGAAAGTACCCGGAAGTGGTCACCGCGTACCTGCGCGCCAGCCTTGAAGCCGATCGCCTGATCGCGGCCGAGCCGGAGAAGTACAGCGAGCTGATCGAAAAAATCACCGGCATCGAGGCCGAAGTCAATTATCTGTTCCACGGCCCGCTTGGCCTGCAGACCCGTGACCTGACCTGGAAACCCGAGTACCGCCAGGCCGTCGCCACCTCCATCGACACGCTCAAGCTGTTGAAGAAGACCGACCGTGGCCTGGACACCGCTCAGTTCATCGACGACCAGTACATCCGCGCCGCGTTCAAGCAGGCCGGGCAGGACTATGACAAGGCGCTGAAGAACTACGACCCGTTGCCACTGCAGGCCAGTGACGCGACCACCGGCAAGCCGATCACCGATTTCAGCCGTCTGGCGCAGATCTGGGTGCGGGGTGAAGACAAGGTGCGTCACTACGCTTCACCTGAGGCGGCGCTGGCTGCATTGGCCGCGCTGGAGCAGGAGGGCAAGGACATCCGCGCCATCTACGCCCAGGCTGCCGACAGCGGCATCAAGCTGCTGGCCAATCAGGCCTGGTTCGTGCGCAACGGTCAGGGCGAGCTGGCGGCCTTCCTGCTCAAGGGGCAGGCCGAGCAGTACGCCAAGGCCCACGGTGGCGAAGCCCTGGACTTCACCCACGCCAACCAGACGCTGGTTGCCCAGCACTGATCGGCCCCCTGCCTTTGCGGCGGGGGCATGACCCCATGACATGGGAGCGCCTCAATGATTCGCAACCTCAAGCGTTGGCCCGTGCGCCTGGGCTCGTTACTGACCTGCCTGCTGTTCTGGCAGGTCGCCGCCACTACCCGCCTGGACCTGGGGCTGTTGACCTTTACCTACGTGCCCACGCCCTCGTCGGTGCTGGCGGCGGCCTGGCAGCTGCTGGCCTCCAATACGGTGCTGGCGCACCTGGGCAGCAGTCTGTCACGGGTGTTCGCGGGCTACGCCGTCGCGGCGCTGCTCGGGGTTGGGCTAGGGCTGGTCATCGGCCGCTCGCGCTGGGTCGAGGATGTGCTGATGCCGCCGCTGGAAGTGCTGCGGCCCATTCCAGCCGTGGCCTGGATTCCCTTGGCGATCCTGATGTTTCCCTCCTCGGAGCTGTCGATGGTTTTCATCACCTTCACCGGGGCGTTGTTTCCGGTCCTGCTCAATACCGTGCACGGGGTGGAAGCCGTCGACCCGCGCCTGGTGGCCTCTGCACGCAGCCTGGGTGCAGGGAAGTGGGCTGTGCTGCGCGAAGTGATCCTGCCGGGCGCTCTGCCCAGCATCGTCACCGGGCTGGCGATCGGCATGGGCACGTCGTGGTTCTGCCTGGTGACCGCCGAGATGATCTCGGGCCAGTTCGGTATCGGCTACTACACCTGGGAGTCATACACCTTGCAGAACTACCCGGACATCATTGTCGGCATGTTGCTGATCGGCGTGCTGGGCATGAGCAGCAGCGCGCTGGTCAAACGCCTGGGCGCCATGGCCACCCCGTGGTATCGCAGCACGAGGCCCGGTTCATGAACAGCTTCGAACCACCCTCACAGCAGCCGGGACGGATTACCGCGCAGGGCGTATCGATACGGCTGGGCCAGGGGCGGCAGGCCTTCGAGGCAGTGCAGGCCCTGGATTTTGCCGTCGAGCCCGGTGAGTTCGTCTGCATTCTCGGGCCATCGGGCTGCGGCAAGTCGACCTTGCTGGGCGCCCTGGCCGGGCATCTGGTGCCCAGCGCAGGCGATCTGCAGGTCGACGGACGCGCCGTGCAGGGCCCCTCACCCGAGCGCGGCATGGTGTTCCAGCACCACACCCTGCTGCCGTGGCGCAGCGTGCTCGACAACGTCGCGTTCGGTCTGAAGATGCAGGGCCAAGGGCATGCCGCACGCCGCCAAAGCGCCTTGCACATGCTGCAACGGGTCGGCCTTGCCGATTTTGCCGAACGCTGGCCGAGCCAGCTTTCGGGCGGCATGCAACAGCGCGCCGAAATTGCTCGCGTGCTGATCAATCGCCCGCGTTTGCTGCTGATGGACGAGCCCTTCGGCGCGCTCGATGCGCAGACCCGCGCGCGCATGCAGGAGCTGCTGCTCGACCTCTGGACGCAGATTCGTACCACGGTGGTGTTCGTCACCCATGACATCGACGAGGCGCTGTTTCTGGCCGACCGGATTCTGGTGATGAGCCCGCGTCCGGGGCGCTTCATCGAAGACCTGCGCCTGGATTTTGCGCGCCCGCGTCGCGCAAGCCTGTTGACCGCACCGGCTTTCACCCACCTCAAACGCCATTGCCTGGCCCTGTTGCGGCACGAAGACGGCCGCGAATTGCCACGCCTGACGCCGCTGGGCCTGCCCAGCGCCGACCATCTTCCGTTGCGGATCGCCCTATGACTCAAAACAGTACAGACAATCCTGACATCCTGGCACTGCAGCCTCGCCTGCGCGATGCCGACGCCAGCGTGCGCCGTATCGCGCTGATCGAGCTGGCCGACCTTGAAGATCCCGAAGGCCTGCCGTGGCTGGTGGCAGCACTCGCCAGCGATGCCGACGGCCAGGTGCGCAGTGAAGCGGCGCGTTTGCTGGAAGCCTGGGAGGCACCTGAGGTGGTCGAGGCCCTGTGCGCGGCGCTGGCAGACAGCCAGGAGCCGGTCCGGCTCGCCGCCGCGCAGAGCCTGAGCGAGCTCAAGAGCCTGTCGGCGGGGCGGTTGATCCTGCCCTGGGTCAGGCATGCCGATGGGTTCGTGCGGGCCAGTGCGCTGCGGGCATTGCGCGAGCTGCGCCTGCCTGAAGCTGCCGGGCCTGCGCTGCACGCACTGAACGACAGCGATGCGGCGGTGCGCCGTGAAGCGGTGGGCATCCTTGGCTGGCTCAGGCACACGCCGG
>NZ_DAMCCR010000073.1:0-22500 GCF_032058845.1 Pseudomonas sp. | reverse complement strand
GCTGTTGGCCAGCGGCGGTCCTCTGGCCCTCGAGCTGGGCAAGGCAGCGCTGAGCAACCTGGGCGGGATCGTGCAGGGCAGCGTGGTCGACATCACTGCAGGTGCATTGAACAACGGCCGCAGCCGGGTCGACGACAGCCGCAGCGAGGCAGCCAACGCCACCCAGGTCGGCTCCATCGCCAGCCTGAGCGGCGGCCTGACCCTGAATGTCGGCACCCTGAGCAACAACGCCGGTACGCTCTTCGCCAAGACCGCGCTGCGTTTCGACGGCAACACGCTGAGCAACACCCAAGGCGGGCAGATCAGCGGCGACACCCTCAGCTTCAATGGCAACGCCCTGGACAACCGCGGCGGCCTGATCGAAGCCAACGACACCCTGGCGCTCAAGGCCACGTCCCTGGACAACCGCGACGGCCAACTGCGCGCATTGGGCAACAAGGACGCTGCATCGGCCTCCACCGCGCAGGCGGGCAGCGTCTCCACCCCCGACACCAGCACCCTCGAACTCACCGGCGCCTTGCTCAACCAGAACGGCCGCATCGCCGCCGGCAACAACACGCTGGTGCTCAAGGCCGATCACCTCGACAACCGTAACGGCAGCCTCGAACACGCTGGCGACGGCCTGCTCAGCCTGGTCTTCAACCGCGTCACCGGCGCGGGCGGGCGCATCACCACGCTCGGCGATGGCAACTGGCAGTTCGGCCAGGTCGACAGCCTCGGCAGCGTGCAGCTCAACCGCGCCCTGACCTACACCAGCAGCACCCTGGCGCTGCAAGCCGGGGATCGCCTGGCCAGCGGCAGCGGCCTTACCTTCAACCTCGACAGCCTGAACAACGGCGGCGAACTGCTCAGCGACGGTGACCTCACGCTCAACCTCACCGGCGACCTGCGCAACACCGGCCGCCTGTCGGCGCAAGGCCTGCTGGCGATCAGCGCCCATGACGTCAACCAGGACGGTGGCCGCATCGGCGCCGGCCAGGACGCGCGCCTGACCCTCACCGGCACCCTCGACAACCTCGGCTACCTCACCGCCCGCCAGGCCCTGGCCATCGACGCCGCGCAGATCCTCAACCGCGGCACCCTCGGCGCTCAAGGCGCAGTCCAGCTGCAGGCCAGCCAGCGCATCAGCAACAGTGCCGACACGCTGCTGTTCAGCGGCGGCGCCATGGCCCTGCGCGCGCAGGTGTTCGAGAACCGGTATGGCGATGTGTACAGCCGGGGCGATCTGACCTTCGCCGGGGCTGACGGTAGCCCGGCGCAGCGGTTCAGCAACCTGTCCGGCACGGTGGAGAGTGAAGGGGCCATCAGCCTGACTGCGGCCAGTGTGGAGAACGCCAGGGCCGTTTTCGAACTGGGCCAGAGCATCGTCAGTGGTAGCGTGGTGTGGGAGTGTGGGCAGCATTGCAAAGGCCATGACTGGTTCAAAGCCGGTGCTGTCTACATCGAACAGGCCCTACGTGAGCGCGCGATTCAGGACAGCCCGTTGGCGCGTCTGGTGGCCGGCAAAGACCTGAGCGTTCAGGCCAACGATGTGCAAAACCGCTACAGCCTGATGGCGGCCAACGGCAACCTCAGCATCACCGCCAACGACCTCCTCAACCTCGGTGCTTCCGAGCGTATCGGCCAGCAGAACATCACCATCAAGACCAACCGTATTCCTCGGCGCAGCTGGGATCAGATGGAGTACGTCGACATCCCGGCGTTCAACGCTGCGGTGGCCGCAGGCAATTTTGACCTTGAGCGATTTGAAGCGCTCAAGGCCCGTTCCAATGGCTACCCGTTCGAGGAATTGAGCAACGTCACGACCTGGACCGACAGCTCGCAGCCGCTCTACGCCGCCACCTTGCAAGCCGTCGGCACGGTCACCCTGAACGTTGCCCGCAGCGTGCAGAACGGCTCGATCAGCCAGCACAACACTGCAGAAATCCTCACCGGCAAACTGGGCGACGACCAGACCGGCGCCGCCGTCGGTGGCATCGACATCACCCTCAACAAACAGGCCATCGACCCCAGCGCCGCCGCCGTGGGCACGCTGCCCAGCGTGCAGCGCGTGACCGACGGCAACGGCCAGACCACCACGGTACCGGTCGACTACAGCGGCTTCCCGTTCGCCGTGGTCGACCCCACCGCCGGCGCCACCTTCCAGCTGCCCAAAGGCGACTATGGCCTGTTCGTCCGCAACCCCGACCCGAACAGCCACTACCTGATCGAAACCAACCCTGAATTCACCGACCTGTCGCGCTTCCTCGGCTCCGACTACCTGCTCAGCCGCCTCGACATCCGCCCCGACAGCACCTGGCGGCGCCTGGGCGACGGCCTCTACGAACAACGCCTGATCCGCGACGCCGTGGTGGCCCAGACCGGCCAGCGCTTCCTCGCCGACGGCCTGGTCAGCGACTACGACCAATACCGCTACCTGATGGACAACGCCCTGGCCAGCAAGGACGCGCTGAACCTCAGCCTCGGCGTGGCCCTGAACGCCGAGCAGGTCAGCGCCCTGACCCACGACATCGTGTGGATGGAAAGCCGCGTCGTGGATGGCCAGAAGGTCCTGGTGCCGGTGCTGTACATGGCCCAGGCCGACAGCCGCAACGTACGCGGCAACAGCCTGATTCAAGGCCGCGACCTGAACCTGATCAGCGGCGGCGACCTGATCAACGTCGGCACCCTGCGCGCCAGCCGCGACCTTAGCGTGAACAGCGGCGGCAGCCTCTACCAGGGCGGTTTGGTGGAAGCCGGCAACCACCTGCAGATGATCGCCCAGGACAGCATCCGCAACGCCATGGCCGGACAGATTCGCGGCGAGAACGTGAACCTGGCGGCGGTGAAGGGCGACATCATCAATGAACGCACGGCGATACAGGTGCGCGATGGCGCGGGTTACCGCACGGTGACCGATGCCGGTAGCGCGATCAGCGCGCGGCAGGACCTGGCGTTGGTGGCGGGGCGTGATGTCACCAATTACGGGGCGTTGCAGGCTGGGCGGGATGTGGCGGTGCAGGCTGGGAATGATGTGAGTTTGTTGGCGAAAACCGACAACACTCAGAAGCATCAGTCCTTCGAGGGTGGTCACCGCTACGTCATCACCACGCAGGCCAAGCAGCTCGCTTCCAGCGTGAACGCTGGCAGCGACCTGAACACCGACGCCGCACGCGACATCAACGTCGTGGCCAGCCGCGCCAATGCCGGCAACAACCTGGCACTCGACGCTGCGCAAGACGTGAACATCAGCTCGGCTCAGGACGAAAACGCCTACTACTCGTTCAAGAAGAGCAGCGGCTCGTTCGGTCGCAAGAAGACCAAGCAAGAGGAAACCTACGACGCGACCAACGTGGCGTCGGTGATCGCAGCCGGCCAGGACCTGACCATCAACACCCGCAAAGCGGCTGACGGCAGCGTCGGCCTCAACGGTGGGCGTGATGTAAACATCGTCGGCAGCCAGCTCAGCGCCGGCAACGACCTGGTGCTCGGCGCACGCAACGATGTCTCCATCGACTCGGCGACCGAGCAGCACGGCACCTACAGCAAGACCACCAAATCCGGCTCCTTCGGCTTGTCGAAGAGCGGCAAGAGCCAGATGACCAGCAACATCAATCAAGTCGGCAGCGAGCTGAGCGCCGCCAACGATGCCGTGATCGCTTCTGGCCGCGATGTGAACCTGCGCGCCAGTACCCTCGATGCCGGCAACGACGCGGATGTCAGAGCAGGCCTGGTCGACAAGAACGGCGACATCAACCTGCTGTCGGCCAACAACGAAGCTTCCAGCCATCAAGAGAAATACAAGAAGAAAACCGGCCTCTCGCTGTCCGGCGGCTTCCTGTCGTTCTCCACGGCCAAAGAAGCCGGCAACCAAGCGCAAGACAGCACCGCTGTCGGCAGCCAGCTCACTGCCCTGCGCAATGCCTATCTGCACAGCGACCGGGACATCAATGTGGTAGGCAGCCGCGTCGCCGCCAACGGTGACGTCGGCCTGCAAGCCGGCCGCGACGTCAACGTGCTGGCCGCGCAGAACGCTCGCTCCAGCCAGGACTGGAAAAGCAAGAAGCAGTCCGGCATCGGCATTTCGTCCGACGACAACGGCGTCAGCTTGTTCGCCGGTTCCGAACGCAACAAGGCCAAAGACCGTCTGGCCCAGGAAACCGCCGCCGCCAGCCAGATCAGCGCTGGCCGAGACCTCGACGTCGCGGCGCAACGCGACATCAATCAGGTGGGCTCAGACCTCGACGCAGGCAACGACATCCGCCTGATTGCCGGTCGCAACGTCAGCATCGATGCGGCTCGCGAATCGCAGGTCACCGAACAAGAGCGCGAACGCTCCCGCAACGGCCTGACGGCCACCATGAACCACAACTTCGGCAGCACCAGGGATGCCGTGCGCGGCGCCGGTAAAGGCGAAGACTCGGTCAGCAAGGCCTCCAGCACCCTGAAGGCCGTAGACAGCATTTCGCAGTTCCTTTCCGGCCCTACTGGCGATGGCAAGTTCGGCAACAGCACCGAGCGCAGCACGCAAACCGTTGAACAGACCAGCAGCCGCGGCTCGATGCTCAGCGCGGGTAACGACGTCAACATCGCTGCGCGCAATGACGTGCGCATCAGCGGCGGCCAGTTGCAGTCAGGTCGTGACATCAACATCCAGGGCCGCGATGTGACGCTTGACGCGGCCAAAGGCAGCTACAGCCAGGAAACCAGTCAGGAGCAGGGCTGGAGCGGAATTCATGGCGGCACCAGCGGCGGCTTCAAGGTGGGTGTCGGCGCGAGCCGTGGCGTGGCTAACGGCGATCAGAGCCAGGGCTCCTCGACGGTGACGACCTTGCAGGCCGGTCGTGATGCGAACCTTCAAGCCAGCAATGACCTGAACCTGATCGGCACGCAAGTGCAGACCGCACGGGATATCAACCTGCAGGCGGGCAATGACCTCAACATCAAGGCGGCGCAGAACGACAATGAGACCAATAACAGTCGTCGCAGCGGGGGTGGAGAAGCTGGGTTGGCTGTTGGGTCCGAAGGCATCGGGATTTACGTCAGCGTCAATATCGGTAAAGGCAGCCTGGAGCGCGAAGGCGAGCAGCAGCAGGAAGCCTATCTCTATGCAGGTAATCAGCTGGCGTTTACCAGCGGGCGAGACACCAATGTCGCCGGCGCAACACTGCGCGGCAATGATGTGCTGGGCCGCGTGGGGCGTGACTTCAATATCACTTCATTGCCGGACACCGGTAAGGCTCAGGGCAAAGAGTTCGACCTGAGTGCGACAGCCGTGTTTGGCCCTGGCAGCGGCTTCAGCGGTTCTGTGGGTTATGGCCAGACCACGGGGAGCAAGAACTGGGTTGAGCAGCAAACCAGTATTACTGCTCTGAACGCGCTTGATATCCGTACCCAAAACCATACCCAGCTCGATGGTGCGCTGATTGCATCGGACACTGGCAACTTGAAGCTGGATACCAACACGCTTGGGTTCAGCGATATTGCTGGTAAGGACATGGAGCATGGGTACTACCTGAATGTGGGTGGTTCGTACGGCACCGGCAAAAAGACCACCCAGGATCCAAGCCAGGTCGGTAAGAGCGATAAAGACAAGAACGGTTGGAGTGTCGAGGGCTGGAACTACAACAAAGATCGCCAGCAGATCGTGCGCGGCACGGTGGGTGCGGGTGATGTTGTGGTGCGCGGTGATGCTGAGGGTCAGGACTCGACGGCTGGACTGAACCGGGATGTGAATAGAGCGTATGAAGTCACGAAGGATGATGAGCATCGGACTGATTTGTATGTCACTAAGTCGTCGGTTGAGGCGGCGGTAAAACCCACGGAAACTGCTCATGAGTGGGTAAAGCAACTTAAGGCATATGACGAGACGGCTCGGCAAAACTTCGAAGAAGCGGGTATCGGTCTGGCCCGTGCCATCAATCGGATTGAAAGTAATTTGGGACGTAAACTTGGCGCGCCAGCCACCGAGGTATTGGGTGAAGAGCTTGCTGTGGCAACGGTTGACAGATTAATGCAGGGTGGTTTAACGGCGAGTGAGGCAAGAGGGGTTGTGGCTGACCCTAGTTTTCAGACATTAGTGATGGGAGCACTTGCAGAGCTCACGGGTAATGAGCTGAAAGCATTACCGTCCGAGTTAAAATCCATACAGTTGTCTTCATCCGGATCGAACGTGGAAGAGAACGCTTCTTCTCGAAATTATGCCCCTGGCGTGGAGCTGGACACCTCTGAGATCATCGCAGAGCGCATTCAGAGAAACTTTTCGCAAAAAGTTTTAGACGCTATGGCGAGTGCCAATGAGTATGTGGAACAACATCCGGAACAGCAAAATGCTGTACAGCTGGTAATAGCAGCAGCTCAGGGGCCTAAAGGTTTAGTGCTATACGCCGCTAATTACGTTGTTACGCAAACAAAAGAGGGCCGGGCGATTCTGGAGGCGGCTGATGAAGTCACTAGAGAAGCGGGTAAAGGATTAGCTCAAGGGCTTGAAGGTAGGGATCTTGTTGAGAGCAGCGATAATGATCAGTATCTGATAGGGGGTGGACAGCTTCTGGGCTCCGTGGTCACGGGTAGAATTTCCGGACGCAAGCCTGTAGGGGGGCATAAGTCGGTTTCTGCTGATGGACCTAAAAAGACCAGCGAAGCGTCGAAAGGCACGGAGGATGTCGCTGCGAATCGACCGGCAGATCGAGCGCCTTGCTGCTTTGCGGCCGGGACCAAAGTCTCTACTCCGGATGGGGACCGCGTTATCGAATCGCTCAAAGTGGGCGATGTGGTCTGGACCAAGCCCGAGCACGGCGGCAAGCCATTTGCAGCGAAGATTCTGGCAACGCACCAGCGCTCCGACCAACCCATCTATCGCCTGAAGCTGAAGAGCGTCCGTAGCGATGGAGGCGCATCAGGTGAGACCCTGCTCGTCACCCCGAGCCATCCGTTCTACGTCCCAGCACAGCGCGACTTCGTTTCTGTCATCGACCTGAAGCCTGGCGACCGCCTGCAATCGCTGGCTGATGGGGAATCGGAGGACAGCTCGTCGGAGGTTGAGTCGTTAGAGTTGTATCTGCCGGAGGGGAGGACGTACAACCTTACGGTGGATGTGGGGCATACGTTTTATGTGGGTGAGCTTAAGACTTGGGTTCATAATGAAGGGCCTTGTGACTCTCGAAACTCGAACGGTGCAAAAGGTTCTATCAAAGCGAGCGAAACAATTGGTCGGCCAGTAGAGGCGGTAATTGGCGGTCGCAAACGCTTACTGCGTGTGGATATCGAACCTAATGGTAAGCTTCAAATACAATCGGGAAGCGGAAAAAATTCGATCGTTGATTTCAGACCAGATTTATCAATGCCTCTTGCCCCGCAAATCCATCAGGCTTTCAAAAGGCAGCCGCAATCTGTAAGAGATCAACTGGTGAGAAACGCTGAAAAAGGTCTGAAACGCTTACAAGAAACAGGGAATATGTAATGAGAGCTAGATATGTAGTTGTAGTTGAAGGTGACTCCATACTGCCTGAGCGGGATTCATTGATTGAAAGCGCATGGGGTGATTTGCCAGTTTCTTATATTCAAGGTAACGAAAAATTAAATGAGTCTGATTTTTTAGACTTTAAGATTAATAAGTGGGAGATTAATAACAACTGGAGTAATAAGCAGAGCTCAGAGCCATTCATACGGCTAGAAATATTAAAACAAGATTCCCTTGTAGAATACGTGGTAAAAGAAGGTCTGATATTACCTGCTCATAATTATTCAGGTTTTCTTCTGGTTTTTGAAATTGACTCTAATGCAGAGCTTGTCGATGAAATTTCACTTTTTAGAGTGCTTTCTGTATTTTCTGATGAGTATAAGGTTTATAGATGGACTAACACGGTTGAGGCTCTAGGCTCGGAATTTTTCTCTCTGGTGCCATCTCGAGAAAAACTAATGGAAATGATTTGCAGCTATATATGATATTTTTAAATCTTAATTTCCGATACACCCCATGTGACCATGGCTTGTAAGCTGCTCGCCAGCTTGTCGTACCAGCAACGACCTGAATCTGATCGGCACGCAAGTGCGGACCGCGCTATTTCAAGGATAGTGATATTACGGGTACATTAAAGGATATGGCAGGTAACCCTGTACCGAAGCCTTGGGGGTTGGTTATTGGGATCACCTCAAAGAGATGAACGACACTCTTCGAGGTTTGCGGAACCATGCGGAAACCTTAGAGGGCATTAATGAACCTTCAGCGCGAGCTGCGCGTCAGCTAGCGGTCGATACTATCGATCGTATTGAATCAGCTTTAAATGGTGCCGGGATATGACGTTTCGTGATTTGGAAAAACTTACTAAAATTGGTTGGGAACCAGCAAGCAGCCCTGCTTCTTTGACCGAATGGTATCTTTTAATACGTGATACTCCGCTAGAAAACTTAAGTATAGGCGACATATGTCGCGCAGTTAGGCAAAATTTTTTTGTTAATGAATTATTACCCTTTGCTGTGACATTTCTGCATGATGATGTGTTGGCAGGAGAGAAATACGACGGCGAACTGATTGTAGCTCTTGCAAGTGTGAGTGCGGAGTATTGGCAGGAAAACACAAGCTTGGCGCAAAAGGCCGTTTGCGCCCTAAACGAATTTAATAATTTAAGCCAAGATTCTGACCTGTTAAAGGATGCTTCGAATTTGATGAGCGCCCTTGGCGTTTAAGTAGTTGGTAAGTTGGCGCGTAAACCAAGAAGAGATTGCACAGCTCAAGGCGACAGGCGAGTTTTATGGGCGGGGCTTATTCAGCGAGGGCCGGGATAGGAGCGATGACAAGCTTGGTGCTCATAACACCGCCGTGAAAAGAGCAACTGCGGCTGGCGTTATCGTTGCTGGCCTTGTTGTAGGCGTTGGAGGATACGGCGCGATGGTGGCTACCGCTTCTTAATAAGACCAGCGAAGCTTCGAAAGGCACGGAGAATGTCGCCGCGAATCGACCGGCAGATCGAGCGCCTTGCTGCTTTGCAGCCGGGACCAAAGTCTCTACCCCGGATGGCGACCGCGTTATCGAATCGCTCAAAGTGGGCGATGTTGTTTGGACCAAGCCCGAGCACGGCGGCAAGCCATTTGCAGCGAAGATTCTGGCAACGCACCAGCGCTCCGACCAACCCATCTATCGCCTGAAGCTGAAGAGCGTCCGTAGCGATGGAGGCGCATCAGGTGAGACCCTGCTCGTCACCCCGAGCCATCCGTTCTACGTCCCAGCACAGCGCGACTTCGTTTCTGTCATCGACCTGAAGCCTGGCGACCGCCTGCAATCGCTGGCTGATGGGGAATCGGAGGACAGCTCGTCGGAGGTTGAGTCGTTAGAGTTGTATCTGCCGGAGGGGAAGACGTACAACCTTACGGTGGATGTGGGGCATACGTTTTATGTGGGTGAGCTGAAGACTTGGGTTCATAATGTGGGGCCTTGTGATACTGCATCTGAGGGGGCAAAAGGAATAAACTCCCCTTCAGTACCTCGCAATGCCAGCAACCTAGCAGGCGGTCCGCTGCAAAACGCAGCGCAGATAAGCGGACGTTTCAAACTTGATGGTGGACCAGTCAATGGAACGCTTTATAGAGCTGATAATAAAGGGAATATTACCAGCTATGCTGTGTATGATTCGTCGGGAATGATTGTTAAAAGAGTTGACGTTACTGGAGCCGCGCATGCTAATGTGCAAACACCGCATGTAATTGAATACGGTAGAAATAATTTGCCGGACGGGACGATCAGAGTTCAATCGCCCTCGACCAAATTAGCACCAAGGCCTGCTAAACCTGATGAGATTCCATAATGAAAATTAATACAATTAATCCTATGCTCGGCTTAGATCGTTATGAGTCTTGGAAGTCGGCGTGGATGAACAAAGATGAGCTCAATGAGCTCTCCTATATAAGCAATCAGTGCAATCCTGAGGATGTATTGCTGTCGAGCAAGCTTTTTTTCCCCGATTTTATTGTTGATGGAGAAGGCGTTTTTTTAGAAAATAAATATGATATTGATGTTGTTAGATGTTGGCTGGAAAAATTCAATGGTGACCTGCACGCGACCGAGAGAATGATCAATCATATGCATATTTATGATGTCTTTGATGGGTGTTCTGAAAATGTCGATGATAGGGTTTTTGAACAGTTGGCCGCGGTAATAGCATTCTCATGGCGTTTGGTTTTGAGAGAAAAATTCTCTGATAGGAATTTTAGTGTAGTAGTTTCTAACTCAGATCAGGATTATGGTCCAGTGGTTACCTTTTTCCAGATAATTTAATGGTGCAAAAGTAAAGAATCTCCGGGCATTGTTCGAAACGAAAATTGAAGCTGCTACACAGATCCCATACCAAGTGCAGTCTCATATAAAAATTAACAGTGGCGGTACGGAAATTTTGACGATTACTACCAGAAAAAAAGAACACTACTAGACTGAGCGGCGAGGCAGGTAAGCCTAGGCTCCGTGGTCACGGGTAGAATTTCCGGACGTAAGCCTGTAGGGGGGCATAAGTCGGTTTCTGCTGATGGACCTAAAAAGACCAGCGAAGCGTCGAAAGGCACGGAGGATGTCGCTGCGAATCGACCGGCAGATCGAGCGCCTTGCTGCTTTGCGGCCGGGACCAAAGTCTCTACTCCGGATGGGGACCGCGTTATCGAATCGCTCAAAGTGGGCGATGTGGTCTGGACCAAGCCCGAGCACGGCGGCAAGCCATTTGCAGCGAAGATTCTGGCAACGCACCAGCGCTCCGACCAACCCATCTATCGCCTGAAGCTGAAGAGCGTCCGTAGCGATGGAGGCGCATCAGGTGAGACCCTGCTCGTCACCCCGAGCCATCCGTTCTACGTCCCAGCACAGCGCGACTTCGTTTCTGTCATCGACCTGAAGCCTGGCGACCGCCTGCAATCGCTGGCTGATGGGGAATCGGAGGACAGCTCGTCGGAGGTTGAGTCGTTAGAGTTGTATCTGCCGGAGGGGAAGACGTACAACCTTACGGTGGATGTGGGGCATACGTTTTATGTGGGTGAGCTGAAGACTTGGGTTCATAATGAAGGGCCTTGTGATAATCAAAAGACAGGCGGTTCGGATAAAGCACCACCTATCAAGCACTCATCGGGTGTAGAACTACCTAGAAGTCAGTCCCAGATGATTGCTAATTTTGAGGCTGCGGGCTACCCATCAAAACCTGTTGTTTCACCTACAAGCGGAAATGTTGTTGGTACGCAGTATATTATGCCGGATGGATCCCGTGTGCGTGTCATGAAGGCAGACGGGAAAAACTCGCAGAGAGCATCATTTGAAAATGCTAATGGTGGACCAATAGATCCAACAACTGGAAAACCACCGCAACCTCCTAAAGGTCTTTCTAATAATGAGAGAAAGCAGTGGGTCAGAACAAAAACCCATATTGAGCAGGTAGAATAATGTTTGATTTTCTGAGAGTTGCGAGTTCATATTTTCCTCTGGAAATCAAGGAGGTTATATGGGTTGATGATAATTTAATTATTTCTGGTGAAGCCTGGAGCTTTAGCACTCTCAGCGTTTGGAGGGTGTCTAAAGGTAGCGAACTCTTGTTCACATGCTGGGACGACCCAGTAGAAAAGGGTTTGATGAGACTAGTCGGGCTATCACTAGAAAATATCTCCTGGATCAACATAAACCAGCCGATAGACCCATCATTGATATTTACTGATGGTAGCAGACTGGATGTTTTTTCTTCTTTTGCCCAGGACCCTTGGGTTTTTAGACTTCCGAGTGGAGTTACCTACGTTGGAAACTCATAATATGTGCATTGAGCCTGTGTTTGATGAGTGATTTCTTATAGAGATAATTATTATTACGTTGTGACTTTCGGTTGATTAAGTTGTCTTGGATTATTATCTAAATGTTTACATTTTTCGAATTAATCATAAATTCTAGCTGTAATGAATTAGAGTTAATTTTAGTCGTCGCGAACGCCTAGGATTTACTAGGAGGCTCTTTAAAGTTTAGTTTTTCAAGGGCAGTTAGAAATTAACTGCCCAGCCTCTTTTAAATTATTTGATGGAGATTTTTCCCAAGAACATCAAGCAAGTCGCATCCGTCCCGCAGTTGCACCGCCAGCACCTTTGCCCAATAGCTCGGCATAGACGCTTCACAATTCTCATTTTGCTCGTTTGCAAATTCTTCCAACGCTTCAGTCACAGCACGAATCCTGTGCATCGCCGCATCATGCAAGATGCCAAGCGGCGCCTGTGTGTCGATCCACAGTGCTGGCGCGTTCGAATCGATGTCTGTCAAGGGAATATATCTGCTCATCTTCGGCCTCTACTCAAGTGATAAATACCATCACTCAAACGTCGCCAAACGAATGGGTGACAGCTGTACGCAGGTTGGCGAACCGGCAGTAGAGAAAACCGGCAGACCCGAAGGTCTCCCACGCACAGCCGTCATAAAACGACTTTGCGCGCGCGAGCTGCTGCAGAACGCTGCAAGCTTGCGCATTTCTCCACCGTCAGGTCGCCAAACCCGAATCGCTATGTGAGCGACGCGCGGACTATAAGTCTTTCGCCTATAAGCACACAACGCATTCAACGGCCAACGCTTCCTCGCCGACGGCTTGGGCAGCGACTACGACCAGTACCGCTACCTGATGGACAACGCCCTGGCCAGCAAGGACGCGCTGAACCTCAGCCTCGGCGTTCTGGGCGAGGTGAATGTCACGGCCGGCAAGGATGTCGATGCCATCGCAGCGGACATTGTGACCGGCAAGGACGTCAGGTTTGGCGGCCAGAACGCGCGCATCGTCGATGCCGCCAACTAGGCCTCGATTCAATCACAACATGAAAGCGAGAAGTCTGGCCTGACCCTGGCGTTCTCCGGGGTAGTCGGCGAGGCGGTGAACACCACCGTCCAAAACGCTCAACAGGCCAAACGCGAAGACGACAGTCGCCTCACTGCGCTGCAAGGCGTGAAGGCGGGCCTGTCCGGGTATCAGTCCTGGCAAGCGGCACAGGCGTTGGAGTCCGGTATACAGTGAGGCAACTTCTTTGGTCTGGCACTCTCGATGGGTAGCCAGAAGTCCAGGTCCGAGCAGCTTGAAAAACAACTCGTTAGTCAGGGCAGCGACGCTGACGCGCGGGGCTTTGCTTATTCACGAATGAGCGTATTGTGTATGTACATCAGTACATACAGGATGCTCCATGCGGTTTGAATGGGACGAAATCAAAAACCAAACTAATATCCGCAAGCCTGGCATCGACTTCAATGATGTGCCCGATATCTTCCAGCACCCTATGCTGGCCTTGCGCGATGAGCGGATCGACTACGGCGAGGAGCGCTGGATCAGTATTGGCTGGATCAAGGTGCTGATTGGCGTAGTGGTGTACACAGAGCGGTGAGGTGATGTGATTCGCATCATCTCGGCCCGAAAAGCTACCAGACAGGAGGCCAAGCGCTATGTCGAAACCATCGAAAACTGACTGGAAACGCCTGTCCGGGCTGGATGACCAAGAGGTAGATACCAGTGACATGCCAGAGCTGGGTGACGATTTTTTCAGCCGCGCAGAGCTCCATGTGCCTGTAAAGCAGGCAGTCACCATCCGACTCGATGCCGACGTCTTGCAATGGTTCAAGGGCCAAGGTGCGGGCTACCAAACGCGCATCAACTTGCTGCTGCGCCGGTACATGCAGGCCCAGCAGGGTAACCCCCCGCTGTAATCGAGCGCTGTTTGTTCTGGCTGATGAAGGACCATCATGCCCAGAGAGTGGAGTCTCTGCCGCCAGCGGTAGAGCGTCGCCGCTCGCATCGGGCATCACACACGCAGACCTGCTACGCCCTACCACCACTCATCGTCCTTCCCCCGCTATCCACCTTCTACCCGCCTCAAGTCAATTTTCCCTACAGACACCTCGCCTACCCTGTCCGATCTCTTTGACATGGACGACAAGGCATACCCTCATGGAACGCATACTCGACATCCAGCCCCTCGCGGCTGACCAGCTCTCGCTGCACATCAACGGCACCGCCGTCACCGCCGCCCCGGGCGAAACCGTGCTCAGCGTGCTCAACGCCGTCGGCCTGCGCCAACTGGCGCGCAACGACCACGGCCAGCTCAGTGGTGCGTTCTGTGGCATGGGCGTGTGCCATTGCTGCCTGGTGGCCATCGACGGTCGGCCCAAGCGTCGCGCTTGCCAGACCGTGGTGCGCGCCGGGATGCGGATCGAGACCGAGGTCAATCGCATTGGCAGTGAGGCGCGGGTATGAGCGTGCGTCCGGTGATCGTCGGCGGTGGGTCGGCGGGGATGGCGGCGGCCATCGAGCTGGCCGGGGAGGGCGTGGCCAGCGTGCTGATCGATGAGGCGTCGCGCCCGGGCGGTGTGGTGTTTCGCGGGCCGCTGCGGGCGGGGGTCGACCTGGGCTATCTGGGCGCACGCTACAGCAAGGCGCTGGGCGCGCTGCACGCGCAGTTTGCGGCCTGTGCCGATTTGGTCGACGTACGCTTGAACAGCCGTGTGGTGGGCGGTGACGAGCAGTCGCTGGCGGTGCTCGATGAGCACGAGCAGTTGCAGCAGGTGGGTTTCGAGCAGCTGTTGCTGGCGGCCGGTTGCCATGAGCGCAACGTGCCATTTCCGGGCTGGACGCTGCCGGGGGTGATGCTGCTTGGCGGGCTGCAGTTGCAGATCAAGAGCAACGTGGTCAAGCCGCTGGGCGCAACCCTGATCGCCGGCACCGGGCCGTTGCTGCCGTTGGTGGCCTGCCAGCTGCATGCGGCCGGGGCCAAGGTGGCGGGGGTGTACGAGGCCTGTGCGTTTGGTCGTATAGCCCGCGAAAGCCTGGCGCTGATGAACAAGCCGCAATTGTTTCTCGATGGCCTGAGCATGCTTGGCTACCTCAAGCTCAACGGCATTCCCATGCACTACGGCTGGGGTGTGGTGCAAGCGCGAGGGGAGGGCGAGCTGAATGAAGTGAGCGTGGCCCCTTACGACCCGGACTGGAAAGCCGACCTGACCCGCGTGCAGCGCGAGTCGGTACAGACCTTGGCGGTGGGCTATGGCTTCATCCCACGAACTCAGCTCAGCCAGCAACTGGGCCTGGCCCATGGCTTCAGCGACGATGGCTATCTGCGCGCCGAGTGCAACGTGTGGCAGCAGAGCAGCATGTCGCACATCCACCTGGCCGGCGACATGGCCGGTATTCGCGGTGGCGAGGCGGCGATGCTCACGGGGCGGATTGCGGCGGTGTCGATGCTGCAGCAGCTCAAGGTGCTGAACGCCGAGCAGGCCATCGAGCGGCGCGAGCGTTACCTGGGGCAACTGGCGGCGATCAAACGTTTCCGCTCCGGGGTGGAGCGCTACACCGCGCGCGGCCCGGCGCAGATCGAGCTGCCGCAGCCAGACACCGTGATCTGCCGCTGCGAGCAGGTGACCCGCGATGCCATCGACCTGGCCCTGGCCCAGGGCGTGCAGGACATGGCCGGGCTGAAGATGCGCACCCGCGTCAGCATGGGTGATTGTCAGGGACGCATGTGCGTGGGCTATTGCAGCGACCGCCTGCGGGCATCCACCGGGCGCGCGGATGTGGGTTGGCTGCGGCCGCGTTTTCCGGTGGACCCCGTACCGTTTTCAGCATTCCAGAACCTGGGCACGGAGGCCTGAGCATGACCAAGACTTACGACATCGTGATTGCCGGCGCCGGAGTGATCGGCGCCTCGTGTGCGTACCAGCTGTCCAAGCGCGGCAACCTGCGCATCGCCCTGATCGACGACAAGCGCCCGGGCAACGCCACCCGCGCCTCGGCCGGGGGCTTGTGGGCCATTGGCGAATCGGTGGGGCTGGGTTGTGGGGTGATCTTCTTTCGCATGCTCTCGTCCCAGGCCAAGCGCCAGGCCCATGGTGCAGCGGTGGCGGTGGATTCGAGCACGCCGCACATCCTGCCGCAGTGCTTCTTTGACCTGGCGTTGCAGTCGAACGCGATGTATCCGCAGTTGCACCAGGAACTGATCGAGCGCCACGGCATGGACTTCAAGTTCGAACGCACCGGGCTCAAGTACGTGATTCAGGACGACGAAGACCAGCTCTACGCCGAGCACATCGTCAAGCACATCCCGCACCTGCAGGAGCAGATCCGCTGGCTCGACCGCAAGGCCCTGCGCGCCACTGAGCCGGCGGTGTCGGCCGAGGCCAACGGCGCGCTGGAGTTTCTCTGCGACCACCAGCTCAGCCCGTTCCGCCTGGGTGATTCGTACATGGAGGCGGCGCGGCAGAATGGTGTCGACCTGTACCTCAACACGCGGGTCACCGATGTGCTGCACCACGGCGGGCGGATCAAGGGTGTGCGCACCGAGCAGGCCGGTGATTTCCACTGCGACACCCTGATCAACGCTGCCGGTGCCTGGGCTGCCGAACTCAGCGAGTGGGCCACGGGCCTGTCGATTCCGGTGAAACCGGTGAAGGGCCAGATCGTGCTGACCGAGCGCCTGCCCAAGCTGCTCGACGGCTGCATCACGACCAGCGATTGCTACATGGCGCAGAAGGACAACGGCGAGATCCTCATTGGCAGCACCACCGAAGAGAAAGGCTTCGACGTCAGCACCACGATCCCCGAAATCACCAGCCTGGTGCAGGGCGCGACCCGCTGTGTACCGGCGCTGGCGCACGTGAACCTCAAGCGCACCTGGGCCGGGCTGCGGCCTGGATCCCCGGACGAGCTGCCGATTCTTGGGCCTGTGGATGAAATGCCGGGGTATTTCAATGCCTGTGGACATTTCCGCACCGGCATTCTGACGTCGGCCATTACCGGGGTGATGCTGGATAAAGTTATCCACAATGAGCCTTCGCTGGTGGATATCGCGCCGTTTCTGGCGCGGCGGTTTGCGCGGGCGGCGGTGGGCGTATGAGGGGCTGTGGGAGCGGGGGCTGTGGATAAGACCGATCAGGTCGAGGAAGGACAAGCGATGCGGCCTCCCGCGATTGAGAACGACATCCCTCAGCGCGGATCGGCTTAAAAACGGCTTGTCGCCCACGCGCCTCTGGCCTGCGGCAGAGCACGTCTAACGGCTGCACCGGGCGCTCTGTTGGCGCCAGGTCGACGCTTGCTTGATGTCAGAAATCGCTGCCGGGGCTACCATGCACGCCTGCTTCTTGAAGCCCACCCACGCTCCGAAAAGGCCTTCATCATTACCCACGTCACGTTGAGCCGACGCCGGTTGTTGTCACTGCTGGCCTGCGCACCGCTGGTCGTCGGCATCCCGGGCTGTGCGCCTGCGACGGGGCTGCAAGGCAGTTTCCTGCAGCTGTGGAAAAGCCATGCGGACCTGACCCCCGCGCAATGGCGCGCGCGCTTGTCGGCGATGGCCGACATGGGATGCCAGACCCTGACCCTGCAATGGGTCGGGCTGATTGGCGGCGCGTCGGCGTGGATGGCGCCCGAGGCGCTGCTGCGGACCGTGTTCGACATCGCCCACGACGAGGGCATGAAGGTGCAGGTCGGGCTGCCCTGCGACAACGCCTGGTGGCAGGCGCTCTCGGCCGACCCGTCGGGCCAGGCGGCGTTCTTCGACGCCTCGCTGGCGGCAGCGCAGCACTACATGGCCAGCGCGCCCTGGCCGCGCCATCGGGCCTTCGCAGGTTGGTACATTCCCTATGAACTCGAGCAGTACCACTGGGCGACCCTGGACCGCCAGCAACGCCTTGCGCAGTGGCTGCAGGGGTTTTCCAGCAGCGCGATCCAGCACAGTGGCCGTACTCCGGCGATTTCCACGTACTTCAGTGTGCTGGCCACGCAGGGCTCACTGTCGCAGTTGTGGCGTGTTCTGCTCGATACCGCGCCACTGCGCCCGCTGGTGCAGGACGGCGTCGGTGTGGCGGGGCTGCGCAACGTGCTGGCCATCGAACCGCTGCTGCTGGAGCTGCGTCAGCGCCAGGTGCCGTTCGACATCGTGGTGGAATTGTTCGAGCAATTGCCGTCGCCGAAGAACGACGGCACCGATTTCACTGCGCGCTCGGCCGACTACGTGCGGGTGCGGCGCCAGCTGGAATGGGCGCGCAGCGCTGGTGCCGACAACGTCATCGCCTTCGCCCTGGACCCTTGGGCACTGGCTGACGACCCCCGCGCGCGTAGGCTGCGCGAAGACTGGCTCAGGGGCTGAGCGCAGTCAGAGGCTGCGGCCGACGATTTCCCGCATGGCCTCGCTGCCGCCGCCGAAGCTGCGCATGGGCCGCGCATCCGCCCAGGCCCGGCCGATGCCGTACTCGCTGCTGTAGCCGGAGCCGCCGTGCAGTTGCAGCAACTGGTCGAGAATCTGCCCTTGCAGCTCGCCGGCAATACGGGTTTACCGAGTCCAGGGTGCGGTGCGGCTGAGCTCGCCACGCAGCGTCGGCGCAGCGGCGCTGCCGGTCAGGAACAGCACGTAATGATCGCCAGGCTGCAGGAGCGGCATCGCCAGCACGTCGGTCTGCGCCGACGCGCAACCGGCCTGCAGTGAGGCGCTTACCGGGTTGATGGCGCGCGCCTGGTTGCTGAATGGCGAGACCTCAGTGAACAACGCCAGGCCATCCTTGAGCTGCAGCTGGGCAGTCGGGCAATCTGCGACGAGGTTGTAGAAGCGCAGCTCGGCCTTGAGCGCATTGTCACCGGCGCTGGCTTCGGGCAGGGCCCGCAGCGTGCCGCCGTCGAGCATGACACTCTGATAGTTGCCCGCCGCCACGCTCAGTGTCCCGACTGTGGCGCCGTCGATCTGTACGGTGAAGGGCTTGCCGCCCTCGACCACGTTGTAGGCACTGGCGAGGTGATCGGAGCCTGCAGGCTGAGGGGCGTTTGGCCCGACCTGGACCTGCGTTGCCTTGCCCGCCGGCTGCAGCACCCGCACGAAGGCCGAGTCGGCGGGCGGACGCGGTGCGTACAGCTGGGCCAACCGGCCCTCGGCCTGCAAGGCGGTGGAAAAAGCACTCGTCAGCAGCAGCGCAGCAGCGGTCACGGTACGGGCAGTCATTGGGGTTCCTTGGTTTTTCTCGAACGGGCCTGTTGATACAGCTCGGCCAGGCCCTTGCGATTGATCGTGTTCGAAGGGGTGCCTGGGAAAACGCCGCAGGCCAGCAGTTCCGAGGGAATCATGTAGGCCGCTGCTGCGTAGACGCGGTGCAGGGGAGGCTGGCGATTCCCTGTCGGCCATCGATCACTTGCCGAGCGCCGCACGCAGGCGCTGGCGCCAGGCATCCGCGCTCATGATCGAGGCGTTGTCCCACAGGCCACTGGCCTGCGGGCCTTGCGCGTAGGTGGGCTCGAACACCTGCCAGACCAGGACCTGCGGCGGGTTGCGCTTGAAGTCAGGCGATTCGAGATACTCCAGCAACAGGATCCACTGGCCGACGTTACCCGGCTTCCAGTTGACCGACACCGGGCGGTCGAGGCTGTTGGAGAGCTTCTGTGGGAAGCCGAAGTACGGCTGCACCATGCTGTGCCCGGTCACGTGCACCGGTGCGGCGCTGTCGCTCAGCAGGCTGTTGGCGGCCACCTGGCGGCGTATGGTGAAGGTTTCCCGGCCGGTGGCCTTGCGCTGTTCAGGGGTGAGAAAACGTTCAGCCAGATCGCCATAGCGGCGCTCCTTCAACTCGCTACCCAGGGCCATGCCGCTGCCCGCGTCGCCGTTGAGCGCGGGTACGGCCTCGCGCGCCTGGGCGGCGGTGGCCTGGGCCGTGGCGTCGGCGGCGGCCTGCGTCCAGTGCTGGTCGGTGCGGTAGAACACGTCCTTGCCGCTGTCCTTGAGTTGGCGCAGCACCTTTTCGTCGTCGATGGCGCTGATGCCGGCCTGGTGGAGGCTGGTGAGGATGGTCTGGTAACGCTGCTGCACGGCCGGGCTGAGGGCTTTACCGGCAGGCAGCTTGTCCGGATAGAAGCGTGTCTTGTCGGGCAGCACCAGCACTTGCAGCTTTACCCCCCGGGCGGCCAAAGCCTGCTGGGCTTCCTTGATCAGGGCGGTGGAGGCAGCAATGCCGCGGCTGTCGACCTCGCTGAGGCTGCCCCAACCGGGAAACAGCCAGCCGTCGCTGCCGCGCAGCACGATCGAGGCGTCATCGGCGGCTGCCGACCCAGCTGCAACGCTAAAGGTGGCAGCCAGTAGCGCGGCGCTCAGGCGTCTGGTGACGGGGGCGAACAATGGCGAAAAAATCATGGAGGGTCTCCTCGGCATGGCGCTGCTCAGTACGACAGCGTCAGGTTCATGAACAGCCCCTTGGCCCGTTCGGTCGCGCCGCCGCCAATGGGCAGGCGGTACTGCATCGACCAGTCGAGGTAGGAGCGCGGGGCGTGGTAGTGGTCTTCGCGGAACCAGTAGCGCAGGTTCACGCCAGGGCCGGCGGCCATGGACCAGGTGCGGGCGTCGCTGGTGAGCGAGTAGTTTTTGTCTTTGAGCTCTTTGGCGAGTACAGGAAATGCGTCGGTGCCGCTGCCGAGCGTGAGGTCGGTGGCCTGGTCCTTTTGCCAGATCCAGTCGGCGGCGCCCACCACATGGGGGAACAGCACCAGCGGGGCCCTGCCCAGGCGGAAGCTCCGGCCAATGCGGATTTCGTTGGTCAGGAACAGCTGCTCGCGGCGCAGTCGGCCGTTTTCTTCCATCAGTTCACGGCCCGCGCGGCCTCGTGAGTCGACATCGTGGAAGGTGTACTTCGCCGAATTGTCTTCCAGTGAGTAACCCAGCTGCGAATAGGCTTCGGCAGTGAACCAGTTGGACACGTCCTGGCGCAGCTCGGTGCCGCGGTAGAAACCGTAGGTGGTGTAGGCCAACCAGCCGCCAGCGCTGCTGTCGAGCTTATAGCGGGTGAGGAGGCCGTTGATCGTGGGGGCGCCGGGAGTGGCCTGAGTAGTAGCATCGTTCTGCTTTGTGATGGCCCGTTGAATCGAACACCGATCCGTATTCGAAGCCGGATACGCCGTCCCTTCCCGCGTCCCCGAGCCAATGAAGAACCGTCGTTCCAGCCCCACCGTGAACCCGGTATCGGAAATCAGGTAGCGCACCCCGAGCGAGCCGATGGTGCTGGGGAAGCCTGCAACCGAGTTGGACTGCGTGGTGCGGTCGGTCGAGTCGCGAACGTCTTCGGCACTGATGCCTGAGCAAGGGTCGACGAAGCGTCGCGACTGGAACTTGCCGCCTTCGTCGTACAGGGTGTTGGTCAGCCTGCCGTAGACTTCGAGCATGCCGTTCTGGTTGTTCAGCTGACTCGGACGCCAGTAGCCCTCGACCGTATTGAAGATCGAATCGCCCGACGTGCTCAGGCCCGCTCCGGCCACCGTGGTGCTGGGGCGCGCGCCGCGGTAGCCGTGGGCAACGGTGGCGCCCCATTCGCGGTCCAGGTCGGCCACGGCCTTGCGGGTGTTGTAGCGCTGCGTCGAGTCGAGCGGCAACTGATCGGCATCGTTGAGGTCGATGGCACGCTTGAGCTGGCGCACCGCTGTCGGGTTTTCGCCCATCGCCGACAGCGCGTAGGCCTCATCGAGCATGGCCGTGCTCGGGCCCTTGCTGACATCCTGGGCGGCGCGGAAGTCTTCGCGCGCGCGCGCCGGCTGGCGGCTGCGCATACGCAGGTAACCGCGCTGCATCAGCAGGTCGGTGTCGCTGGGCGTACGGGCGATGGCGTCGTTCAGGCGCCGCTCGGCTTCGGCGGCCTGGCGAGCGTTGCCGGCGGCCAGGGTGAACGTCAGCAGACGCTGTAATTCGAGGTTGTCCGGGTCTAGCTCGACCGCCTTGCGCGCTTGCGCAATGGCCTCCTGAAAATCCTCGCGGGCGTAGGCGGCATAGGCTTCGCTGGCCGGCCCGCTGGCGCCGCTGGTATCGGCCGGAAGCAGTTCGCACTGGGTGCCGTAAGGCGTGTCCTGGCACGACTGCTGCGGTGAGGGATAGCTGCTCAGGGTCAATGGCGCTATCGGGGTGCGGCCGTCCGACAGGGCCTTGTGCCGGCGCGACACGGCCTCATCGGTGGGGTCCATCGGCGCCAGCAGGGTGCTGGCGCGTGCCCTGTCACCGCCTGCCAGGGCCGCATCGATGGCGAGCAGACGGACATTGCGCAGTTGCTCCTCGTCCAGCCAGTCCTGGGCCAGCGCGCTGTCGAAGTCGGCGCGAGCCGCGGCACTGTTGCCCTGGAACTGCCGCAGGTAACCGCGCATGACCAGCATCACGGTGTTTTCGTCGTCGTTATCCAGCGCCTCGTTGGCAGCCTGTTCGGCGGCAGCCGATTGCTTGTCGAGCAGCAACGCGGTGACCAGCAGCAGGCGATGGCTGGCGATGTCCGGTGCCAGACGCGTGGCTTCGCGGGCCAGCGATACGGCATCGCCGGGGCGGTTGGCGATCAGCGCCTGATAGCCTTGCTCGGCCGGGCGCACGGCCATGCGTCGGTTCAGGGTCTGGCGGCGGGCCAGCAGATCACTGCGATTGGGCGCTCCCAGCCGGATGCCGGTGTCCACTGCAGCGGCGGCGTCGGACCAGCGCTGCTGCGCTTCGAGTGCGTCCAGCCAGAGCAGCGCCCAGGCGCCCTGGCTCGGGTCGATGTGCACGGCC
>NZ_DAMCCR010000072.1:0-22736 GCF_032058845.1 Pseudomonas sp. | reverse complement strand
CGTTGCCGTTGCCGTTGCCGTTGCCGTTGCCGTTGCCGTTGCCGTTGCCGTTGCTCTGGTTCTTCATGACTGGCCAGCTCAGACGCCCGAGATCGCGACTTCAGCCGGCCGAAGTGCAGGGGCTTGAAGGGGCCGGCGCGCAGCGCCGCTGAGGCGCAGCCGAAGTCGCGAGATGTAGGTTTGCGCAGCAAACCGTAGGCCGCGCAGCCCCGTAAAGCCCCGGAACGCAGGGCACCCGCAGCGCAGCGAAGGGCCGGCTGCGGGAGCCAGCGTTTTTGCGTCCTTTTGCCCCGGGCGGGCAGCCGCCGCAAAAGGACGTCGCCGTAAAGGCGAAAAGGTGACCAACCGCCCACAAATCCCTCGCAGAAACCCCAAAACCCCAAGCCCACTCCCCAAAAAACCCCACCTACAGCCATATCAAGCAACCAGCAAAACAACCAACCAAAAAAAAACGGAAAGCGCCGGATGGAATCGGCGCTTCCCGCTGTAGTACCGCAGGGGTGCTACAAACCTTAGAACTTCGCTTCCAGATCCACCTGCAGCGTATCGACGCTAGCATCGCTGTTCGGCAGGTTGGAGTAGTCGGTCTTGGCCATCAGATAGGCCGCGCCAAGCGAGAAGTTCTTGTCGATCTCGTAGCCGACCTTGACCTTGTGACCGCGCGAGCCGGTAAAGCCGTTGCCGAAGTCCGAGTCGGTGAAGGCGCTGACCACACCGTTACGCTGCACGTCGCGGTAGTTGTAGTCCAGGCTCCAGGCGCCCAGCTTGGTCTTCACACCGGTCAGCCAGGCTACGTCCATGCCGTCGGTGCTCTTGGTGTTCTTCACGTATTGGCCATAGGCCGACAACGGAATGGCGAAGCCGGTGAAGTCCACCTGACCAAAGCCTTCGACCAGCTGGAACTCATCGGTGGTGTTGCCCAAGGCGCGCAGGAAAGCCGATGGCTTGTCGTTGTCGTAGGCGAACAGGCTGGCACCCACGGTGAACTTCAGCGCGTCGGTCGCAGCGAATTTGGTGCCCAACTGAGCATGGTAGAGCTGTGCGTCGTGCTTGAACTGTACGCCGTCGCCGTCGACGTTGTCCTTGAGGGTGTAGTGACCGGCGCTGCCGAACACTTCCGCGCTGCCGACGTTGTGCTTGTAGGTGACGGCCACGCCTTCCGGGTTCAGGTCGCTGTCCCAGATGATGTCGCCCATGCTCACCCATTGCTGCGGCATCTTGCCGCCAACCAGGTGCAGGTTCGGAATGCCCGTGGGGTGCCAGTCGAGGTAGGCGAGGTCCACCCAAAGCGATTTCTTCTCGAAGTAGTTGTCCAGGCTCTGGTTGGTCGAGCGGCCATCGGCGCTGCTGCCGGTGGCGATACGCACGCCAGCGTCGACCTGCGGGTTGATCTCGCTGTAGAAGCCGACGCGGGCACGCACACGCTCGCGGTCCTGGTTGTTGCTGCGGCTGATCGGGTTGTCGACGTTGACGTCTTCGTAACGCAGACGTACATCGCCCTTGACCTGGGTCTTGGCGGCCCAGGCCACTTTCTGTTCGAAGGAGCTGGCGCGCTCGACCTGCGCTTTCTGCGCGGCCTTTTCTTTGTTTTCGTTGGCGAGATCCGCCTGCAGTTCGCTGTACTGCGCCTGATTGATCGAGCCATTGGCCCGCAGCATTTCGAGCAGCTTGGCGTCGACGGCAGCACTGGCCGGAGTGCTCAGGGCCAGCACCAGGCCGGTCAGGCTGACTCCGGTAAGTGTAGAAACAACGCGCATACAGTTCTCCCGTTTGGAAAGTGTGGGGAGGCTGGAAACGCCCACCCCCATCAAAGTTGGCATGTCTGCGGAAAGGCCCTGAATAGACAGGTTTCTCGAGTTCCGAAAACAGGCGCAAGTATTGCGGGGGGTGATTACAGAATAATGTCTGAATGATGGCGCTGAGGTTAAGTCGATACGATGGTTTGAGTCTGGGCGGGTTGTTCCCTGATACTGCTGAAACTTCCTACATGAGTAGTCGCCGTGATCAGCTTGCACAGCCTTGCCCACCTGCGTGACCTGCCCGCAAGCACCTGGGATGCCTTCGTCCCGGCCGACCAGCCGTTCCTGCGCCATGCCTTTCTCAGCGCGCTGGAAGACAGCGGCAGCGTCAGCCGCCAGACCGGCTGGGCCGCCGAACATCTGGTGCTGGAGCGCGATGGTGAGGTGCGCGCGTTGCTGCCGGCGTACCGCAAATGGCACTCGTTCGGCGAGTACGTGTTCGACCACGGCTGGGCCGACGCCTGTGAACGGGCCGGCATCGCCTATTACCCCAAGCTGCTTGGCGCCGTACCGTTCAGCCCGGTCACCGGACCACGACTGTTGAGCCGAAGCCCCGAGGACAGCCAGTTGGTGCTCCAGGCGTTGCCGGAATACCTCACCAAGGGCCAGCTATCGAGCGCCCACATCAACTTTACCGAGCCTGAACTCGACCCTCTGATCAGCGCGCAACCGGGCTGGCTGGAGCGGCTGGGTTGCCAGTTCCATTGGCAGAACCGCAACTACCGGGACTTTCAGGACTTCCTCGACACCTTGACCTCACGCAAGCGCAAGCAGATGCGCAAGGAGCGTGAGCAGGTGGCGGGGCAGGGCATCGTCTTCGACCGCTTCACCGGCGCCGAGCTGACCCAGGTGCAGTGGGACTTCATCTACCGCTGCTACGCCAACACCTACGCGGTACGCGGCCGCGCGCCGTACCTGACCCGTGAGTTCTTCAGCCTGATCGGCGAGCGCATGCCCGAGGCCATTCACGTCGTCATCGCCCGCCAGGGCAGCCGCGATGTAGCTATGGCCCTGAGCCTGCTGGGCGATCAAACCCTGTATGGGCGCTACTGGGGCTGCCTGGATGAGTTCGACCGACTGCATTTCGAGACCTGCTTCTACCAGGGTATGGACGTCGCGATCGAGAAGGGCATTGGCCGCTTCGACGCCGGCGCCCAAGGCGAGCACAAGCTGATCCGCGGGTTCGAGCCGGTGATCACGCGGTCATGGCATTACCTGTTGCACCCTGGCTTGCGCAAGGCCGTGGAGGATTTTCTACGCGAGGAACGCGACGGGGTACTGGCGTATGCGGAGCAGGCGCGAACATTGTTGCCTTATCGCATTACGGAGTAGGGCTGCTACGGCGTTCTGTCAGGTTGGGCGATAGCGCCTGAACTGGGCCGGCTTAGCCGGCCATCGCGGCTGAAGCCGCTCCTACAGCGATGCAGTGTTGGAGCGACGCCCGGGTTGGAGCGACTTCAGTCGCGATGGGCTGCGCAGCAGCCCCGATGGCGGCTACAGCGTTCTGTCAGGTTGGTCGATGGCGCCTGAGCTGACCCGGCTTTGCCGGCCATCGTGGCTAACCGGAGCGCCGGACCGGCGCTTCCGCTGGAGCGCAGAGGATGCGCAAAGCAGTCTAATGTGTCCCGGCTCAGGCCGATATCGTCAAGGTGAGCGGCCAGCTGGCCGCTCCTGGCCGGCTCAATCGACCCCGACGAAGCCACCGGTCTGGTGCTGCCACAACCGCGCATACAGCCCTTTATGGGCGAGCAGCTCGGCATGGCTGCCCATCTCCACGATCCGACCCTTCTCCAGCACCACCAAACGGTCCATGCGCGCGATGGTGGAAAGGCGGTGGGCGATGGCGATGACCGTCTTGCCCTGCATCAGCGTTTCCAGGCTCTCCTGAATGGCCGCTTCCACTTCCGAATCCAGCGCTGAGGTGGCTTCGTCCATGATCAGGATCGGCGCGTTCTTCAGCAGCACGCGGGCGATGGCGATACGTTGGCGCTGGCCGCCGGACAACTTCACCCCGCGCTCGCCAACATGTGCGTCCAGCCCCATGCGACCTTCGGCATCGGACAGCAGCGGAATGAACTCATCGGCCCGCGCCTGGTGCACGGCCTCGAGCATTTCAGCCTCGCTGGCCTCGGGTCGGCCGTACAGCAGGTTCTCGCGAATCGAGCGGTGCAACAGCGACGTATCCTGGGTGATCATGCCGATCTGCGCGCGCAGGCTGGCCTGGTTGACCTCGGCGATGTCCTGGCCATCGATGAGAATCTGCCCACCGTGGATGTCGTACAAACGCAGCAGCAGGTTCACCAGCGTCGATTTGCCGGCGCCCGAGGGGCCGATCAGGCCGATTTTCTCGCCCGGCTTGATGTTCAACTCCAGCCCCTGAATCACATTGCTGGCCTTGCCATAGTGGAAGTCGACCTGCTTGAAGTGCACCGCACCCTGGCTGACACGCAGTGCTGGCGCGTTGGGCTTGTCACTGACGGTGACGGGCTGGGCAATGGTTTGCAGCCCATCTTGCACCATGCCGATGTTCTCGAAGATGCCGTTGACCACCCACATGATCCAGCCCGACATGTTGACGATGCGAATCACCAGGCCGGTGGCCAGGGCGATGGCGCCGACGCTGATCAGCGAGTGTGACCACAGCCACAGCGCCAGGCCCGTGGTCGTGACCACCAGCAGCCCGTTCAGGCTGGTAATGGCCACGTCCATGCTGGTCACCACGCGCGAGGCCAGCTGGGTTTTCTCGGTCTGTTCGCGGATCGCCTCACGGGCGTATTGCTGCTCGTGGTCGGTGTGGGCGAACAGTTTGAGTGTGGTGATGTTGGTGTAACCGTCGACGATGCGCCCCATCAACTTCGAGCGCGCCTCGGACGAAATCACCGAACGCGCCTTGACCCGCGGCACGAAGTAGCAGAGCGCGGCGATGTAGCCGACGATCCACACCAGCAGCGGCAGCATCAGGCGCCAGTCGGCCTCGGCGAACAGCACCAGCGAGGTGATCGCGTAGATCAGTACATGCCACAGCGCATCCACCGCCTGCACCGCCGAATCGCGCAGTGAGTTGCCGGTCTGCATGATGCGCTGGGCGATGCGTCCGGCGAAATCGTTCTGGAAGAAGTTCAGGCTCTGGCGCAGCACATAGGTGTGGTTTTGCCAGCGGATCAGGCTGGTCATGCCGGGGTTGATGGTCTGGTGCACCAGCAGGTCATGCAGGCCGAAGAAGATCGGCCGCGCCACCAGCACCACCACCAGCATCCAGATCAACTCGCCGCTGTGCTCGGTGAAGAAGTTGACGTTGGGCGTGCCCTGGGCCAGGTCGATGAGACGGCTGAGGAAGCTGAACATCGCCACTTCGATCAGCGAGGCGATCAGGCCGATCACCAGCAGCGCGAGAAAGCTCGGCCAGACCTGACGCATGTAATAGAGGTAGAACGGCAGCACCTTGCTCGGCGGGGCCTCAGTGGGGGCCTCGCGAAAGATGTCGATCAGTTGCTCGAAACGGCGGTACAGCATGGATTACAGCACTCCTGGTCATGGCGGCCGCGAGGTGGATGCACGGCCTTGGCGCTGAACGAGCTGCACCTGCGCCTGGCAACTGCCCACGGCGCAAGCGCAGCTCATACCGAGCCGCGCGCAGCTCGCGGTCAGTCGATGCGTTTGGCCGACTTGATGAACACCGGATCGGAGGGCACGTCGCCCATGCCTTTCTTGGTGGTGGTCGGCGAGCGGACGATCTGGTCGACCACTTCCATGCCCTTGGTCACCTTGCCGAACACTGCGTAGCCGGCGTCACGGCCCGGGTTGAGGAACTCGTTGTCGGCCACGTTGATGAAGAACTGGCTGGTGGCCGAGTTGGGGTTGGACGTGCGCGCCATGGACAGGGTGCCGCGGGCGTTTTTCAGGCCGTTGCTGGCCTCGTTGCGAATGGGGTCCTTGGTGTCTTTCTGCTGCATCTGCTCAGTGAACCCGCCGCCCTGAACCATGAAGCCCGGGATCACGCGGTGGAAAATCGTGTTGTTGTAGAAGCCGCTGTCCACGTAGCTGAGGAAGTTCTTGGTGCTGATCGGCGCCTTTTCAGCGTTGAGCTCGATTTCTACCTGGCCAAAGCTGGTGTCGAGCAGTACGTGCGGGGTCTTGTCGGAGGCCATGACGCTGGTGGCCAGGGCCAGGGAGCAGGTGACGAGCAGTAGTTTTTTCAGCATGGGCGCGAAGTCCTTGTGGGGTGTTAGTCGCTGTCAGGCAGCACAGCGTAATCGGGTCTATCTGCTGGCATAGCCTGCCGGGATTCCAGGCAGACTGCCAGCCTGACAACCGCTGATGATCCTCTTGCCGGGGTGATACAACCCGCATCTTCAACGGCCGGTGGACGGCGCACGGCGGCATTTCTGGCAACTGCAGTCAGGGCCGGGCGCAATCAACGTGCCACGTCGTCAGAGCGCTCGGCCTTCGGCCCCGAGCCGGTGGCACACGATGGGGCGCGGTTACACGTGTCGGACAGTGGACGTTGCCGCCATGTTCCTCCCAGCTCACTAAAGCGCGGTCTGCTGGAGGATGCGCCGGTGTAGTGGGCGACTTCGCCGGCGTGTGCACCTGCCTGAGGTGGACAGGGTGGACCAGGTGGTGAGCAGGGCGCGCACGCTGCATCGTGCTGCGTCAGGCCGCTGGGCCAGCAGGCGGCCTTCGCATCGGCGCTTCATGAACGCGTCGCCCTTCACGCCTGCGCGGGCGCTGCAAAGGGCACATCCAGCGGCGCGGTGTCGAAGTTGCGCAGCAGCTCGATGAGGATCTGCGTGGCCGGCCCCAGGCTCTTTTCCTTGCTCGAATACAGGTAGAACAGCGGGTGACGACTGCCGCCCTGGTCCAGCGGCAAGGCCTTGAGTACGCCATCGCGCAACTCGCGCTCGATCATGTGCCGCGGCAGCCAGGCAAAGCCCAGGCCACTGCTGACAAAGGTGGTGGCGGTGCCCAGGCTACCAACGGTCCAGCGCTGCTCGGCGCCCAGCCAACCGACATCACGCGGCTGCGCCCGGCCCGAATCGCGGATCACCACCTGCAGTTGGCTTTCCAGGTCCTGGAAGGTCAGCTCGCGGCCGCTGCGGTGCAGGCTGTGTTCGGGGTGGGCCACGGCCACGAACTCCACCGCACTCAACTCGCTGCCCAGGTAACCGCCGATGCTGTAGCTGCTGATGGCAAGGTCCGCGATGCCTTCGTGGAGCACCTCTTCGACGCCCGACAGCACCTCTTCACGCAGACGCACCCGGCAGCCGCGGCTCTGCGGCATGAAGGCACTGAGCGCACGCACCAGCCGCGCGCTGGGATAGGCGGCATCGACCACCACGCGCACCTCGGCTTCCCAGCCCTGCTCCATGTGGTGGGCCAGGTCTTCGAGCTGGCTGGCCTGCTTGACCAGGTGGCGCGAGCGCCGCAGCAACACATCCCCGGCTTCGGTGAGCACGGCCTTGCGGCCATCGATGCGCAGCAGCGGCACGCCGAGCTGTTCCTGCATGCGGGCGACGGTGTAGCTCACCGACGATTGCGAGCGGTGCAGGGCGTCGGCAGCCTGGGCGAAGCCGCCATGATCGACCACCGCCTGCAGGGTTCGCCACTGATCCAGGGTGACGCGAGGCGCTTTCATCTTGATCTCCTGATCGCCTAAGCTGCGCGCTTCAAGGAGCGCGCCCATGAATAGATACTGCCTGTCACTGCTGCTGTGCCTGCCGCTGGCGGCGGCGGCTTACCCGATCGATGTGGACAAAAAGCTCGACGGCATGAAGGTCGATGTCACTGCCGACGACACCGCCCCTGATCTGGCTGGCGTCACCCTGAACAACTACGGGCAGGCGGCTGCCGCGTGCAAGGTGACCTTGCGCAACGGCCCGGAGGCGCCGAGGGTACGGCGGGTGAACGTAGAGGCCGGCCAGCGGGCGAGCGTGACCGCACGCTTCAACCGAGACATCCTGCGGCTGCGCATCAGCGTGGCCTGCACCGAAAAATAACAGGATATTCGATAGGTACTACCCACTTTTTACGCTTTTTTATCGATCGGTCAATCGATAATCTCACCTCCATCGCATCACACCTTTTGCCGATGGAGGCCCACATGGCCCACGTACTGATCATTGAAAGCAGCGCCCGACAACAGGACTCGACCTCTCGGCAACTGACCCGCGCGTTCGTCAGCCAGTGGCAAGGCGCGCACCCCGATGACGTGATCACCCTGCGTGACGTCGCCGCCAAGCCGGTGCCCCACCTGGACGTCGACCTGCTTGGCGGCTGGATGAAGCCTGAGGCCGAGCGTTCCGGCGCCGAAATCGAAGCCCTGACCCGCTCCAACATCCTCACCGATGAGCTGCTCGCCGCCGACGTGCTGGTGCTCGCCGCGCCGATGTACAACTTCACCATCCCCAGCACGTTGAAGGCCTGGCTCGACCACGTGCTGCGCGCCGGCATCACCTTCAAGTACACCCCGACTGGCCCGCAAGGCCTGCTGACCGGCAAGCGCGCCATCGTGCTGACCGCCCGTGGTGGCATCCATGCCGGCGCTGCCAGCGATCATCAGGAACCCTACCTGCGCCAGGTGATGGCGTTCATCGGCATCCACGACGTCGAGTTCATTCACGCCGAAGGCCTGAACATGAGTGGCGACTTCTACGAGAAAGGCATGAACCAGGCCAAGGCCCGTCTTGCCGCTGTGGCCTGATACCGCGAATTCCCGACCTGACACCCTTTTGCTCCTTTGGGTGTAGTGACCCGGCCAACCTGGCCGGGTTTTTTTTAGGTTGGCAGTGGGCCTGACGCTGTTGTCCAACAGGGCCAGATCGGTTGCCTCGGGCCGGCTGCTCCTGCCAGTTTTTCCCAAGACAGTTGAACCCCCGCCCCCCCAGCCGCTAAGGTCGCCGCCTTGCATACCGAGAGGCCACCATGGGCTACCTGATTATCGTCGCGCTGATCCAGGCGTTTTCCTTCAACCTGATCGGCGAATACCTGGCCGGGCAGGTCGATAGCTATTTCGCCGTGCTGGCCCGCGTGGTCCTGGCCGCGCTGGTGTTCCTGCCACTGACCCGCTGGCGCCAGGTCGAGCCGCGGGTCATGCGCTCGCTGCTGCTGATCGGCGCATTGCAGTACGGCATCACCTACGTGTGCCTGTATTTGAGTTTTCGTGTGCTCAGCGTGCCGGAAGTGCTGCTGTTCACCATCCTCACGCCGCTGCACGTGACCCTCATCGAAGACGCCCTGAATCGACGCTTCAACCCCTGGGCGCTGCTGGCCGCTGCCGTGGCGGTGGCCGGTGCTGCGGTGATCCGTTTCGACAGCATCAGCGGCGACTTCTTCATCGGCTTCCTGCTGCTGCAGCTGGCCAACTTCACCTACGCCGCCGGCCAGGTGCTGTACCGCCACCTCATCGCCCGCCATCCCAGCGACCTGCCGCACTACCGGCGCTTTGGCTATTTCTACATCGGCGCGCTGCTGGTGGCCTTGCCGGGCTTTCTGTTGTTCGGCAACGCCGCGCACCTGCCCAGCACCGCGGTGCAGTGGCAGGTGCTGGCCTTTCTCGGCCTGGTGCCGACGGCGTTGGGGCTGTACTGGTGGAACAAGGGCGCGTGCCTGGTGCCCGGCGCCACGCTGGCGGTGATGAACAACCTGCACGTGCCGGTGGGCCTGGTGCTGAACCTGCTGATCTGGAACCAGGGCGCGCCGCTGGGGCGGTTGCTGGTAGGGGGCGGGGTGATCCTGGGGTCGGTGTGGTTGAGTCGGCTCGGGCAGGCGGCGGCGGTCGCTCGGCCAGGGAGCGCCCGGTGACCACCGAGTTGCTGGCGCACCAAGGTGACGGCATTGTGGTCGAACTGCACGCGCTCGAAGCCGCACTAGAGGCCATGATCGAAAACAGGAGTTGATCCGATGACCCAAAATTCCCCCAGCGAGTACACGCAAGTACCTCAAGGCATGTCGCCTTTTCCCGCTGCCGAAGACGTATTCGCGCCCGACCAACTGGAGCTCGCCGCGCATTTGCATCCGCTGTTCAGCCTAGATATCGCCACCCTCAACCCTGACTGGTCAGGCGTGTTGCATATGCTCAGCCCGTTGGAGCCCTACGAGGGATTTGTCGGTCAGCACACTGAGCAGACGGGCCTTCACGGCGACCTGCTGAAAACCAACTGGATCGGTTTCACCCTGGAAAACGGCCGCTACCGACTGTGTGGCGACCCCCGTTATTTCTTCCTGCACCGTGACAACGGCGCGCTGCACACGCAATTCCCTGAACTCACGGCCGAACTGCAACAGCATTACGCCGAGCAGCATCAGTCGTACGCCGCAACCGCCGAGGCTTACCGCGCCAGCGGCACGTTGCGACGCCTGGAAACGTATATCCGCGATCCTGAGCCCGAAGCGTTCGTCAGCCAACTGGGGGGCGATGCCGACGGGGGCGACAACTGGGTGCAGTCGGTACCGTTCCCCAAGGAGGTCATCAGCGTAGACGGCAGCCGCCGCAGCCCCTCGACCGTCTATCCCCTGAGCCCCGCCGGCCGCCGCTTCTTGCATGTCGCCAGCGTGCCTGGCTGGCATTACCGCACCCAGGGTGCGGACATGATCGTGATGTTTTACGAGCCGGTGGAAGGGCTGGTGCTGTTCACTTTCGACTTTAGCTAATGTGATGTTTTGGAGATCTGCCGGACCATCCCTCAGGATCTGAGTGTTATGCTTACGTTACTTCACTTCTGAAATGTAAGGTTTACATAACATGAGCGAGTCCCTGATCGCTGAGCGTTTCGGTCGCCAGATTACGCTCATGCGCGAGCGTCGTGGTATCAGCAAGGTCCAGTTGGCGCGATTGGCCGGTGTGACACGGCAAAAAATAGCCGAGGTAGAACGGGGCCAAACGACTGTGGCGCTTTCCTATTACTGCCTTGTTTTAAGTGCTCTGGGCTGTGAGCTCGAAGTAGTGCCCAGCCGCCTGCCAACGCTTGAAGAACTCCAGGACGTGTTCGTATGATCCACGAACTGCAAGTGTTCACTCCCGAGAACGTGTCCGGCTTGATGTTTCGTGCTGCGGACGGCGACTACGTGTTCCGTTATGGCTCAGCGACAGACGTCTGTCCGATCAGTCTGACCATGCCGGTGCGGCGCGATGAGTACCGGCGCAGAGAGCTGCATCCCATTTTCCAAATGAACCTTCCAGAGGGTTATCTGCTGGAGCAGCTAAAGTATCGGCTGGCCAAGGTGGTCAAGATCGATGCCATGCTCCTGCTCGCGTTGGCGGGCGGCAACTCACCCATCGGGCGTGTCGGAATCCGTTCTGCTCAGGTTCAACAGCTACTGAGTGCTCACGCCTCTAGCAGCAAAGGCGAACAGCTCGAAGACATCCTGACATGGGACGGTACGCAAGACCTGTTTCTGGAGCTGGCAAACCGATACATCCTGCGTTCCGGCATCTCCGGTGTGCAGCCCAAGGTCTTGGTACCTGAAACGCAAGAGCTGCCGTACAAGGCCACAGCGGTGACGGGTGAGCTGATTGTGAAAAGTGGAAGGGATGCCTTCCCGCACCTTGCCATCAATGAGTTCCTGTGCATGAGCATCGCCAGTGCAGCCGGTATCAGCACACCCGAATTTTATCTGTCCGATGACAAGCGTCTGTTCGTGATGCGGCGCTTCGACCGTACGGAAAACCTTGACCCCTTGGGTTTTGAGGACATGGCGGTGTTGATGGGGCTAGGGACCGAGCAGAAATACAGCAAAAGCTACGAGATGATCGCCAAGGCGATAGGCATCTTCGTCGCTCCAGCCCGGCAGACTGAGAGTTTGCACAGACTGTTCGACATCGTTGCTTTGAGTTGCATTGTGGGTAATGGCGATGCTCACCTGAAAAATTTCGGTCTGCTCTACGGCACGGCAGGTGCAGCGGATGCTGCTTTGGCACCCGCCTACGACATCGTCAGTACCACGGCCTACCTGCCTGATGATTCCTTGGCGCTGACGCTGAATAATCAGAAGTCGTTGTGTGCTTCTCGAGTGCACCTGCTGGAATTTGGCCGGCTTTGTCGAGTGGAAGAGCCACGTGAACGCATTCGGGAAATACTCCAGGCCGTAGAGGGAACCTTGATGTATCAGGAGGAACTCGCAGAGCTGGCTCCTCAGGTGGTACGGGCGATCCAGACCAGTGCGGCGCCTTTCGAGGCCGACTTTGGCTGACCCACGCGTGCGGCCCAGCCATCAGGTCTGACTCTCCGGCTGGTTGCCAACCTACCGCGCTGCCCACGCATTGAACCGCTCTTCCAGTTCCTCCCCATGATCAACCCAGAACTCGGCATCGACCAACTGCGCCTGCGCCAGGTTCTCCGGCGCCGTGGGCAGTTGCCGTTGCACGTCGGCCGGCAGTTGCGCCAGGGCGTCCTGGCGGATCGGGCCGTAGGGGATCTGGGTGGAGAAGGTTTTCTGCGTATCGGCCTGGCTGGCGAAGCGGATGAAGTTTTCGGCCAGGGCCTTGTTCTGGCTGCCGCGCACGATGGCCCAGTGGTCCGGGTCATAGAGGCTGCCGGCCCAGACGATGCTCAGGTCCGAGCCCTCTTTCTGCGCCGTGGCGATGCGCCCATTGTAGGCCGCCGACATCACCACATCACCCGCCACCAACCACTGTGCGGGCTGCGCGCCGGCTTCCCACCATTGGATGTTGGGCTTGATCTGGTCGAGCTTCTTGAACGCGCGGGTCACGCCTTCAGGGGTGGCCAGCACCTTGTACAGGTCTTCACGCGAAACGCCGTCGGCCAGCAGCGCCGCTTCCAACGTGTACTTGGCGCCCTTGCGCATGCCGCGCTTGCCGGGGAAGCGCTGGGTGTCCCAGAAGTCGGCCCACGAGGTCGGGCCTTGCTTGAGTTTCTGCGGATTGAAGGCCAGCACCATCGACCACACGTAGCTGGCCACGCCGCACTCGCTCACCGTGCCGGGCAGGAAGGTCGAGGCTTGGCCGATGATGTTCGCATCGAGCTTCTCGAACAGCCCCGATTCGCAACCGCGCACCAGCTCGGGGCTCTCGACTTCCACCACGTCCCAGGACACATGGCCGACATCGACCATGGCCTTGATCTTCGACAGTTCGCCGTTGTACTCCCCGGCGACGATCTTGCCCGCACCGCTCTTTTCGAACGGCTGGAAGTAGGCCGCTTGCTGGGCAGCCTTGGTGGCGCCGCCAAAGGAGATGACGGTCAGGCTGGAGGATTCTGCAAAAGCGGGCAGGCTGACTGCCGTGAGTAGCGCAAGGCCGAACGACGCGTGACGAGTACGCATGGAGACTCCCTCATTACTTGTGGTTGTGATGATGTAGAGGCAGTAAGGGGTGCAACGGGCGGCGAGTCGCAGAGGGCGCCCGGCGCTGTTCTTGTGGGTTGGTGAACCGATGGTGCGCCAGTCCCGGCCGCAGGAAAACGATTAAAAATGTTCTTCGGCCTTATGAAAAAGCTGGCCAAGGCATTGCCCGGTCAGGTGCCGGTTGCGCTACTGTGCAGGTCGGATTTCCCTGCACGCGCGGCCACTGTGCCCGGCCCGCCGCCCCCTACGAGGTGCCCGTGGCTGCCTACTCCTTGCGCCAACTGAAGTATTTCGTGACCACGGTCGAAGCCGGCAGCGTGGCCGAAGCGTCGCGCCAGCTGTACATCGCCCAGCCGTCGATCTCCACGGCGATCAAGAACCTGGAGGGCAGCTTCAATGTGCAGCTGTTCATCCGCCACCACGCCCAGGGCGTGTCGCTGACCCCCAGTGGCAAGCGCTTCTACCACAAGGCCCGCGAGCTGCTGCGCATCGCCCACGAGTTCGAGCAGAACGCCCTGGCCGACAACGAGGTGATGAGCGGCCAGATCGACATCGGCTGCTTCGAGACTGTCGCGCCGCTGTACCTGCCGCAACTGATCGCCGGCTTCAAGCAGCAGTACCCCGGCGTCGACATCCGCCTGCGCGACGGCGACCAGCAGGAGCTGGTGCAGGGCCTGACCGCTGGCAGCTTCGACGTGGTCTTTCTCTTCGAGCACGAGCTGGACAACACCATCGAGACCGAGCCGCTGATGCCGGCGCAAAAGCCCTATGTGCTGCTGCCCGGCAACCACCGCTACGCCAGCCAGCGCGAGGTGTCGCTGCGCGATCTGGTGCGCGAGCCGATGATCCTGCTCGACGTGCTGCCCAGCCGCGCCTATTTCGTCAGCCTGTTTCATGAGCTGGGGCTGACGCCGAACATCGTGTTTGGCTCGCCATCGATCGAAATGGTGCGCGGGATGGTCGGGCAGGGGTTCGGGTTTTCGCTGTTGGTGACACGACCGTTTTCCAGTCATACCTATGACGGGCAGAGCCTGGTGACGCTCGAAATCGCTGAGCCGGTCACGCCATCCGGGCTGGTGAGCGCGCGCCTGCGCAAGGGGCAGTTGACCAAGCCGGCGCAGGCGTTCGTGGATTACTGCCGAGAGCGGCTGACGGCACTCAGCCAGAAAGGGTGAGGTTCGGGGTTGGCTGATCGCACTGCAGTGTGTGAAGAATAATTTTCAGATGGTAACTATTCCCATTCAATTCCTGGCTCGTTATCCTGCCCTGGCCACCCAATTTCATGTGGCTTGCACGGATGTTGCGGTGGTCATGAACTGGAATCGAATCGACTTGCGCTGGGCGTACACGGATCTGTTGTTGAGTCTGGGCCGCCGTACCGGGTGCATTCAGCTGGCTCAGGATGTATTGCACGACGCCTTCATCCGCTACCTGCTGGCCGACCGACAGACGCGCATCGAGCAACCCAATGCGTATTTACGCCGGGTCGCGCAGTCTGTCCTGATGGATCACTTTCGCCATACCGGTCGCTTCTGCTCGCTGGATGCGCCGGAAGGCCTGGCCGTCGCCAATGATTCACTGGGCGAACAATTTGCGCCTTCGCCGGAGCATCTGCTGGACATGCGTCAGCGCCTGGAAGCGTTGCAACGCATCATCGATCATCTGCCGCCGCGTTGCCGCGAAGTGTTCTGGCTGGCGCGTATCGAGGGGCACAAGCAGGTGGAGATCGCTCGAATGCTGGGGATCAGCCTGACCGCGGTGGAGCGCCATCTGGTTCGTGCGTTACTCGACATGCGCGCTGCCAAAGAGGCGCTCACGTCATGAGTTCGGTGCGCGAGCAAGCGGCTCACTGGTTTACCCGGCTGTTGCACGTTCCCAAGGACCACCCTGATCACGAACAACTGCGTGCATGGCTGGCGGCAAATCCGCTGCATGCGCGTGAGTACCAGGCGTTCAGCGAATTGTGGGGCGACTTTTCTTCTACTGCCAACACCCAGGCACTGGCGCAAGCGATGGAGCGGCGACATGGCCGGCGCACGTTCATGCGCCGGGGCATGCTCGGGCTGGTGGGCGTGCTGGCCGTTGGGCTGGCGTGGCGGTATCGCCAACCCCTGGAATGGGAAGCGCGATATGCCACGGCGATTGGCGAGCGCCGCCGCGTCAGCCTGCCGGACGGCAGCGAGGTTCATCTGGCAGCGGACACCCGCCTGCACGTGCGCTTTGAACGAGGTCGACGTCAGGTCTACCTGCTGCAGGGGCAAGCCGTCTTCGATGTTGCCCACGAAACGGACCGGGCGTTTCGGGTCGATGGCGGCCTGGCCCAGGTCACGGTACTGGGCACTCGCTTCGTGGTGGCGCGTGATCCGCTCGAACTGCGCGTCAGTGTGGCGCGTGGCTCGGTAAGGGTGGAAAACGATGAGGGCAGCGTGGTACTGGCCGCCGGCGATGTCGCCAGCTGCAATGGTCACACAGCGCCGCATCGACTCGACGTTGCCGCGAGTAATGCGTTCGCCTTCGAACAGGGGCGTCTGGTACTGGAGCAGGCGGGGCTGGAGGAGATCGCGACGAGCCTGTCGCGCTACCACCGGCAACCGGTGCGTGTGTTACCGGGCAAGCACACGCCATCGATCAATGCCGTGGTGCAACTCGATAACGTGGAGGGCTTTGTTCAGGCCCTGCCGTCCATTGCGCCGATCGAGGTCAGCAGCAGCAATGGCGTCACCTATCTGCGTGGGCTTTGAGCCATCAAGCATTATTTTTTCATCGTGCAGGTTGGGGTTTTGGTGCAGTGGCCCGTCAGTAGGTAACTCCACATCAGATGAACTCTTCCATGCCCTCCATGAGCGTCCTCAAGCCTCTTGCTCTGGCCGTTGCCCTGAGCGTTTCCAGCCAAGTCTGGGCGGTACCGATCGATCTCGACTTGCCGAGCCAGCCACTGGCCACCTCGTTGCGCCAGCTGGCAGAAGCCGCGCACCTGACGTTGGCGGTAGACCACAGCATCGTTCCTGATCGGCTGGCGCCTGCGGTGCGCGGGCGACTGGAGCCTTCCGCTGCGCTCACCCAGCTGCTTCAGCGCAGCGGTCTGACTTACCGCCAGCAAGGCAATACGCTGGTCATCACACGGCTGCAGGGCGGCGCACTGGAACTGGCGGCCATCGATATCAATGGTGAAACGCTATCGGCGACGACCGAGGGCAGTGGCTCGTACACAACGGGCGGTGTCACCATCGGCAAAGGCCAGCACTCACTGCGTGAAACGCCGCAATCGGTCACGGTCATGACGCGCCAGTTCATGGATGACCAGAACCTCAACACCATCGAAGAGGTGATGAAAAAGACCCCCGGCATCACCGTGTATGACTCACCCATGGGCGGTAAATACTTCTATTCCCGTGGTTTCCAGATGCTCGGCCAGTACCAGTACGACGGCGTGCCGCTGGACATGGGCAACAACTACGTGCAAGCCGACAGCTTCAGCAGCGACATGGCGCTCTACGACCGTGTGGAAGTGCAACGCGGCGCCGCCGGCATGATGAAAGGCTCCGGCGGTACCGTGGGCGCGGTGAACTTCGTGCGCAAGCGCGGCACCACCACGCCGCACACCGAACTCACGTTGTCGGCTGGCAGCTGGGACAACTACCGAGGCCAGGTCGATACCGGCGGCCCGCTGAATGACAGCGGCACGCTGCGCGGGCGTGCCGTGGTGGCCCAGCAGGATCGCCATTATTTCTACGACCAGGCTGAGCGTCAGGACCAGGTGTTTTATGGCGCGCTCGATTACGATCTCACCTCGGTCACCACCTTGGGATTAGGCGTGGCCTACGAAGATGTGGACGCCAACCCCTGTTGGCACGGCCTGCCGCGCTACAGGGATGGCAGCGACTTGAAACTCAGTCGCTCGACGTGCCTGGGCGCCGCCTGGAACGACTGGCAAAGCCACCGGACCACCGTGTTCACTGACCTCGCCCATCAGTTCAACGACAACTGGGCATTGAAGGTTGCAGGGGTGTACAGCAAGAACACCCAGGACATCAAATACGCCTTCTCCGAAGGCAGCGTCACCCCCGGCACGACACCGGCCATGGGCATGTACTCGGGCCTGTTCGACTACGACCAGGTGGACTATGGTTTCGACGCGTACGTAAACGGCCATTTCGACGCGTTTGGCCAACAACATGAACTGACGGTGGGCGCCAACGCCAGCCGTTCGCGCAAGGACGACAGCTACTTGCTGATCAGGCTGCCGCAGACGCAGAACCCTTTTGCACCCAACGGCCGTATTCCCGAACCAGCGGATAGCGACTACGCGGCCAACTCCTACAGCGGCGGGCCGGTAGATTCCACCACCCGGCAGTACGGCGCCTATTCCACGCTGCGCTTGAAACTGGCGGACCCGCTGACACTGGTACTGGGCAGCCGCGTCAGCTGGTACAAGTCCGAAAGCGACAACTACACCGTGGCATGGGACTATGCCGAACACAGTGAAAGCACCGAGTCCGGTGAGGTCACGCCGTTCGCTGGCGTGCTCTACGACTTCACTGACAACCTCACTGCCTATGCCAGCTACTCCGCCATCTTCACGCCGCAAGGGCAGTTCCGCGCCGAGGGCGGCGGCTCGCTGAAACCCATGGTGGGCGACTCGTACGAACTGGGTGTCAAAGGAGAGTGGTTGCAGGGCCGCTTGAATACATCGTTCAACCTGTTCCGCACGATCCAGAAAGATCAGGCCCAGACCGACTACAACTCCAGCTGTCCATCACCGGACGGCTATTGCTACGTCAACGCTGGCAAGGTGCGTGCGCAGGGCTTTGAAACGGAGATCAGCGGTGAAGTCATCGACCGACTGCAAGTGCTGGCCGGCTACACCTACACCCAGACCAAAACCCTGGACAACCTCAATGCCGCCAGCGAAGGCACGGTCTTCAATAGCTACGTGCCGCGTCACCTGTTGCGGGTATGGGGCGACTATCAACTGAGTGGGCCGCTCGAGCGCTTCAGCGTCGGCGCCGGGGTAGAGGCGCAGAGCGACAACTACCGCCTGAACAACACCGGCACCATCAAGAACACGCAGTCCGGTTATGCCCTGTGGAATGGCCGTATCGGTTACCGCATCGACGACACCTGGTCATTGGCCCTCAATGGCAACAACCTGTTCGACCGTCACTACTACCAGAGCATCGGCAGAGAGGGCTTCGGTAACTACTATGGCGAGCCGCGTAACTTCATGCTGACGGTGAAGGCAGACCTGTAACTCAACCGAGCGCCCAGCGGGTGCCACAGCGCAATGCCTCGCGGTTGGATTCGCTTCCTGCAAGCGGCTGCCCGCCGCAAGGCGCTGCGCTGTCGCGCAGAGGACTGAGCCAACCGACATGTCGGGCACAGCGAGCGCTTGGGCGCAGCCGCCATTGTCGTTGGTACGATTCCGAGCAGCGCTCAGAAACGCGTGTCTTTCAAATGGGTCAGTACCGCCCAAGGCTCCATCAATCGACAAGTAGCGTCAGGTCATGAACGTCGCTTCGGCCGAAACCCTGGTCCGCCCTGAATCGCACCTGCTGCATCAAGCCTGCAGATAATCAGCCAACCGCGCCAGCATCGCATCACACCCCTGCAACTGCGCCAGGGTGACGAACTCATCCGGCTTGTGCCCCTGATCCATGCTCCCGGGCCCGCACACCACCGTGGGAATCCCGGCCTCATCGAACAGCCCGCCCTCGGTGCCGAAGGCCACCGTAGTGAATGCGTCCGACCCGCACAGCTGCGCCAGCAGCAAAGCCGCCTCGCTGTCAGCCGCCGTCGCCAGTCCAGGGTAAGCACTGAGCGGCCGCAGACGGATATCGGTATCGACACTTACCGCCTGCATGCGCGGCAATAAATCGCCATCAGCATAGGCTCGCAGGTCATCCACCACCTGCTGCGCGTCGAAGCCGGGCAGGGTGCGCACCTCGAAATCGAAGGTGCATTCGGCCGGCACGATGTTCAACGCACGACCGCCCTGGATGAGGCCTGTCTGCACGGTGGAGTAGGGCGGGTCGAAGCGCGCATCGTGATGCTCGGGCGCCGCCAGCGCTTCGCCGATGCTGCCCAACCGACCAATCAGCTTCGCGGCATATTCGATGGCATTGACGCCCGATGGCGCATAGGCCGAATGGCAGGCCAGCCCATGCACTTCGCAGCGCATCGCCAGCTTGCCCTTGTGGCCCAGCACCGGTTGCAGTTCGGTAGGTTCGCCGATCAGGCACAGCCGGGGTTTGTGCGGGCGCTGGTTGAGCGCCTCGAGCATTGGCCGCACACCCAGGCAACCAACCTCTTCATCGTAGGAAAACGCAAGGTGTACCGGACTGCGCAGCGGCTTGGCCAGCAGGCGCGGCACGGCGGCCAGCACGCAGGCGATGAAGCCCTTCATGTCCGCTGTCCCGCGCCCGTACAAGCGCCCATTGGCCTCGCTCATCTCGAACGGTGGCACTGTCCAGGCCTGGCCGTCCACCGGCACCACATCGGTGTGCCCCGACAGCACGATGCCGCCGGCGATGTCCGGGCCAAGGGTGGCGAACAGGCTGGCCTTGGTGCCCGCTTCGTTGAACAGCAGCTCGGCCTGCACGCCATGCCCGGCGAGGTACTGGGCGATGAAGTCGATCAGCGCCAGGTTCGAGTCGCGGCTCACCGTGGCGAAGCCGATCAGCTGCGCCAGCAGGTCACGGCTGCGCGGTTCACTCATCGCCCGGCACTCCGTAGGTCGGGGCGGCGGTGGGGTCGAGGGCGCGGGTGAGATAGTCCTGCATCTGCGGCTGGTAGGCCTGCCACAGGCCGTCGAGCTGGCCGATGGGGTCGTGCTCGGCCCAGTCCACCCGCAGGTCGATGATCGGCCAGACCAAGTCGCCTGCCACCTTGAGCGCCGCCGAGTGCACCGGCCCGGCCTCGCCACCGGCCGCCATCGCTGCCTGCATCGCGGCCAGCAAACGGTCGGCCAGCGCGCCGGAGGCCTGCTCGAAGGCCTCGACCATCGCCTGGATGACGTCGGTACTGGCCAGTAGATTGCCCGCCGCCGCGCACTGCTCGCCGCTCACTGCGTGGTACAGGCCCAGCGCCTGTTGCCCGCTGAACATCGCCACGCGGCCCTGATCATCGATCACCGTCACCTGCCGGTACTGGCTCCAGCCGTTGGCTTGCAGCGCCCGGTCCAGCGCCTGTTGCGGGGTGAGCTGCTGGTGTTCGAGCAGATCGAGGATTTCCGGGCCCAGCGCGGGCAAGGTGACGTTCTGCGTCGCCACGGCACCCACGCCGGCCCGCACCCACGGGCAGCGTGCACCCACGGCAATGCTCGATGAGCTGATGGCAATGCCGAGCTGGCCGGTGTCGGCGCAGCGGCCAATGATCGAGAACGTCATGCGCGCGCCTCCCAGTCATCCGGAATCACCGCAATCACATCGATTTCCATCAGCCACTGCGGCTGACCCAGGGCCGACACCACCAGCCCGGTGGAGATCGGAAACACGCCGCGCAGCCACTTGCCCACCACCTGGTACACCGGCTCGCGGTAGCGCGGGTCGATCAGGTAGGTGGTGGTCTTGACGATATGCGAGAGGTCGCTGCCGGCTTCCTCGAGCAGCTGCTTGACGTTCTGCATGGCCTGCTCGGCCTGCGCGCCTGCGTCGCCCAGGCCGACCAGATTGCCATTGAAATCGGTACCGACCTGGCCGCGCACGTACACAGTGTTGCCTGCGCGCACGGCCTGGCACAGGTCGTTGTCCAGGGTCTGGTTGGGGTAGGTGTCCTTGGTGTTGAACATGCGGATGCGGGTGTGGGTTGGCATCGAAAGCTCCTTGAACAGGCTGGCAAAGGGTGGCGAACGGGATCAAAGACCGGCTTGGCGCTGTGTGGCATCGCGGTAGGCGCTGTAACTGCGCTGCGTGGCGATGTGCCCGGCGACGTGCTTGGCGTCGTGCCACACCCCCCAGATGAAGCTCGACCCGCGCCGCGACAGCCATGGCAGGCCGAGGAAATACACCCCCGGCTCGCTGGACACGCCGCGTTGATGCTTGGGCTTGCCGTTCTCGTTGAACGCATCGACCTGCAACCAGCTGTAGTCGACCGAATAGCCCGTGGCCCAGATCACGCTGGTGATGCCGGCCTCACGCAGGTTCAGGCTGAGAATCGGCTCGCTGACGCAGGCCGGGTCAGGGTAGCGGTGGCGCGCTTGAGGCTCTTCGGGCAGGTCCAGGCCGTGCCGCTCGATGTAGGCGTCGGCAGCATCCAGCACCGCCAGGTAGTTGGCATCGCCGGCAGCCAGGTTGGCCGCCAGGTCCGGCTGGAAGGTCACCACGCCGTTGTCGAACGACTTCGTCAGCCCGACCAGGGTCATGCCTTCATGGGCCAGCGCGCGGAAGTCGACGGTATTGCCGCCGCGCGCACCGCTCACCGCGATGGTCACGTGCTCGCGGCCCTGGCGCGGGGTCTCGGCATCCCACTCGCCGAGCACGCCCAGCCACCAGCAGAAGTCCCGGTTGCGGTAGCGCCGTGGCGGGCGGTCGTGGGCGCCCACCGAGAGGTACACCTGCTTGCCGGCGCGTTGCAGTTCATCGGCGATCTGCGTGCCGGAGGAGCCGGCACCGACCACCAGCACTGCGCCGTCTGGCAATTGCTGCGGGTTGAAGTAGTCGGCGGAGTGAATCTGATACAGCCCGGCCTCCTGCGCTGCGATGGGCGGAATTACCGGGGTCTGGAAGGGGCCGGTGGCCACCACCACGCGCTGCGCCTCGATCACGCCTTCACTGGTTTCCACCCGAAAGCCGGGCTTACCGACATTGCGTGTGACCCGTTTCACCTCCACGCCAGTGCGCACCGGCACGTTGAATTTCTCCACATAGGCCTCGAAGTAGTCGGCCACGCGGTCCTTGCCGGCGAACGCATCGGGGTCGAGCTCATCGAAGTCCAGCCCTGGAAAGCGGTCATGCCACACCGGCCCGTTGGCCACCAGCGAATCCCAGCGCCCACTGCGCCACGCCTCGGCGATGCGCTTGCGCTCCAGCACCAGGTGCGGCACGCCGAGGCTGCTCAAATGTTCACTGGCCGCGATCCCGGCCTGGCCGGCGCCGATCACCAGGGTGTCGAGGGTTGTTGTCTGTGCGGGCATGGGGGTGTCCTTCGAACGGGTCAGGGAACGGGCGAATCAGCGCCCGGCCAGGTGCAGCCCGCTGCGGGGTTGGGCGGCGGGGGATAGGGTCATAGTCACGGGAATGTGGGGGGAGCGAAATGAGGATTTTTGTGGGGGTTGGAGAGGAAAAAGATGGGGCTGAAGTCAGGCTTTGTCTGAAGAGTCTTACGCGAGGGTTAGGCAAGGCCAACGGCGGCGGCGTGAAAGCGGTCGGGGGCGCCTAGCCGAGGGGCGTCTAGCCTAGGAAGCGGAGTTGCTGGCGTAAATGAGCATTGCGACAGGAACGTCTAGCCCAGGCTGGAGCCCCAGACGCAATTGTCGGGGAAATCGAGGTTGCGACCCTGGGACGGCCCTGCCGCCCATCGCGACTGAAGTCGCTCCCACAGGGAACTCGGTTGCTCACGAGGTTTCGTCATTTGCAAGGCACTCTGCGAGGGTGTCAGAAATTTTGTGTTCAGGCATAACATGAGTAAGAGGTGCATGTA
>NZ_DAMCCR010000071.1:0-23110 GCF_032058845.1 Pseudomonas sp. | reverse complement strand
GATTCATTTCGCAAAACCCCTATCTGCGCATGCAGGTAGGGGTTTTGTCTTTTCTGCGTTTCAAGCTTTATTTACCTGAGGTGGAACGAGCTTGGTCAGAGCCAGTAACGAGAGCAGGCTGGCATGATTGTTATGTTTTCCATACATGATCAGGTGTAAACGACCGCCAGTGACTTTGGCAATCTGGTGCATGTTCGAAATGCAGAACGGCCAGTGTGCTGCGGGCTGATTGCATGGCGCTGACTCCCATGAACACTCTTGCATGACTTAGCTATAAGTCCGACGAGCAGTTGCTGCCCAACAAGCGTCAAACACGGGCACTGGTGCTAACGAGCGCCACCGGTATAATTCCCGGCCCTGCAAAGCATCCCAATGTGTGAGAGCCATGTCCCTGATCCCTGAAATCGATGCCTTTCTTGGCTGTCCAACCCCTGATGCCTGGATTGAAGCAGCACTGGCGGATCAAGAAACGCTACTCATCGACCATAAGAACTGCGAGTTCAAGGCTGCCAGTACAGCATTGAGCCTTATCGCCAAGTACAACGGTCATCTGGATCTGATCAACATGATGTCGCGCCTCGCCCGTGAAGAGCTGGTGCACCATGAACAGGTGTTACGTCTCATGAAGCGCCGAGGTGTGGCACTGCGTCCTGTATCCGCAGGCCGTTACGCGTCCGGATTGCGCCGAGTGGTTCGAACTCACGAGCCTGCCAAGTTGGTGGATACGCTAGTGGTGGGGGCATTTATCGAGGCGCGCAGCTGTGAACGCTTTGCAGCGTTAGTGCCGCATCTGGATGAGGAGCTGGCGACATTTTATCACGGATTGCTGAACAGTGAAGCGCGGCACTACCAGGGCTATCTGAAGCTTGCCCATCAGTATGGCGACGCCGCTGACATTGCACGGGTAATCGAGCGGGTGAGGGTGACAGAGATGGAGTTGATCAGCTCGGTAGATCAGGAGTTGCGTTTTCACAGCGGCGTGCCAATGGCTCAGGCCGCCTGATGAGGCAGGCGGCTGAGCATTCGGTTGCCTAGTAGCGACGACCCAGCAGCAGGCCCACGACCAGACCGAAGCCTGCCGAGACCGCAACGGTCTGCCACGGATGGCCACCGATATAGTCCTGAGTGGCTTCGACAACAGGCTGAGCCTTGTTACGCAGGTTGCCCGCAGCGTCCCGTGCTTCGCGCAATTTTGTGCTGATCTGCGCACGCAGTGTTTCAGCTTCTTCACCGACCAGCGAAGCGCTTTCGCTGAGCAACTTTTCAGATTCCTCGATCAGCGACTGCAAATCGCTGAACACCTGGTCCTTGATCTGTTCGCTTTCAGTTTGTGCAGTGGATTTCCTGGCCATGACATGCGTCCTCTTCAGTTGGAATTAATGAATGGATGCCGCAGGGCAGCGAAAGTTGCAATCGATTGCTGACCTTGCCAGACGCACGTGTAAAATGGCGGCCCCGTTTTCGAGCAGCAGGACATCGGCATGAGTTTCAATCTGGCCAACTTGAGCTTCGCAGAGCGCGCGCAAATCGAGGCGGAAAAATCCAGGCTCTTTGATTTCTGGCAAAGCAACCTGGGTAAAGCCAAGGCGGAAGCCGGCAGACTCATTTCGGAAAAATCCCGCCGCAAAGGTAGGTGGGCAGAGTGGGTCCGAGCAGAGCTCGACGGCCTCAATCCACCGGATTTCGCCAGCTTGGTACGCCTGGAAGTGAACAAGATGATGGCTGCCGCCGCGAACAGTCGCTGACTAATCTGTGATGGCTAGCGTGGGCGCCTGTCTACGCCGCCATTCTTCACCGGAAATCTCCCACAGCTCTTCGGGTAAGCGACCGCTCACATAGTCGCTTTCACCACGTCTGATCACGCGCATGCCTGCACGCTCCGAAAGCTTTCGCGACCCTGTGTTGCTGGCCGCCTTTGGCACCCTCATGACTGGTTGCTGCAGGTCGACAAACCAGAAGGTATCGACCACAGCGCACGCTTCGCTCATGTAGCCTTGGCCTTGCCACGCTGGCGCGAGCCAGAAGCCGCGGTTGTTATCGGGTTCGAGCATCAGACTGATGCTGCCGATCACAGCCTCAGGGTCACTCAGCAAGCGAATCGTCCAGTGCCACTGCTCGCCGCGTGCGACCGCAGGCAGGCAAACGTCTTGCACGAAACGTAGCGCCCCGTCGTCCGGGTACGGCCATGGCACGCGCGCGTTCAGATAACGCACCACCTCCCATTGACCGAAATGCAGTTGGATGGCTGCTGCGTCGCCGAGCTGCAACGGTTTTAGCAGCAAGCGGGGCGTGGTGAGTTGAGGCGTCGATGGATACATAAGCGTTATTCCTTTAACGAAAGGGCACCAGAGGCTGGCCAAACGTGCGCGGTAGATCAAGCCGTCCTTTGTATTCAAAGCGCACGGCCCCGATTGTACCGGTGGCCAGCTTGCCACTGATCACATAGGGCAATCCTTGTAGCGATGTCAGCTGGGTCATGCCATAGGCCTGACGCAAAAAAGCGAAAGCGGTCACAGTCATTGGCACCGTGATCACGTGTTCGCTGTAGCTACCGATATGTCCATGCTGATCACTGACACCAGTTGCAAAGGGCTGGTCATTGATCTGAAGCTTCAAGGCAACCCCCTTGAATTCCAGGTTCTGGTCATTGGGGTTCTGCACTCTGAGCTTGACCGCCATTCGTAGCTCCAGATCCTGGCCCGGGAGTGGATCGATGCCGATGACGTTGATGGTCAGAGGATCTTGCGGCTGGATCAGCGAACAGGCACTGAGCCCTACGGCTAACGCCAGCGCCAGTGCGCACCTGATTAGAGGGTGCAAAAGCTTAGCCATGTCGAGGTCCTCAGCCATAGGCGGATCCGCAGAGTGACACATGGCCGAGACGATCGGAAACACTGATCGTCCAGGCTACGGTTGAGGGCGCAGGTCAGTTCGTGGCCGACCAGATGCCGCGGCCGGACAAGCGCTCACGATCATGAGGTTCGTTGAAGTCCAGATGTGGACCTTTGGGAACGATGCCATTGGGATTGATGGTCGCGTGGCTGAGGTAGTAATGCTTCTGGATGTGCTCAATGCTCACGGTCGACGCGATACCTGGCCACTGGTACAGCTCACGTAGCCAGTTGGAAAGGTTGGAATAATCGCTCAAACGCCGCAGATTGCACTTGAAGTGGCCGTGATAGACCGCATCGAAACGGATTAAGGTCGTGAAGAGGCGTATGTCCGCCTCGGTCAGGTAGTCGCCTGCCAGATAGCGGGTGTGCTCAAGATGACACTCCAGGGTATCCAGTTCATTGAACACTGCATCGAACGCAGCCTCATAGGCTTCTTGGGTGGTAGCAAACCCTGCCTGATAAACGCCATTGTTGACAGCAGGGTAGATGCGCGCGTTGAGCGCATCAATGGTGGCGCGCAGCGGTTCGGGATAGAGGTCGAGCGTGTTGCCTGTCAGCTGATCGAACGCGGTGTTGAAGATGCGTATGATCTCGGCAGACTCGTTGTTGATGATGCGCTGCTCACTGCAGTCCCAGAGCACCGGGACGGTTACGCGCCCGCTGTAATGTGGATCATCGCGGGTATAGCGCTGATGAAGATACTCAAGGCCGTCAAGCCGGTCGCCTGTCGAGCCCTGCTGCGTGTCGAAGGTCCAGCCATGGTCTGCCATCAGCCAGCTGACCACCGACACATCGATCAGCGGCGTCAGACCTTTCAGCTCGCGCATGATCAGCGCGCGGTGGGCCCACGGGCAGGCCAGCGATACATAGAGATGGTACCTGCCTGCCTCAGGGGCTGGCAGCGAGTCGCGACGTTGCGCCTGTTCACGCTTGAACGCGCCGTCTTTGGTTTCATACCACTGGTCATGCCAGCAGCCATCAATCAACAAACCCATGTCCACTCCCCAACCGTTGATGATTCCGTTTGGAGCTCAGTGTAGGGAGCGGTGTTCGAATGAAAAGCGTAAAACCTGGAGGAGTTTGATCGAATCAGCGGATGAGTGTGCGCGAGTCCCAGTAGTCACGGGCGGTCTTGAAAGCCTGCTCGCGATCATTGCCCAAGCCTCGAAGTGCCAAGGCCATGGTCGATACAACGGCCAGCTCGCCATAACTGTCCTGCGCCTTGCCTTGCCAGACGTCCAGCAAGTGCTGCGGTTGCAGAGACGCGGGTTTGACGTGCCGCTGTGTACTCAGTGCCGGCCATTGTTCATCCCATGCCTCGCCGTCGGTAGTGCCATACAGATGGCTGAGCACATCAGGGTTGATTTCGATCTCTCCGCCGTCGCCTTTCACCACGATCGCATGATCGCCCAGCAAGCGGCTGGCTTCGCGGTGTACAGCCTGATAACCCGGATGGAAGATACTTTGCAGCCCGCATCGGGCACCTAGCGGATTGAGCACGCGAGCCAGCGAGTGGATAGGTGAGCGCAGGCCCAGGACGGTGCGCAGGTCGATCATCCGCTGCAGTTGAGGAGCCCAGTCCTGCAGTGGAAAAAACGCCAGTGCGTGCTGATCAAGCGCGGTTGCAACGGCTTCCCAGCTTCGGCAGAGGGGAATATCGAGCGTGTCGAGCAACTGTTCAGTGTAAAGCCGGCCAGCCGTGTGTGCGCCGCCGCCGTGCAGCAAGATGCGCACACCGTTATCAGCCAGGCACTTGGCTGCGAGCAGGTACCAAGGGAGGTGGCGTTTCTTGCCCGCATAGCTTGGCCAATCAATGTCGACGGCGATCGCTGGCGCTGCGAGGTGCTGGCGTACCGCTTCGGTGAACCCGGCCAATTCCTCTGGCGTCTCTTCTTTATGCCGCAACAACATCAGGAAGGCGCCGAGCTGTGCGTCTTCGACTGCACCTTCCAGCAACATGCCCATTGCCGCCTGTGACTCCTCACGGGTGAGGCCTCGGGCACCCCGCTTGCCTTTGCCAAGCGTGCGAACGAACGCTGCGAAGGGATGTTCTGCGGGTGTTTCCAAGGTGAGGGGGCGTGGCTCGGTCATATGCAGTTGGTTGGTTTCGGAAGGCCGGCGAGCTTGGCGGCGAGCTTGGCGGGAGTGCCATTGAACAAGCGATTGAGGTGCGGGCTGTTGCCCTTTTCCGGCCCGAGCTTCAGAGCTGCATATTTGACCAGGGGGCGGGTCGCTGGGGAGAGCTGATACTGCTGGTAGAAGTCCCTGAGGAGCGTGAGCACTTGCCAGTGATCATCAGTGAGGGCAATTCCCTCACGCAGGGCGAGTGCCTCAGCCACCGGGTGTGACCATTGCTCCAGGTCCACGAGAAAGCCATCCTTGTCCAGGCTGACGGTGTGGCCAGATACATCCAGTGTGCTCATAACCAGCTGTTGACCTTGTCGTAGCGCAGCGACAGCTCGACGAATGTCGGGTAGTCGATGGTTTGCGCCAGGTTGCTGGAAATCGCGCGGGCGGTCATGTCTTCTTCGAGCGCGAACAGGCGTCCATCCAGGCCCGCTGCGTTCAGTTGCGCGGCTGTCGCGCTGCCCATCCTGAGCGCGTTGACGGCATCTGCGCACAGCAGCACTGCATCATTGATGTCGAGCAGGCGCAGGCAGCTCTCCAGGCGGTCATCGCCGAACGGCGAATGGGCAATGACGTGCAAGGTAGCCATCAGAGGGTCACCACATGGTCGTAAAGGTTGATCAGCGCACGCAATGCGGCGTCCTCCAGGACATCGATCGGCAGGGTCAGGCGGGTCGCGTCGATGCCTCTGAGCGCCAGGCTGGACTGGCAGGCGAACAACTGATCCACACCAAACAGGGGCAATGCCTGCAGGTTGGCGGTCAGGTCTTTTTGTTCCAGCGCGGCAGGTTGCTGCGCACCCGCGAGCTGGAATACGCCGTCATCGAGAAAGAGCACGGCCAGTTCCAGGTCGAACGCGCCGCCCGCCAAGGCGATGTCCAACGCTTCACGTGCTGAGGGCCCCGACCACGGACCCTGGCGGCTGATGATCAGCATCGACTTCGCCATCTCAGTCTCCTCCAAAACAGATCAGACGATCTGCGCTCTGCGCGGCTTCATGCAATTGGCCAAGACCGGAGAGCACCCATGGCGAGGGCAAGTTGGCCGCAGGGCGCTGATAACGCTCGGCCTCTTCCTGGTTCAGTACGCCGCGACGAAGGGCAGCAGCAATGCACACCACGGCGTCGAGCTGGCGTTGTTCGATGAGCGCGCGCCATTGCGCGGCAATATCCGCTTCGTCTTGTGGGGCTACGATATTGGCGGAGGCACTGTGCACCCCCTCCTGATAGAAGAACAGGCGGGTGATGTCGTGGCCGGCTTGCAGCGCCGCTTCGGCAAAGCGAAGAGCCCGACGTGAGGAGGGCGCATGGGCGGGGGAAAAGACCGCAATCGCGAATTTCATGGACGACTCTGAAGAGGAACTGCCGCCATGATAGAGCAAAATGCCCAGGGCAGCAGTTCCCTCAATGATTACCGTGTCTTACGCCTTGGCTGGATGTTCAGGCAGAAACCAGTTGAGCAGCAACGCGCAGATGCCACCGGTGGCGACACCCGACTCCAAGACTGCGCGCACCGCGCCCGGCATGTGCGCGAGGAACTCAGGTACCTGGGCTATGCCCAGCCCCAGTGCCAGTGAGACAGCGATGATCAGCAGCGCCCTGCGATCAAGTGTGGTGCTGGCCAGAATGTTGATACCCGACGCCGCAACCGCGCCGAACATCACCATGGCGGCGCCGCCGAGCACCGGCTCGGGTACGGCCTGGATCACGCCTGCAACGCTGGGAAACAGTCCAAGCAAGACAAGCATGGCAGCGATCCAGATACCGATGTGCCGGCTGGCAATCCCGGTCAGCTGAATGACGCCGTTGTTCTGCGCGAAGATCGAACTGGGAAACGTATTGAACAGGCCAGCGAGCAGCGAGTTCGCACCGTTGACCAACACGCCGCCTTTGATCCTCTGCATCCACAGGGGGCCTTCGACGGGTTGACGCGATACCTTGCTGGTGGCCGTGACATCACCGATGGCCTCGAGCGAGGTCACCAGGTAGATGACCAGCATCGGAATGAACAGTGCCCAGGAAAACCCGAGCCCGAAATGCAGAGGCGTCGGCACCTGGAACAGCGCTGCCTCGTGCATGCCGGTGAAGTCGAGCCTGCCCAGGTAGCCTGCCAGTCCGTAGCCCACCATGAGGGCGATCACGATCGCGCAACTGCGCATCCACACCACCGGAATGCGGTTGAGCAGGACGATGATTGCCAGCACGACGCCCGAGAGCAGCAGATTTTCACGGTTGGCGAAGGTGCCATCAGCCATTGCTGAAAAGCCGCCGCCCATACTGATGAGCCCGACCTTGATCAAGGTGAGACCGATCATCAGCACGACGATGCCGGTCACCAGAGGTGTGATCAGCCGCTTGATGAACGGCAGTGCTCGCGAAATGCCCATTTCGATGAACGAGCCCGCAATCACCACGCCGAAGATAGCGGCCATCACCGCCTCGACGGGTGTGCCTTGCTGGACCATCAGGCTGCCACCGGCGATCAACGGCCCGACGAAGTTGAAGCTGGTACCCTGCACGATCAGCAGGCCTGCCCCGAATGGGCCAAAGCGTTTGCACTGCACGAAGGTGGCAATGCCTGAGATGACCAGCGACATGGAGACGATGAGGTTGGTGTCGCGGGAGGAGACCCCAAGGGCTTGGCAGATGAGCAGACCCGGTGTGACGATGGGGACAATGATTGCCAGTAGGTGTTGCAGGGCTGCTAGCAAGCCGATCAAGAGGCGGGGCTTGTCCTCCAGACCCAGAACCAGATCGTGGTCAGGCTCGGACGCTTGGGTACCGTGCTCGTGCGAAGTCATGGAGGTGTGTCCCCAGAAAAAAGGAGCGCATTCTACGGTGCGTCGAGTGTTTGGGGTAGAGGTCAGGGCGAGTGTACTGTCGCGCCTGGGCTGTCACACATTGCGCATTGATAGCGGGCAACAAAAAGCCCGCCTAAGCGGGCTTTTGCACAACACGACAGTTGCCGATCAGTCGTCGCGACCCATCAGGCCGAACAGCTGCAGCAAGCTGACGAACAGGTTGTAGATCGACACGTACAGGCTGATCGTCGCCATGATGTAGTTACGCTCACCGCCGTGGATGATCGCGCTGGTCTGGAACAGAATGCAGACCGACGAGAACAGCACGAAGCCAGCGCTGATAGCCAGTTGCAGGCCGCTGATCTGGAAGAAGAAGCTTGCCACGACGGCGCCTAGCAAGACGAAGAAGCCCGCAGTGATGAAGCCGCTGAGGAAGCTCATGTCCTTGCGGCTGATCAGCACGTAGGCCGACAGGCCACCGAAGACCAGCGCGGTCATGGCAAACGCCGAGCTGACGATTTCGGCGCCGCCAGCCATGCCGAGATAGCGGTTGAGGATCGGGCCGAGAATGAAGCCCATGAAACCGGTGAGGGCGAAAGTAGAGACCAGGCCCCACACCGAATCACGCAGCTTGGCAGTGAGGAAGAACAGGCCGTAGAAGCCGATCAGCACCACGAACACGTTCGGATAACCGACCCGCATCTGTTGAGCCATGAAGGCCATGACGCCGCTGAAGGCAAGGGTGAGCGCCAACAGTCCGTAGGTGTTACGCAGGACTTTGCTGACCTCCTGCTGCTCGATCTGCTGGCCGTCCCGAAGGGCGTAATCCTGTTCGCGCATGGCGACACTCCTAGTGGTGTTGAAACATGTAGTTGCAGGAGCATATCAGAGCCAAAGGAAAGCGCGACATAGAGAGTTTGACAGCTTGTTTCATTGAGGTATGATGGCGCCCGCAAAACAGTTGGAAGCGTGGCCGAGTGGTTTAAGGCAACGGTCTTGAAAACCGTCGATGGGCAACTATCCTAGAGTTCGAATCTCTACGCTTCCGCCACATTCAAACCCCCGAGAAATCGGGGGTTTTTGCGTTTCAGGGCAAGCAAAACCCAGGCTCCTTGTCCGCCACCGACTCGATCCGATTGGCAAGCGCTTCCACTGCCTCGCCTCCCTGAAGCGCTGCCCCGCCTCAACCATTCCCAATCACCCCTCACACCCTGCTGGCGACCGCCCCTGAGCCACCCCCGCCTTCTGCAGATCCTGATACCAGAGCCCCGCATCGTAGGCGATGGTGACCACTGTCTTGTGCGCATGCTCAGGTCGCTGCACCAACCGCTGCGCCACAGCCAGGCACGCCGCGGCGGTGTTGCCGACGAACGCGCCGCTCTGCATGTAGAAGGTCCGTTGGGCTGTGAGCATTTGCTCTTGCGAAACGGTACAGCGTTGAGCGACCAAGGCCCAGTCCAGGAACGGCGGGGTCACCCCGACTGCCATGCCCTCGAAACGATGCTCGGCGAATAGGCCGGCTTTCGAATCGCAGCCGGAGGGGTCGACCAGCACGGTCTCGACGTCGAACCCCTGATCACGCAGGCCCAGCGTGATGCCGGAGAAGCTCGCGCCGGTCCCGGCGCAGCCAACGAACAGCAGTTCCTTGCCGGCGCGGGCCTGGATCAATTGGCAGGCCAGCTCCGTAGCGGTCTGGTAGCGGTGGGCGTCGACCCCCGCGGTGTTGTTGAACTGATCGGTATAGAAGTACGACCTGCCCAGCGCCGCTTGTTGCTCCAGACGGTGGGTCACCACGTCCTTGGGCGTGGCGCCGGCCAGCAGCATGTCCTTGCCGATCAGTGTCGCGCCGAAGCATTCCAGCAGATCGCGCTTGGTCTGACTGAAGCCGAGGCCTACGGCCAGCTCCACGGCGACATTGTGTCGATGGCAGGCCGCGATCAGGCCAAAGCCGAAGTTGCCGCCGGTTTTTTCGATCACGGTAGTCTCGCCCGGGATGATGTCGCCGTTGCGCACCGCGCAGTCGATGATGTGTTTGGCGGCGCGGTACTTGTGGCTGCCGCCCGGGTTGTGCATTTCCAGTTTGGTCAGGATGCGCTCGGCGGTGCGGATCAACTTGCTCATTTGTTGATGCCCACCGGTGCGTAGTGCGGCTGTGGCTTGCTCTGCAGCACGTAGGCGGCGCTTAGCAGCAGCACGATGCACAGGCCCAGGCAGATGGCATTGGTGCCCACCCAGCCGACCGAACTCAGCAGCAGTGCCGGGCTGAAAGCGCCGAGGGTGGCGAAGATGGCGATCGCCAGATCGTTCTTGCCCTGCATCTGCATGGCGCTCGGGCTGTTCTGCAGGCTCTGTGCGAGCAGGGCGCCGCCGCCCACGTAAGTCAGGTTCCAGCCCAGACCCAGGACAATCAGCGAGACGGTCATCGCTGCATAGCCGTGCAAGGTCATGTTGAGGATGGCGCAGGCGATCAGCATTGCCAGGCCGCTGCAGAGGGTGACGCGCAGGCCGAGTTTGTCGATGATCGCGCCGGTGAAGAAGGACGGCGCGAACATGGCGATCACGTGCCACTGGATCGCCAGGCGCACGTCGGAAAACGACTCGTGCATATGCTGCATATGCATCGATGCCTGGATCATCAGCAGGTTCATGATCCCGTAGCCCACGGCGGCCACGGCCATGGCGATCACCCGTGTCGGGGTCCAGAGCGGTGCACCGGCGGCAGTTGCCTTGCTGACCGGCGCAGTCGCCGCTGGCGGCGTCGCGGCCGCAGCTGGCAAGCACAGGGCAATCGTCAGCGACAGCCCCGCCAAGCCAATGAACGCGGCGTAGCACAGCGAGAACAAGGAGTACCCGGCGACTTCGCGCAGCAGTTCAGTCAGAGTGGGGCCCACTACCGCAGCGACCACGCCGCCCGCCACGACCAGGGACAGCGCCTTGGGCTTGAGCGACTGTTGAAGATTGTCCGTGGCCGCGAAGCGGTTGAAGTTGGCGAACGCGATGTAGACCCCCAGCGCAGCGTGGCTGAGCACCAGCAGCGCGAACTGCCGATGCTCGACTGCCAGGTAACCGCATACCCCGGACGCCACCAGAGGCAGTGCGCCGAGCATGAACGCCGGTTTGCGACCGATACGGCTCATCAGCCGGGATACCGGGTAGGTGGCCAGCATCACACACAGGAACTGCACACCGTAAGGCAGGGTGGACCACTGTGCCGCCGGGGCCAGCGCGGAACCGACGATGGCCGCCATGGTGACCGACATCACCGCTGTGGTGAGGTTGATCGACTGCGCAGTGAAATACAGGTAGGTGCGGCGGGGCAGGCGGCTGTTCATGCGTTGTGCTCGCGGTAGAAGGACAGATCGGTCGAGGCATCCGGAAATTCGCAGATCAACCGCTCCTTGCTCTTGCCCAGGCGCTTGCGGCGCACGCTCAAGCGGCCGATGCGCCGAGGCGAGTCCAGGTGAGTACCGCCGCAGGGGATCTCGATGCCGCGGTAGGACCACAGCCGCGCATCCTCCAGACCTTGTACGGCGGTGTTGCCGATCACGTCTTCCAGCGCGATCAGCTCATTGGCCAGGCGCTCGATCTCACGCACCTCTTCAGTGCTGAAGGCGTCTTCGACGAGGAAGTCGAATCGCGCACCGTCTTCCTTGATGTGGCAGCCGATGGTCCACTGTTCAAGTTCCTGGCGAAGTTGAATGGCCGCCGCATACAGAAAGTGGCTGGCACTGTGCGAAAGTGTCAGACGGTCGCGGCGCAGGGCATCGATACTGATACGCGCGGGCATGTCCGGGGTCACCTGTTCAAGCAAGTGCAAATCATCCGGGTGAATCATGTGCAGAATGATCCCGCCTATCTTTCCGCCTTTGAAACCTTCAAGGCGGATAGGCGTGCCATAGAGTTTCTTCGCCCATATGAAACGCACTGTACCAACCGGTAATTCAATGGTGCCCTGATCAGCCTCCTGGCCGCCGCCTTCGGGATAGGCAACTGTGCTGTCGAGTTCCAGTGCGTCGGCATGTACGCGTGTCACTCGCGTCGAGGCCGCGGTCAGGTATTGATCTTGGTAGTACAGCTTCTCGGTGCTGCGCAGCACTTCGTTGTTCAATAGGCTATTCATTGTTCCAATACCATTTGCAGTGAAGTTTTAACCTGTACCCGAGCGCGTGCAGGGACATCCTTGCTGATGATGCAGTTGGGCCCGATGAAGACGTCGTTGCCGATGCTCACCGAGCCCAGCACAGAGGAAAATGCTCCGACCTGTACGCGGTCGCCAAGCTGTGGGTGGCGCGGGCTGGCGGGGTTATGGCTGATGCCGCGGGCGCCGAGGGTGACGCCGCCAAGGATGTAGCAGTCGTCACCGATGACGCTGGTTTCACCAATGACCGTGCCCATGCCGTGATCGATGATGAAGCGTTCACCGATACGGCTGCGGAAATGAATTTCTGCACCGGAGAGCATCTTGCCGCGGCGCGAAATCATCGCCGCCAGACACTGTGCGTCATTGACTTGAGCGATATATTGCAGGTGCACTTGATGGGCGAGGCGGTAATGAAGTACCGCTGCATAAGAGGTATAGCTTCTGGCAATGAAGATTGGATCGAATCCGGAAGCAGGATCTTTCATGGCGAAGGCCAGCAAGTCTTCGTGGCATTGCTCGGCAACGTCTTGAATCAGCGACGTGTTATTAAGCGTGTTGAACTCTGCGGCCGAACAGCATTCCAGCAATGCAGCGGTCAGCAAGTTCTTCACGGTAGAAAGTGACTCCGGTTCGAAATGAACAGGCAGTCGAATGGGTGCAGGGGTTTGCATGTCCGTATGGGCCATTGGGTCGCTTTCCAGTGATCTGGTCTCAGGTTTTGGCGTTACAGATAATTAGCGAGACACGCCGCGCAATGAATAGTGGCACTATTCAAACCCTGATGAACGAACAGTCGACAACGTTTCCAGTTAACTGTTAGCCTTAATTTCCTAACAGTTTGCGGTGACGCCATGAGCAACAGTGCTCTGTATGACTCCCTGAAGCAGCGCCTGGCCGAAGGGGAATGGCTGGCCGGGCAGCGCATGCCGTCGATTCGCAAGCTGGCGGCCGGCGAGCACAGCTACCACGATGCCGTTGCGGCCTATGCGCGTCTGGTCAGTGAAGGTGAACTGACCGCGTTCGCCGGGCGCGGCTACTTCGTGACCAGCCGTGCCGCGCAGATCGCGGTGAGCCATGACCCGCTGAGCATGGACAGCGATCCGTTGTTCCGGCTGCTGCAGGGCGGTCAGCACTACACCAAGCTGGGCTGCGGCTGGTTGCCGCCAGCGTGGCGCGACACCGATTCGCTGGCCAAGGCGATTCGGCGAACTGCACGGCTCGAGCAGAGTTCCCTGGCCGAATACGGCGACATTCTCGGTCACCTGCCCATGCGCAAGCAGTTGTGCGTGCACATGAAGCGGCAGACGCGTGTGGACGCGCGGCCCAGCCAGGTCATCACCACCCTGGGCGCCACCCAGGCGCTGGACCTGCTGGCGCGTCTGCTGATCAAGCCGGGCGACCATGTGTTCGTCGATGAGCCAGGTAATGGCAACCTGATCAGGCTCATTCAGTTGGCCGGTGGCCATGTGGTGGGCATCGCCCGCGGCCAGGACGGCCCGGACATCGCCCAGATGCAGGCGCACCTGAGCCAACACAAGGTGCGTGCCTTCTTCTGCAACAGCACGTTCCATAATCCTACCGGCGGTAACATCACTCCACACAACGCCTTCAAGGTGCTGCGCCTGGCCATCGAGCATGAGTTCTATGTGGTGGAAGACGACGTTTATGGCGATTTCAGCCCGGACATACGGCAGACCTTCGCCGAGCTGGACAACCTGGAGCGGGTCATCTACATCGGCAGTTTTTCCAAGTGCCTGTCTGCCTCATTGCGGGTCGGCTACATCGCCTGCGCGCAGGAGCTGATCGAACCCCTGACTCGCCTGAAACTGCTGACGTGCGTGGCCGTTCCGGCGTTCTGTGAACGCTTCGTCAACACCATTCTCACCGACGGCACCTATGCCCGGCACATGAAGGACGTGCAGCAGCGCCTGATCAGCCAGCAGGTCCAGACGCAAAAGTTGCTGCTGGCGCGTGGTTGGCAGTTCGACATCGAGCCGCAGGGCGGCATGTTCATCTGGGCCTATCACCCCGACGTGCCGGACCTGCAGCCGCTGATCAGTGCGCTGGAGCGGCAGAAGATCCTGCTCATGCCCGGCTCGGCATTCGCCGTCACGCGTGACTACCGGCGCTATGCGCGCATCAACTGCACACACTTCTCCCAGGACGTGGCACGGCACTTCGCCGTTACGACGTCCTGACCGCCCCGATCAACGCAACACCTGGGACCGGTCAGGCGGGCAGGTGTAATGTTCCGCGTGTGCTGAACCCTCGGCCAGCGCGCGGGACTAATCTGAATATCTCCAGTCATCACATCAAGTAGGAGCACCGGCACATGCAATTAGGAATCGTCGGGCTGGGCCGCATGGGCGGCAACATCGCAAGACGGTTGATGCGCGCGGGGCACCACATCGCCGCGCACGACCGTGATCTTCAGGCGGTCGAAACGCTGGCAGGCGAGGGCGCTGTGGCAGCCCACGACCTGGCAGCGGTCGTCAATGCGCTGCAAGCGCCTCGCGCGGTCTGGGTCATGCTTCCCGCTGGCGAGCCGACCGAGCAGACCATCGCGCAACTGGCCGATCTGCTGGAGCCTGGTGACTCGATCATCGATGGCGGCAACACCTTCTATAAAGACGACATGCGTCGCGCTGCCGAACTGGCCACGCGCGGGCTGCATTACCTCGACGTCGGCACCTCGGGCGGCGTATGGGGCCTGGAACGTGGCTACTGCATGATGATCGGTGGCGAGAAGGACGTGTTCGAGCGCCTGGAACCGCTGTTCGCTGCCCTGGCCCCCGGCGTTGGCGACATCCCGCGCACCCATGGCCTGACCGGCGAGCACCAGCGTGCCGAGCACGGCTACCTGCACGCCGGCCCGCCTGGCGCCGGCCATTACGTGAAGATGGTGCACAACGGTATCGAGTACGGCCTCATGCAGGCCTATGCCGAGGGCTTCGACCTGCTGCGCAGCAAGGGCAGCGATGAGTTGCCCGAAGCGCAGCGCTTCGACCTCAACCTGCCGGAAATCGCTGAAGTCTGGCGCCGTGGCAGCGTCATCACCTCCTGGCTGCTGGACCTGACTGCCGATGCCATGGCTGCCGACCCGCACCTGTCGCAGTTCAGCGGCTCGGTCTCCGATAGCGGCGAAGGGCGCTGGACCGTCGACGCTGCCGTCGAGCAGGCGACCCCGGTGCCGGTGTTGTCGAGCGCGCTGTTCGCCCGCTTCCGCTCGCGCCAGCAGCAAGGCACCTACGGTGACAAAGTGCTCTCGGCCATGCGCCTGGGCTTCGGTGGTCATGTGGAGAAGAAAAGCCCATGAGTGCACCGAAGACGCCCGCCGCTCCACCCTGCACGCTGTTCCTGTTCGGCGCCAGTGGCGATCTGGTCAAGCGCCTGCTGATGCCCGCGCTGTACAACCTCAGCCGTGACGGGTTGCTGGATCGCAACCTGCGCATCGTTGGCGTTGACCATAACGAGTCGACCGCCGAAGCCTTCGCCGAGCGCTTGCACGATTTCCTCGCCGAACGCGACGCCGGGGGGGAGGGGGCGCCTTCGAGCCTCGACAAAAAACTCTGGGCCAGCCTGGCCAAGCGCCTGGACTACCAGACCGGCGACTTCCTGAGTGCCGACACCTACCAGGCCGTCGGCGAACGGATCGCCCAGACCGAACACGGCAACGCAATCTTCTACCTGGCCACGTCGCCGCGCTTCTTCCCGGAAGTGGCCAAGCGCCTGGGTGAGGCCGGGTTGCTGGACGAGTCCGCCGGGGGCTTTCGCCGCATCGTGGTGGAAAAGCCTTTTGGCACCGACCTGGCCAGCGCCCAGGCCCTCAACGCGTGTCTGCTGAGCGTGATGAACGAACGGCAGATCTATCGGATCGACCATTATCTGGGCAAGGAAACCGTCCAGAACATTCTGGTCAGTCGCTTCTCCAACGGGCTGTTCGAGTCGTTCTGGAACAACCACTACATCGACCACGTGCAGATCACCGCCGCTGAAACCGTGGGTGTCGAGACCCGCGGCGCCTTCTACGACAACACCGGTGCCCTGCGCGACATGGTGCCCAATCACCTGTTTCAGCTGTTGGCCATGGTTGCTATGGAGCCGCCGGCGGCCTTCGGTGCCGATGCGGTGCGTGGTGAGAAGGCCAAGGTGATCGGCGCTATCCGGCCCTGGTCGAGCAAGCTGGCCTTGAAGAACTCGGTACGTGGCCAGTATGCCGCCGGCAAGCAGCTCGCCGGTTACCGTGATGAAGACAACGTCGATCCGGCCAGCCAGACCGAAACCTATGTGGCCCTGAAGGTGATGATCGACAACTGGCGCTGGGCCGGCGTGCCGTTCTACCTGCGCACCGGCAAGCGCATGAGTGTGCGCGACACGGAAATCGCCATCTGTTTCAAACCGGCACCGTACGCGCAGTTCCGCGATTCTGCGCTGGCACGGCCCAAGCCCAATTACCTGAAGATCCAGATCCAGCCGAACGAGGGGATGTGGTTCGACCTGCAGGCCAAGCGTCCTGGTCCGGAGCTGATCACACAGAATGTCGAACTGGGGTTTGCCTACAAGGATTTCTTCCAGATGACCCCGGCCACCGGTTACGAAACGCTGATCTACGACTGCCTGACCGGCGACCAGACCCTGTTTCAACGCGCCGACAACATCGAGAACGGCTGGCGCGCCGTGCAACCGTTCCTCGATGCCTGGGCTGAGGGAGGCGAGGTGCATGAGTATCCAGCCGGCGAAGATGGCCCGGCTGCCGGAGATGAATTGCTGACGCGCGACAAGCGTCAGTGGCATGACTTGGGCTGACTGACAGCGCCGCGCCGGGGGGGGGTATCAGGCGTGTTGAAACCCGGGCCAGGCACAGCTTGGCGAGGTCTCGACGCATTCTGCAAAGCCCCAACGGTGATCCACCGCGAACTCGATGACTGACCGCTGAGGCCCCCATGACCGCTTTGATCGAAGACTACGCCCTGCTCGGCAACTGCCGCAGCGCGGCCCTGGTCAACCGTAACGGCTCGCTAGACTGGCTGTGCCTGCCGCGCTTCGATGCGCCGGCAGTGTTTGCCAGCCTGCTGGGCAATGAAGAAAACGGTCGCTGGCGCATTGCCCCCACTGACAGTGTGGAGCACAGCGAACGCCGCTACCTGGATGACACGCTGGTGCTGGAAACCACCTACGTGACCGCTGGCGGTAGCGCGCGGGTGCTGGACCTGATGCCGCTGAGCGATGGCAATTCGGTGGTACGCATCATCGAAGGCCTGAGCGGCGAAGTGCATTTCGAGATGGATCTGGTGATGCGTTTCGACTATGGCCGTACCGTGCCCTGGGTAGAAAAACTCGATCCGCACACCCTTACGGCCGTGGCTGGCCCGGATCGCCTGGTGCTGGTCAGCAGCGTGGCGCCCCATGCCGTCGACCACCACACCGTGGCGCGATTTCGCGTCAGCGCGGGGGAGCGCGAGACGTTCAGCCTGCGCCACGAGCCTTCGCACCTGCCGGTGCAACCGGGTTTCGACATCGACTATGTGTTCGGGCAGACCGTGGACCAATGGCGGACCTTCGCTGGGCGCTGCCCGGAGGTCGGGACTTACAGCAAGCAGGTCAGGCGTTCGCTGATCACCCTCAAAGCCATGACCTACGCACCCACCGGCGGCATCGTCGCGGCGGTGACCACCTCTTTGCCCGAGCGCCTGGGCGGTGAGCGCAACTGGGATTATCGCTATTGCTGGCTGCGTGACGCGACCATGACCCTCTTGGCGTTTCTCAACCTGGGTTATGTGGAGGAGGCGCAGGCCTGGCGCGAGTGGTTGTTGCGTTCGGTGGCCGGCAACCCCGAGCAGATGCAGATCATGTACGGCCTTGCCGGCGAGCGCGATCTGCAGGAATACGACCTGCCATGGCTGGCCGGCTACGAGCATTCCAAACCGGTACGCGTCGGCAACGGCGCTGCGGGGCAACGCCAACTGGACATCTATGGCGAGGTGGCCGATGCCATGAGCCAGGCGATCAAGGCCGGTTTGCCGCGCCATCCGCGCAGCGCAGCCATCGCCCGCCTGATTCTGCCGTTCGTGGAAAGCATCTGGCGTGAGCCGGACGAAGGTATCTGGGAAGTGCGCGGGCAGCGCCAGCACTTCGTGCATTCAAAGGTGATGGCCTGGGTCGCTTTCGACCGCTCGGCGAGTCTGGCAGAGACCGAGCAGGATGCCGAGCGCGGCCAGCATTATCGCGAGATCGCCAATCAGATACACCGCGAAGTCTGCGAACAGGGGCTGGACCCGAGTGGTCAGTATTTTGTCCAGGCCTATGGCTCGAAAGAGATGGATGCCAGTCTGCTGCAGATCGCCCTGACCGGTTTCCTGCCGGCCACTGACCCCCGTTTCGTGCGCACCGTGGAGCAGATCGAGCGGCGCCTGTTGCAGGACGGCCTGTTGATGCGCTACGACACCGACAGTTGCACCGATGGGCTGAGCGCGGGCGAAGGCACGTTCCTGGTCTGTACCTTCTGGCTGTGCGATGTCTACGTACTGCTGGACCGCAAGGACGAAGCGCGCGCGCTGTACGAGCGGCTGTTGGGGTTGTGCAACGATGTCGGCCTGCTGGCCGAGCAGTACGACCCACGCAGCCAGCGCATGCTCGGTAACTTCCCTCAGGCATTCAGCCACATCGGCATCATCAACAGCGCCTTGACCCTGCACCGCGCCGAAACACCTGTACTCGATCGCACCACCTGCGGCGAATAGCCAGGCCAGGGGGCAGGGCTATAGTAAAGCCTGTCCCCTCTAGCGGAGCCGCCCGATGCGCCTGATCAGCCGTGAACCCTGGTGGCTCGTGCCGCCCAAACCCGGTCAGCACGAAGCCGATCTGCACTGGGGCTACCTGGAAATCTACGCCGACGGCCGAACGGTGTTCGTTGATCAGCGCCCGACCGCGCGCGAGATGGCCGAGCGCAAGAGCTGCCGTCATTTTCCTGGAGCGGATGCGCCGGCCGCGTCAATCTTCCAGCGCTGACAGCCGCGCTTCCAGGGCCGCGATGCGGGCTTCCAGCGCTTCGATGCGATCTTCCGAAACCGCCGCACTGTTGCGCGGTGCATCACCCGGGCCACCGTGCTGACGCGCGGCCAGGATCGCGTCGATCTGCGCCGGGTCGCCCAAGGCGTGGGTATAGCGATCCTCGCGCTGTCCCGCTTGGCGGGGCAGGTGCAGGGCCAGCTCGCGGGTCACCAGGCGCTCGAGCTGGTGCTGCACCTGATCGAGGTCTTCGAAGGCGTGCAGGCGCTGGCTACGCGCGAGCAGCTCGCTGAGGGTCTGCGGGCCGCGAAGGAACAGGAGCCCCAGCAGCACGCGCTGCGCGGGCACCAGTTCCAGGGCCTTGTCCAGGCGATGCTCCCAGCGGTCGGCGCGGCTACCCATCTGCAGACGCGCCATGTCCTGGCCTTCCAGTGCGCGCAAGGCCTGGCCCACCTGGCCGGCGCTGAGGTTCAGGACCGGTTCGCGGCTGGTCTTCTGGTTGCACGCCACGACCAGCGCGTTGAGGGTCAACGGGTAGCTTTCCGGGCTGGTGGCTTGCTTTTCGATCAGTGAGCCGAGGACGCGGATCTCGACTTCATTGAAGCGTGCAGTGTCCGCGCTGTGCTGGTCTGACATGGCCTTGCCTCGATGCGATGAAAAGGCCACTAGCGTAGGAGGTGGCTGGGGGGTTAGGCAATGGTCATGCGCAGTGCCGGGTCAGCCGGCCAGCCGTCGCTGGCCGGCGCAGGGTCAGGCGCTGTGACGGTCCATCGCCTCGCAGGCGGCGGCCGTGAAGATGACATCGGTGGAGGAGTTGAGCGCGGTTTCTGCCGAGTCCTGCAACACCCCGATGATGAAGCCGACCGCTACCACCTGCATGGCGACTTCGCTGGGAATGCCGAACAGGCCACAGGCCAGCGGAATCAACAGTAACGACCCGCCCGCGACCCCTGAAGCACCACAGGCACAGATCGACGCCACCACGCTCAGCAGCAGGGCGGTGGGCAGGTCGACATGAATGCCCAGGGTATGCACGGCGGCGAGCGTCAGCACGGTGATGGTGATGGCGGCGCCGGCCATGTTGATGGTGGCGCCGAGCGGGATCGATACTGAATACGTGTCTTCATGCAGGCCGAGCTTTTCCGCCAACGCCAGGTTGACCGGGATGTTGGCTGCCGAGCTGCGGGTGAAGAACGCGGTAATGCCGCTTTCACGCAGGCATTGCAGGACCAGCGGGTAGGGGTTGCGACGGATCATGCAGAAGGTGATCAGCGGGTTGATCACCAGCGCCACGCCGAGCATGCAGCCGATCAGCACGGCAAGCAGGTGCACGTAACCCATCAGCGCCTGCAGGCCCGTCTGGGCCAGGGTCGAGGCGACCAGGCCAAAGATGCCCAACGGCGCAAAGCGAATCACCAGGCGTACCAGATCAGTCACTGCCGTGGCCAGATCATCGACCAGTCCGCGCGTAGCCTTGCCGGCCTTGCGCAGCAGCACGCCCAGGGCGATGCCCCAGGTGAGTATGCCGATGAAGTTGGCCTCGATCAGGGCCTTTACCGGGTTCTGCACTGCACTGAGCAACAGCCCCTGCAGCACCTCGCCGATACCACCGGGTGCGCTCAGATCACTCTGCTGCACATTGAGCACCAGGGTTGAGGGAAACTGCATGCTGACCACCACGGCCAGTGCCGCGGCAGAGAAGGTGCCGAACAGGTACAGCCAGAGAATCGGCCGGATGTGCGTTTGCTGGCCCTGTTGATGGTTGGCGATGGCAGCGATCACCAGTACGAACACCAGAATCGGCGCCACCGCTTTCAATGCAGAGACGAAGACCGTGCCCGGGAGGGTCAGGTCGGCAGCCACGGCAGGTGCGAAAATCGCCAGCAGAATGCCGGCGATCAGGGCGATGACGATCTGGGTGACCAGGCTGATGCGGTTGAGCAGGCGGAAGACGACGGACATGTGCAGCGGAGCCTCGAGCGATGAGCGGCGGACTCTACCATAGGCCGCCGCGTGCCGTTCAGGAGCGGTGTCAGGCGTTGTCTCGAATCTGGCGGCGCTCGCCCTTGTTGTGTTGAAACGGGCCGCGAGGCCGGCCCCGGCCCTGCGTCCTCAACCCAGCACCCTCACTGGACGTTCTTGGCCGAGCGTCCCAGACCGGGCGTCCCTGACCGGGCGTCCCCAACGTCATCCCCATGTGCTTCAGTACGCTGCGCGTCTGGCCCGCTTCGCGGGACAGCCACCGGCCATGCCCAGCCTTCGCGCAGACATTTCACTCAGATGCTGGCCGTGAACAGTGCGCGCTGTGCGCCCTCGGTAATGGCAACGATCCCGGGATGCTTGACCTTGCGCTCCACGGAAATGGCGTAGAACGCTTCGGTCACCGCGTCAGTCTGGCCGATCAACTGCACGGCGCACTGCCGGCAGACTTCTTCGGCGATCACACTCGGTGCCACGAACAAACCGCTGCCTGACTGACCGAATGCCTGCATCAACGCACTGTCATCGAACTCGCCGATGATCTGCGGCTGCACCTGCTGCTCGGCCAGCCAGCGTAGCAGGCGGCTGCGCAGCATGGTGTCCTGCCCGGGAATCAGCAGCGGTGCGTTGTCCAGGCACGCCGGGAAGGCAGTCGGCAACTGGCGGGCCAGGGCGGGGCTGGCGAAGAAGCTCAGCCCGGATTCCCCCAGCTTCTGGCTGTAGCCCTTGATGTCCAGGTGGCTGGGCATGGGGCTGTCGGAGATGACCAGGTCCAGGCGCTGGATGGCGAGGTCGGCCAATAGCCGGTCAAGCTGGCCCTCGCGGCAACTGATGCGCAGCGCGCGCTCCAATTCCATGGCGGGCGCCAGCAGGCGGTAGACGATCGACTTGGGCACCATGTCTGCCACCCCTACGCGAAACAGCACTGGCTGCTCGTCGGGAGAGGTGCGCAGCAGGGTTTCCAGTTCCCCGGCGATCTGAAACATCTGGTCGGCATAGGTCAGCGTGCGCCGGCCGCTTTCAGTGAGTTCGAGGTGGCGCCCAACCCGCTGGAACAGCGTGATGCCATGCGCCTGTTCGAACAGGCTGATCTGCCCGCTGATGGTCTGCGGGGTCAGATTCAGCTGTTCGCTGGCGCGAGCGATGCTGCCCGTCCTGGCTGTGACCCAGAAGTAGTGGAGCTGACGATAATTGAGCATCAGACGCGCGTTCGCTTCGGAAATACCGAAGTATACCCATGAAAAAACCGAATTTTCCTGATGATTATTGCCCGCTAACATGCCCGCAATGCCGCGCCTGGCGCGGCCCAACGATGCCATCGCAGAGACCTGAACCATGGACTACCTGTTGCAACTTGCCTCAAACCCTACTGCTTGGGTGGCGCTGGCCACGTTGGTGGCAATGGAAGTCGTGCTGGGTATCGATAACCTGATCTTCATCTCGATCCTCACCAACAAGCTGCCGGTTGCCTATCGTTCCAAGGCGCGTCGTATCGGTATCAGCATGGCGCTGGTGATGCGCCTGGCGCTGCTCAGCACCGTGGCCTGGATCGTGCAACTGACCGAGCCGGTGTTCGAGGTGTTCGGGCATGCGTTCTCCTGGAAAGACATGATCCTGATTGCCGGTGGCCTGTTCCTGCTGTGGAAGGCGACCAAGGAGATTCACGAGAGCGTCGACCCGCATGGCGCCAAGGAAGAGGCCAAGGCCGGTTCGACGGTGACCCTGGGTTTCAGCGCGGCCATCGTGCAGATCCTGATCCTCGACATCGTGTTCTCGATCGACAGCATCATCACCGCCGTGGGCATGACCGAGCACCTGCCGATCATGGTCATCGCCGTGATCAGCGCCGTCATCGTGATGCTGGTGGCCGCCGACCCGCTGGCCAAGTTCATCAGCGACAACCCGACCGTCGTGATGCTGGCCCTGGGCTTCCTGATCATGATCGGCATGACCTTGATCGCCGAAGGTTTTGGCGCTCATGTGCCGAAGGGTTATGTGTATGCGGCCATGGCCTTCTCGACCTTGATCGAGCTGCTCAACATCATGGCGCGCCGGGCACGCACCAAAGGTAATGCAACCAAGGGTTAGGCATCGTCACGCCGCGTTGCACTGCGGCAGCTAGCGCTCGAGCGTGGGCCGCGGCGACGCCGCAGGCTCGAG
>NZ_DAMCCR010000070.1:0-23159 GCF_032058845.1 Pseudomonas sp. | reverse complement strand
ACCTTGGCGGTCGCCCTGCCAGCGCTGGGCGGCAGCAGTGACGCGTTGCACCAGCGCCGGATTGCTCGGCGCCAGGTTGCTGGCAGCGCTCGGCAGCGTGGCGTAGTCGCCAGCCGAAGGCCGCGACTGAAACCAGCGGGCACCGCTCAACGGCTGGGCGATCAGCACCGAGCCGCGCACATGGCCGGCGTCATCGCGCAGCAGGCTACCGTTGGCCTGGGCCGGGAACAGCCATTGGCCCAGCCCGGTGACGAGCAAGGGATAGAGCCCGCCTGTCAGCAGGGTCAGCACTAGCAACAGACACAGCGCCGGGCGCAGATAAGACGTCATGGCAGTCTCCTCAGACCAGATTCAGGGCAGTGAGCAGCAGGTCGATCAGCTTGATGCCGGCGAACGGCACCAGCAGCCCACCGAGGCCGTAGATCAGGACGTTGCGACGCAGCAGCTGGGCCGCGCTGGTGGCATGCACCGGCACGCCGCGCAACGCCAGGGGAATCAACGCGACGATGATCAGCGCGTTGAAGACGATGGCCGAGAGGATCGCGCTCTGCGGACTGTGCAGGCGCATCAGGTTGAGCACACCGAGCTGCGGGTAGATGGCGGTGAACAGCGCCGGAAGGATGGCGAAATACTTGGCCACATCATTGGCGATGGAGAAGGTGGTCAACGCACCACGGGTGACCAGCAGCGCCTTGCCGACCTGCACCACGTCCAGCAGCTTGGTCGGATCACTGTCGAGGTCGACCATGTTGGCCGCCTCGCGAGCCGCTTGCGTGCCTTCGTTCATGGCCACACCCACGTCGGCCTGGGCCAAGGCCGGCGCATCATTGGCACCATCGCCGCACATGGCCACCAAGCGGCCTTCTGCCTGCTCCTGGCGGATGCGCGCCAGCTTCTTCTCCGGGGTGGCTTGGGCCAGCACATCGTCGACCCCGGCCTCGGCGGCGATCGCGGCGGCGGTCAGCGGGTTGTCACCGGTGATCATCACCGTGCGGATGCCCATGGCGCGCAGGGCGGCAAAGCGTTCGCGGATACCGGGCTTGACCACATCCTTGAGGTGAATGGCGCCCATCAGGCGCTCGTCGACGCAGACCAGCAACGGCGTGCCCCCGCTCTGGGCGATGCGCTCGACCTCGGCCTGTAACGAGGCCGGCAGTTGCGCGTCGGCCAGGCCGACAACCTCAAGCACGGCATCGACAGCGCCCTTGCGGTAGCGTCGCGGCCCGACGTCGACCCCGGATAGCCGGGTCTGCGCGCTGAAAGCGATGGTCTGGCACTCAGCGGCGTCGGGCTCGACGAACGCATGGGCGGTGCGGACGAACTCGGCAACCGACTTGCCCTCGGCGGTGTCGTCGCCCAACGAGGCCATCAAGGCAGCATGGGCCAGTGCTTCCGTGGTGACCCCCGGGGCGCTGTGCAAGGCGGTGCAGCGGCGGTTGCCGAAGGTGATGGTGCCGGTCTTGTCCAGCAACAGCGTCTGGACATCCCCTGCGGCTTCCACCGCACGCCCGGAGCGAGCGATCACGTTGAGCCGCACCAGCCGGTCCATGCCCGCGATACCGATGGCCGACAGCAGTCCACCGATGGTGGTTGGGATCAGCGTCACCAACAGCGCCGCGAGAAAGATCAGCGGCAGCCCTGCTCCGGAGAAACGCGCAAACGGCTGCAAGGTCACCACCACGATGAGAAACACCAGCGTCAGGCCGATCAGCAGCAGGTCGAGCGCGATCTCGTTCGGGGTCTTCTGCCGCGTGGCGCCCTCGACCAGCGCCACCATGCGATCGACGGTGGATTCGCCCGGGTTGCTGGTGATGCGCACCAGCAGACGGTCGGAGACCAGGCGCGTATTGCCGGTAACTGCCGAGCGATCACCGCCAGACTCACGGATCACCGGCGCTGATTCACCCGTGATGGCCGACTCGTTGACGGCAGCGATGCCTTCGAGCACCTCGCCATCAGCCGGAATCAGCTCACCGGCGCGGACCTCGACCACATCGCCCTTGACCAGCATGCCGGCCGCGACGGCCGAGAAGTGTCCGTCGTCACCCCGGCGGCGTGCGGTCAGTCCCTGGCTGCCGGCCCTGAGGCTGTCAGCACGGGCTTTGCCGCGCCCCTCGGCGAGGGCTTCGGCGAAGTTGGCGAACAACACGGTGAACCACAGCCACAGGGTGATCTGCACGGCAACGCCGGTACTGACGCCGTTGTCAGGGACCACGCACAGCAGCGTGGTCAACAGTGCAGTCACGGCCACCACCAGCATCACCGGTGAGCGTTTCAGTTGACGCGGGTCGAGCTTGACGAAGGCTTGTACCAGCGCTGGGCGCCACAGCGCGCGCAAACGCGTGGCCTGGCTGGCAGGGGTGCCGACATCGGCAACAGGCAAGTTCATGGTGGGTTCCTCAGAAGGCCAGGCTCAGGTGTTCGGCGATCGGCCCAAGGGCCAGGGTCGGCAGGAAGGTCAGCCCGCCCACCAGCAGCACGGTCATCAGCAACAGGCTGGCAAACAGCAGGCCGTGGGTGGGGAAGCTGTCCGCGCCGGACGCAGCGGCGCGCTTGGCCGCCAGGCTCCCGGCCAGCGCCAGCACCGGCAGGATGTAGCCGAAGCGGCCAATCAGCATGGCCAGCCCAAGCAAGACGTTATGCAGCGGGGTATTGGCGGCAAAACCGGCGAACGCCGAGCCGTTGTTGGCGGTGCTGGAGGTATAGGCGTAGAGCAGCTGGCTGAACCCATGCGGCCCAGGATTGCTCAACGCTCCGGCGGCACCCGGCAAACTGGCTGCCACCGCGCCGAGCACCAGTGCACCGACCGGCATCACCAGCAAGGTCGCGACCAGCAGCTTCACCTCCCGGGCCTGCAGCGACTTGCCCAGATAATGCGGCGTCCGCCCGATCATCAACCCAGCCAGAAACACTGCGATCAGCACGAACAGCAACATGCCGTACAGCCCTGCCCCGACGCCGCCGAAGATCACTTCACCGAGCATCATGTTGGTCAGCGCCACCAGGCCGGTCAGCGGGTTGAGGCTGTCGTGCATGGCGTTCACCGAGCCGTTGGAGGCTGCCGTGGTGGTCACCGCCCACAGCACCGAAGCCGTCGTGCCGAAGCGCGATTCCTTGCCCTCCAAAGGCGCACTCTGTTCGACCAGGGCACTGGCCAACGCCGGGTTGGGCTGGTACTCGGCCCACAAGGCCGTCGCGCCGCCGAGCAGGAACAGCGCCAGCATGCAGCCGAGAATCGCACGGCTTTGACGCAGGTCTTTGACGTAATGGCCGAAGGTAAAGACCAGCGCGATGGGGATGAGCACGATGCTCACCAGTTCGAACAGGTTGCTCCAGGCGCTGGGGTTTTCGAACGGGTGTGCCGAGTTGACGCCGAAGAAACCGCCGCCATTGGTGCCCAGTTGCTTGATCGCTACCTGACTGGCGACCGGGCCGAGGGGCAAGGTCTGGTCACTGCCCTGAAGGGTAACGGCCTGAATCTGGTCGATGAAGGTCTGCGGCACGCCCTGCCAGATCAGCAGCATGGCCAAGAGCAGGCTCAGCGGCAGCAGGCCGTAGAGTGTGGCGCGGGTCAGGTCGACCCAGAAGTTGCCAATGCTGCTGGCCGAGCGCCGTGCGATGCCGCGGCACAGGGCAACCAGCACGGCCAGGCCGGTGGCGGCGCTGACGAAGTTCTGCACGGTCAGTCCGAGCATCTGGCTGAACACGCTGAGCGACGCTTCGCCACTGTAGGCCTGCCAATTGGTGTTGGTCACGAAGCTCACGGCCGTATTGAAGGCCAGAGACCACGACTGCCCTGGCAGGTGCTGCGGGTTGAGGGGCAGAACACCTTGCAGGGTGAGAACGGCCAGCAACAGCGCCAGCCCAGCCAGGTTGAAGGTGACCAGCGCCAGGGTGTATTGCTGCCAGGTCTGCTCACGGCTTGGATCGATGCCCGCCAGGCGATAGCCAGCCCGTTCAAGCGGGCTCAGGACTGGGCTCAGCCAGGTACGCTGGCCCTCCATCACACGGTGGTAGAAACGTCCCAACCACGGTGCGGGCAGCAGGACCAGCAGGAAGAAACCGAGCAGTAGTGCGTAGTCATGACTGTGCATGGCCACTCCTAACTGCGCGTGGCGCGCAGCAGCGCCACCAGCAGGTAGACCGCCAGCCCAAGGGCCAGCAGCAGTGAAAGGGTGTCAAGGATGGACATCGATCGATTCCCCGGGATGATGGCGTTGAGTGCCTTGGGGAAATTGTCTGAGGAAGGGGCGTAAAGGGGCGAGCGTGATTGCCGGGCTGGCGCGTAAAGAATCCGTAAAAACAGCGGCCTGAACAGCGCGAGCCGGCGCTGCCCGGTGGGTCTGCCCCGGGCAGCGGGCGGCGCTGTCACATCACCTCGGATGCGCGATGATGAGCGTGGCAAGGCTCAGTCAGTGGCGCGTGCTGCCGGTCTACTCCGTCTGCCGTGGCGTGCCGCTGCTGGTCGGGTTGCGACTCCAGTCGAGCAACAGGCTATAGCCCACCGCCAGCAACGTGGGGCCGATGAACAAGCCGATGAAGCCGAAGGCGATCAACCCGCCAAATACCCCCAGGAGCACGATCACCAGCGGCAGGTTACCGCCGCGGCTGATCAGGTAGGGCTTGAGCACGTTATCGACGCCGCTGATCACGAACGTGCCCCAGATCCCGAGGAACACGGCCATGCCGTACTCGCCCTTCCAGGCCAGCCAGGCAGTGGCCGGTAGCCAGGCCAGCGGCGGGCCCATGGGGATCAGGCTGAGCATGAAGGTGACCAGGCCCAGCACGATGGCGCCGGGTACACCTGCAATGAGAAAGCCGATCAGGGCCAGCACCGCTTGCGCCGCCGCCGTGCCGATCACCCCGTTGACCACCCGCTGCACGGTGCCGGCGACCAGGTCCAGGTAGTAGCCGGCGCGCTCGCCGACCAACCGTTGCAGCAGCCGCAGTACGAACGCCGCCAGGCGCGGCCCGTCGCGGTAGAAGAAGAACACGAAGACCAGGCTCAGGTTGAGTTCGAGGATGCCGCCGCCGATCTGCGCACTGCGGGCCAGCAGCCAGTTGCCGGTCTGGCCCAGATAGGGCTTGACCGAGGCCAGCAGCGCGGGCCCCTGCTGATCGACGGTGTCCCACATGCCAACCAGCCGCTCACCCACCAGCGGGATGGCGCCCAGCCAGGTCGGCGCCTCTGGCAGGCCATCGACCTGAACGTCACGGACGAACGCAGTGGCATCGCGGATGTGATCGGCCAGGTTGAAGCCCAGCCACACCAGCGGCAGCACCGCCACCACGATCCACGCGCCGGTGAGAATGCCAGCGGCCAGGGTTTCGCGACCGCCCAGCACCCGGGTCAGCAGGCGCATCAACGGCCAGCTGGCAAACGCCAGGATGGCGCCCCACAGCAGCGCGGAAATGAACGGCGCCATGACCCACAGGCCAGCGCCCAGCAGGGCCAGCAACAGAATCTGCACGAACAGACGGTCATGGTTGGGCATGGACGGGATACTCAGCGGATCAGCTCCAGGTGCAGCCCCTCGGTGGCGACATCGCCGACCTCGAGCCGTGCGCTGCGCACGCCGGCCTTGATCAGTTGCTTGCGCCAGGCTTCAGCCTCGGCGCCGCTCAAGGTGGCGCGCAGGGTGCTGTCGAGGTTCAGGCTGCGCCCGAGCAGGGTGACCCAGGCCGGTTGTGGCTCAGCCAGGTCGGGGTAGTCCAGCTTGCCGGTGTCGCGCATCTCGCGCAGCACCGTGGCGGCGGTCGGCAGCAGTTCGCCCAGTGGCGCCGCCGCGACGAATTCCTCGACGTGCAGGTAAGCGCGACGATTGCCACGGGTGACGCTATACAGCGCGACCAGGGTGTCGGCCTCTTCGGCCGAGCGGCGCAGCAGAATGAAGGCTTGTTGTTCGTCGCCGCCGTTGAGCCGCGCGTTGGCGAACACATCGTTGGCCCACAGACTGGCCTCACCGCAATCACGGCCCTGGCACCAGAACAGCGGGTAACCGCCCTCACCCTGCAGCGCTTCGCGCGCCTGAGTGAAGGCCTCGCGGGCACTGCGCTCGACCGGCAACTCGTAGGTCAGCGAGCTGACCTGCCCGCGGGCCTCGACCTTGTCATCGACGCGCAGGCGGCCGCTGATCTTGCGCAATGGGCCCATGGGGTAGACGCGTTCCTGTTCCACGGCTGGGCGTTGATCGACGACGGTTGCGTCCTGCGGCACTGGCAGGCTTGCAGCCATCAGCCAGGGGCTGGACAACGCGAAGCACAGGCCCAGGGCGCTGCGCACGGAAACGGTAGCGCTCATCGGCCACCCTCACGGCCCAGGGGGCCGGAATGACGTGTTTGGATGTTTGGCATGGAAACGACTCTCTCCCTAGTCAGCCCGGCAAGCCTCGGCACTTGCCGGGTGCAAGTCAAGGAAAGCCAAAGAAGCGATTGAAACAGTCTGCAACAAGGCCTGCGCTCACGGTGTCGTTCAGGTGCAGGTGATGCCCCCCTGGCAGCACGTTCTGGGTAAAGGGTAGTTGCTCGAGCAGCGCAGTGTGGCGTGCCAACAGGCCCTCGCCCGCCACCACCAGGCAGACCGGGCACTGAACCCGGTGCACGAAAGCCAGCGCCTGCGGCTCGCTCAGACGCATCGGCGACGGGAGCGTCAGGCGGCTGTCGCTGCGCCAGCTGTAGCCTCCCGGCACCGGCATCAGGCCGCGCTGGGCCAGGTGTGCGGCGGCCTCCTGACTGACCGCCACCATGCCGCTCATGCGTGCCCTGACACCTTCTTCGATCGTGCGATAGACGGTTTTCGGGCGGCCCTCCCGGCGTAACTGGGCAGTCAGCGCCATGCCAAGACGCTCGGCGGCATCAGTCTGCGCGCCGGTGGGGGGTACCACGCCATCGATCAGCGCCAGATGACTGACCCGCTCGGGCAGTGCACCGGCCAGCTGCACGCTGATCACTGCGCCCAGCGAATGACCGAGCAGCGCAAAGCGCTTCCACCCCAGCTGCTCGGCTACGCACAGCACATCGAAGGCGTAGTCGGCCAACGCGTAGCTCGCCCCAGGCGGGCGGTGTGCGGAATGACCGTGCCCGGCCAGGTCCAGAGCGACGATACGCAAGCCACGCAGCTGCGGCGCCAGGTGAACGAAGCTGTTGGCGTTGTCCAGCCAACCATGCAAGGCAATCACCGGCAGACCGTCGGCCGGCCCGAATAGCTGCGCGGCCAGCTCGATGTGGCCAAGATTCAGGCGGACTTCTTCAGCACCGGCCGTCATCCGTGCCCCCAGCGCGCCAACAGCGCCCTGAGAAGCGCAGCAGTGTCAGCCGGCCGCTCCAGTGGAAACATGTGCCCACCCGGAAGGCAGTGATACTCGCCCCGGGGCAAGCCACGCATCGCCCAGCCGTGATGCCGCCGCACCACTGCGCTGGCGGCGCCCCGCACCAGCGCCACGGGCAAGTGCAGCTGGCGGGCAGGCTTGGGGCTGATGTGCGGGAGGGTGCGATAGATGCTGATTTCCGTGGCGGGGTCGAAGCGCAGCTGCAGACCCTGCTCGGCAGCTTGTAGACCATGCTCCAGGTAGGCCTCGAAGCAGTCGGGGTCGAACGCGCGGAACAACGTCTTGCCGGCGAAGTAGGCACGGGCGCTGTCACGGTCCGGGAAAGCTGCACGCCGTCCCAGGGTGCGCCCGGCCGGGGTGATGCGGTCGATGAATCGCAAACGCTTGGCCAAGTGGATCATCCATTGATCGGCGCGGGTCAGCAGCGGTGAATCCAGCATGACGATGCCGCGGTAGAACTGCGGCGCACGCAAGGCGGCGTGCAGGTGCAGCAATCCACCCAGTGAATGCCCAACGCCCCACACAGGCGCCGTCTGCAGGGCCAGGTGGTGGAGCAGTTCGGCGACCAGTTGCTGCCAGTTGTCATCGACGGGAAAGCGCGGGTCGTGCGCATGCTGGTCGAGGTGGCTGACCTCGTAATCGGAACCCAGCGCGGCAAACAGTTTGCCGTAGGTGGCCGAGGGGAAGCCATTGGCATGAGCGAAGAAGATGGGCTGCGGCATGGCGCCAGGTCCGGACACGGAGGGGTGGCCCATTGTCGGTGGCCGCTCACGCCGCGGCAACGTCCAGAACGGTCATTGCCCACGCCGATCAGGTCAGTCAGGTTTCGTCGAAGCTGAGCAAGGAGCGCCTCAGGCAGGCCTGCATGTAAGCCACCTGAGCCAACAGCGCATCGCGGGCCAACGCCTGGTCGGGGCGTTCCAGCGCGCGCTGGCGCAGTGCCAGGCAACTGCTCTGCAACAGATGCGCCATGCGGCCGCTGATCACGCGCAGCTCTTCGAGGTCTTCGAGGTCGTCGAACTTGCGAATCAGCTGATCGAGTCGAGCGTTTGCACAGTCTTGCAGGATCCGGTACTCCGCGAAATCAAGCGGCTGGTGGTTGTCCACTTTTGCCATCGTGGGTTGCAGTTGCGCCGAACCCACCAGTTGCAGATACCGAATGCTCATCAAGACGACTTCCCTGGGCTCTGCCCTAGCGTTGTAGGCAAAAACTAGCAAGGGAGGCCTTGTAGCGGCAACTGACAAAAATGTCAGTTGCGTGCCATTCAGCAGTGGTGAATGGCCTGGAGCGTCATCAGCCCTGGCAACGGCCAATCGCCTTGCAGCTGGGCAAGGCTGGCCGTGCCCATGGGCGTGGGCGGGTGCCGTTGTCCGTGCTGCAGCATCGCCACCAGGTTGCCCACCAGCGGCTGGTGGCTGACCAGCAGCACCTCTTCGAGGCCCAGGCGTTCCAGTTCGGCGACGACCTGCTCGACCTCGCCATCGGGCGTCAGCCAGTCCACGGTGATCACCGCATCAGCCGGGCTCAGCGCACCGTGCACCAGCGCCGCCGTCTGCTGGGCGCGCACATAGGGGCTGGCCAGAATGGCCTGCAGCGGCCGGCCATGCAGGTGCGCGGCGCTGTGCAGGACCTGCTCGCGGCCATGGACGGTCAGCCGGCGCTCGGCATCGCTGTTGGCCCGTGGCTCGGCCTCACCATGACGCATTACCCAGAGCTTCACGGCTTGGGCGCCTGGTCAGGTGCCGCTTGCACGACGTGCGGCGCTTCGCCTTCCGGCGCGCGTGGGCTCGGCCAGTCGGCGAACGGCCAGGGTTTCTGCTCGCTGTGGAAGGTGCCGAAGCGGCCGATCTGCGCCAGGTACTGGCTCAGGCTGTCGCCCAGGTTCATCACGCTGGCGCTCGGCGCGCCGTAGATCAGTCGATAGATCAGCTGTACCAGCACCAAGGCGCCGAGCAGCACCTCGGCCAGTTGCCAGACCAACAGGAAGACCAGCATCCACAGCACGCGCAGCAGAAGCGATTCGCGTTGGCTGTGTTCCGGGGTTGCGCTCATGTGTCACTCCTTGGATCAGTTGAAGCCGTCGATCGAAATGAAGTCGACGTCGGTCTTGGGTTCGGCGCGCATCAGGTGCTCGATGACCTGGTCCAGCGTACGCCCTTCAAACAGAATCGCGTGCAGGCCCGCGACCAGGGGCATGTAAACCTGCACCTGTTCAGCCTTGGCCTTGAGCACCTTGATGGTATTGACGCCTTCAGCGACTTCACCGAGCCGCTCGACCGCCTCAGCCAGCGACAAGCCCTGCCCCAGTGCCTGACCCACCTGGTAGTTACGGCTCTTGGGCGATGAACAGGTGACGATCAGGTCGCCGACGCCGGCCAGGCCCAGGAAGGTCATGGGGTTGGCGCCCTGGCTGACGGCAAAGCGGGTCATCTCGGCCAATGCGCGGGTGATCAGCATGCTCTTGGTGTTTTCGCCCATGCCCAGGGCAGCAGCCAGGCCTGCAATGATCGCGTAGACGTTTTTCAGCGCCCCGCCCAGCTCGACGCCAAAGCGATCGTTGCTGGCGTAAACGCGGAAGGTACGGCCATGCAGCACCGCCTGCACCTCTTGGCACAACACCTCGTCTTCGCTGGCCACCACGGTGGCGGTGAGTGCGTGCTCGGCAATCTCGCGCGCAAGGTTGGGGCCCGACAGCACACCAATCCGCGCCTGAGGGGCGATTTCCTCGACGATCTGGCTCATGAGCTTGAAGCTTTGCGCCTCTATGCCTTTGGTCAGGCTGATCAGGCCCTTGCCGCCGAGCAGCGCCGCGTGCGGGGCCAGCACGGTACGCAAGGCACTGGACGGCAGCGCAATGAACATCAGCTCACAGGCCTGCAAGGTGGCAAGCAGATCGCTGACCGGCTGCACGCCGTCATGCAGGCGAATGCCTTTGAGGTAGCGCGGGTTCTCCCGATTGACGCGCATGGCTTCAGCCTGCTGCGGATCACGCATCCACTGGCGCACCGGCACGCCGTTTTCGGCCAGCAGATTGGCTACGGCGGTGCCGAAGCTACCGCCTCCAAGCACCGCGACAGGTTGCTGTTGGGTCATATTTCATCCATCAAAACAGTGAGTTGATTGCGCCACGCGCATTATACGGGCGGGCTCTTGCACCACCAGCGCTACTTGGCGGCCACGCCACGCCAGCGGGTTCACTGGTAAAAGCCGCGCGGTGGTTTACCATAGCCGGCTTGCCCCTGAATCAAGGCTGCCCCGTGCTCCCTGGCCTCCACGCACTTTGCTCGCTGTGCACAGCCCTTCCGGGCGGCATCGCCGTGTCTGCCGGCCAGCATGGGCGTGTGGGGCGCCTGTTCGAACCTGTGACCGCGCTGGCGGGCAAACAATCCCACGCCTTCGCGTCTGGCACTGGCGATAGGCCCGTCGCCACCGTTTCAAGGCGCACGACTGGCGCGTGCGAGCGCCCCCTCGCCCTGGCCAGCGTCGAGGTGCACCCGTGATGGCGCGCGCGTTGCGACTGCTACTGCTGTGCCTGTTCCCATGGGTCAGTACCTGCGTCGGTGCCAGCGAGGTACTGCTGATCGGCGCCGACTCCCAACCCAGTTATCGCAGCTTCACGGCCGGGCTGCAGGCGCGGCGCGCAGGCGACACCGTGGCGTTTCGCAGTGTGCGACAGATGCCTCGACCGGGCGCGTTGTCGTCTGATGTGCGCCTCATCCTGCTGGACCGCGCCGCCCTCGACTGGCGCCTGGGGGAAGCGGCCGGCCCGACCGCACTGGTGCTACGGGTCAACCGTGTGCAGGCGCAGCAGCGGTGGCCGCACGCTCGCCCCGCCTTTCTCAGCCTGTTGTGGAGTGATCCGTCGCCGGTGCGTCAGCTGCGCCTGATCCATTACCTGCTGCCCAAGGCGCGCCGGGTCGGGGTGCTTTACAGTGCGCGCAGCCGTTTCCTGCTCGATGAACTGCACCCGGTGGCACGCCAGCTGGGCTTGCAGATCGTGCCCCAGGCCTGGACCGGCCCGCGTGACAGCCGCGCCCTGCGCGAGGTGCTGGCCAGCAGCGATGTGCTGCTGGGCCTGGATGATCCTGAGCTGTACAACGCCATCACGGCGAAGAATCTGCTGCTGAGCAGTTATGCGCGCCAGATCGCGCTGGTGGGGCCTACGGCGGGGTTTGTGCGTGCCGGCGCGCTGGCCAGCACCTACAGTGATCAGACCGATTGGCTGGCCGTGCTCGACCAGTTGCTCGATCAGCCGCCCGCGCACTGGCCGCGCAGCCTTTACCCGAATCAGTTCGGCGTCAGCGGCAACCAGCAGGTGGCCCGCACGCTGGGGTTGCAATCGATCGACTCGACGACGGCCGCCCTGGTGATCGAAGGAACCCCGAATCCATGAGCAAGCGCCTGAGCTGGGACATCCACACCCGCACCCAGATCATCAGCCTGGGCCCGGCGCTGCTGCTGACGCTGCTGCTGATCGGCTTCTTCACCTTCGTGCGCCTGCAGGACCTGCGCCAGGAACTCAACCACACCGGCCAGCTGATCGCCAACCAATTGGCACCTGGCTCGGAATACGGCGTCATCTCCGGCAACAACGACATGCTCGAAAGCCTCATGCGCGCCACCTTGAGCATTCCGCACGTGCGCTTTCTCGAAGTCCAGGACAGCCGCAATCACATTCTGGTGTACGTCGAGCAGTCGGACGAAAGCATCAGCCGCGCGCAGCGCGTCGAGGTGTTCCAGGCACCGATCCGCCTGCAGCAGATTCGCCTCGACGATGACTTCCTGCAGTCAGGCAGCACGCCAAGCGTGGGCGACGACTATCTGGGTCGGGTGATCGTCGGCATGTCCGACGACGCGTTCAGCGAGCGTCAGCAGGAAATGGTCATCAAGGCGGGCATCCTCGCCCTGGGTGCGCTGCTCTTCACGTTTTTCCTGGCGCGGCGGCTGGCCACCGGGCTGTCGAGGCCGATCAGCGACATGGGCAATGCCGTGCGCGCCATTCAGCAAGGTGACTTCACCGCTCACGTGCCGGTGGTCGATGACAGCGAGCTGGGGCATCTGGCGGCGCACATCAACAACCTGGCCTTTGCACTGGAACAGGCCAGTGACGAGCAACGCCAGGCGATGGCCCAGATGGCCCAGGCACGTGAAGAAGCAGAGCAGGCAAACGGCGCCAAGTCAGATTTCCTGGCCATGATGAGCCATGAACTGCGCACGCCGATGAACGGTGTCCTGGGCATGCTGCAACTGCTCGACACCACTGAGCTCACCGCCGAACAGGCCGAGTACACCAGCGTGGCCAGCGAATCGACCGGCCACCTGCTCAAGGTCATCAACGACATTCTTGATTTCTCACGCATCGAACGCACCACGCTGCAGCTGGAGGCCATCGACTTCAACCTAGGCGAGCTGCTTGGCAACTGCGTGCACGCGTTCCAGCACAGCGCCGAGCAGCGCGGCCTGAACCTGCGCCTGCAAGCCTCGGACAGTCTCGGTGCGCTGCAGGTGGTAGGCGATCCCACGCGCATTCGGCAGATACTGCTGAACCTGATCGGCAACGCCTTGAAGTTCACCGAGCGGGGTGAGGTGGTGATCGAGGCCAGCTGGCGCCAGGTCGAGCAACGGCAGATTCATTTCACCTGCTCGGTGCGTGACACCGGCATCGGCATCGACAGTGACCGCCTGGAAACCATGTTTGTGGCGTTTCAGCAGGCCGACAGCTCGATCTCCCGACGCTATGGGGGCACCGGCCTGGGGTTGTCGATCGCCCGGACGCTGGCCGAACGCATGGGCGGCGCGTTGCACGCACAGAGCCGCCAGGGCCAGGGTTCCACCTTCACCCTGGCAATCCCGCTGGCCCTGTCGCAACTGCCCACGCTGAGCACGACCCCGCCCTCCCCGGCTACGGCATCGGGCGCCGACCAGCCGATCCTGCTGGTCGAGGACAACCCGGTGAACCGCAGCGTGATCGAGGCGATGTTGCGCAGCCTGGGCTTCACGACCTGCCTGGCTGGCGATGGCCAACAGGCCCTGGAGCAGGTTCAGCAACAGGCCTTTGCGGCAGTGCTGATGGACTGCCGCCTGCCGCTGATGGACGGCTACGAGGCGACCCGGCGCATTCGTGCGCTGGAGACAGGCGGCGAGCTGCCGATCATTGCCCTGACCGCCAACGCGCTGCAGGGTGATCGCGAACGTTGCCTGGCAGCCGGGATGAACGACTACCTCAGTAAACCGCTCAAACGCACCGAATTGCTGGACGTTCTGCAGCGCTGGCTGCCAGAGCGCAGCGTGCCGGGTAGCGATTGATGTAGAATTGCTTCACGCTTAATGTTCGGCCAAACACTGGACAGGACCGCCGCAGATCCTGAAAATGCACGTTTCAGTGAACACCTGTACTTCTTTGCCGGGTGCACTGTGACTTTCACTACAACGCAATAGTCTACCTGTAGGCTGCCGCCCCGGAACCTCCTGGTCTTCAGGGGTTGGCCGGGAAGATTCGTCCCCTGCCACAGGGGGTTATTGAGGAGCTCGCATGACCAAACAAAACGCCTTTACTCGGGAAGACCTGCTGCGCTGCAGTCGCGGTGAGCTGTTCGGCCCAGGTAATGCGCAACTGCCCGCCCCCAACATGCTGATGGTCGATCGCATCACCAACATCAGTTCCGAGGGTGGCAAGTACGGCAAAGGTGAATTGGTCGCCGAGCTGGATATCACGCCTGACCTGTGGTTTTTTGCCTGCCATTTCGAAGGCGATCCGGTCATGCCGGGCTGCCTGGGCCTCGATGCCATGTGGCAGCTCGTCGGTTTTCACCTGGGCTGGCAAGGCTTGCCTGGCCGCGGCCGGGCCCTGGGTTCGGGTGAAGTGAAGTTCTTCGGCCAGGTGCTGCCTACCGCGAAGAAGGTCACCTACAAGATCGACATCAAACGCGTTCTCAAGGGCAAGCTGAACATGGCCATCGCCGATGGTTCGGTCAGCGTCGATGGTCGCGAGATCTACACCGCCGAAGCCCTCCGGGTCGGCGTGTTCACCTCCACTGACAATTTCTAAGGGTCATTCGCATGCGCCGCGTCGTTATCACTGGTCTGGGCATCGTTTCGTGCCTGGGCAATGACAAAGCTACTGTTACCGAGAGCCTGCGCCACAGCCGCCCGGGCATTCGTTTCAACCCCGAATACCAGGAACAGGGCCTGCGTAGCCACGTTTCCGGTTCCATCGACCTGAACCTCGAAGAGCTGATCGACCGCAAGGTGTTCCGTTTCGTCGGCCACGCTGCGGCCTATGCCTACCTGGCAATGCAGGACGCCATCAAGGACTCGGGCCTCACCGACGAGCAGGTGTCCAACCCGCGTACCGGCCTGGTGGCCGGTTCCGGTGGCGCCTCCACGCTGAACCAGATGGAAGCGCTCGATACCCTGCGCGAAAAAGGCGTCAAGCGTGTCGGTCCGTACCGCGTCACCCGCACCATGGGCAGCACGGTATCGGCCTGCCTGGCCACTCCGTTCAAGATCAAGGGCATCAACTACTCGATCTCCTCGGCATGCGCCACCAGCGCTCACTGCATCGGTACCGCGCTGGAGCAGATCCAGTGGGGCAAGCAGGACATCGTCTTCGCCGGTGGTGGTGAAGAAGAGCACTGGAGCCAGTCCTTCCTGTTCGATGCCATGGGCGCGCTGTCGACCAAGCGTAACGACTCCCCCGAAACCGCTTCGCGCGCCTACGATGCCGACCGTGATGGGTTCGTCATCGCTGGCGGCGGCGGCATGGTCGTGGTCGAGGAACTCGAACACGCCCTGGCCCGTGGCGCCAAGATCTACGCTGAAATCGTCGGCTACGGTGCGACGTCGGATGGCTACGACATGGTCGCACCGAGCGGCGAAGGCGCTATCCGCTGCATGCAGCAGGCGCTGTCCACCGTCGACACCCCGATCGACTACCTGAACACCCACGGCACCTCGACCCCGGTCGGTGACATCGCCGAGATCAAAGGCATCCGTGAAGTGTTCGCTGACAAGGCCCCGCCCATCAGCTCGACCAAGAGCCTGTCCGGCCACTCGCTGGGCGCTGCAGGCGTGCACGAGGCGATCTACTGCCTGCTGATGATGGAAAACAACTTCATCGCCGGCTCCGCCAACATCGAAGAGTTGGACCCGGCGGTCGCTGACCTGCCGATTCAGCGCACCACGGTCGAGAACGCGAAGATCGACACCGTGATGAGCAACAGCTTCGGTTTCGGCGGGACCAACGCCACCCTCGTCCTGAAGCGCTGGACCGGCAAGTGATTGCCTGAGCAACCACTGAAAACGCCCCGACTGGTTCGGGGCGTTTTCGTTTCTGCGCTCGGGCCTTTGTGCTCAGCGCGCCTTGGGCAGGACGTCGAGGAAGTTGTCGCGCGCCACCTTGTTCGCCACGGCCTGCGGCAACGCATCGAGAAACGGATCGAACCCATGCAACTGCTCACCCAGGCTGGAAAAGCGCCCCACCACGTCCGAGCCGAGCATGAAGCGGTCCGGGAAGCGCTCGACCAGCGCTACCCAGCCCTGGCGAGGCGTGCCGTGCTCATCCAGCAGGTACGGCTGCAGAACGCTCCAGGACAGGTCCACATAGAGATTCGGGTAGGTCTCCAGTAGCCGAGTCAGGGTTGGCAGGAGGAACTTCATCTGCGTCTGGTGACGGTGGATTTCCAGGCTGCTGCCGGCATGCGCCCAGATGAAACGGGTACGCGGGTGATCACGCAGCGGCTCTTCGATTTCCTCCAGGTACAGCGTGTTGCGCTCGCGCTTGGAGGTGATGTTGGAATGCACCAGCACCGGCAGGTCACGGGTCGCAGCCAGCGCGTAGATCAGGTTCATTGCCTCGTTGTTGGCGCGAGGCGTGTCACCACTGGTCAGTGCCGTCAGGTCGTCGTGACGGGTGAACACTTCGCCAATGCCCTGCCACAGCCCCGGATAGAGGTCGAGCATGCGCTCGATGTGCTTGACCGAATTCTTGTCCACCGGATTGAAACCGCTGAGAAACGGATGGAAGCGCTTGCGCTGCTCGGGGCTCAGCGCCTGCAGCGCCGCCGCCACATACACGTCCGTGGCGCTGTACCAATAGGCACTGGCGTCGTCCCCGGCATAGTAGCGAGGGCGCTTGGGTTCGTCCTCATGCCACTTCTTGGCCACCGGAATGCCAGAGATCATCGACTGCTCGATCCCGGCCTGGTCCATGGCCTTGAGTAGCGCAGGCATGCCTTCGCTTTCCTGGAAGAAGTCGACGTAATGCAGGTGAGCATCGCTGTAGCGATACTCGCGTGCCTCGCACAAGGGCAGCAGCAGGCTGGAACACACCAGGGCGGCGAGCGCACGGGCAATCATGGGGGGCTTCCTTCATCAGATTGAAGCCCGATAGACCCATGCCTGCAGTGAAGGGTTCAGCACTGCCCTGCCCTACACCCGGCTGCACGAGGGCAGCCTGCGGTGCCGGGCAGGAGAGGCAGTGACTATCGGCTGAAGACTTCGTCCAGCAGGTTGTACATCGCAGTGAAGGCGCGCTCGGAGACTTTGCGGTTGTACTGCGTCTTGCCTGGCACATTGGCCTCCGGGTCGGTGAACGAATGCACCGCACCGCCGTAGCTGGTCAGTTGCCAGTCGACGTTGGCGGCAGACATTTCGGCTTCGAATGCCGGCAGTTGCTCGCTCGGCACCAACGGATCCTGCGCGCCATGCAGCGCAAGGACTGCACCCTGTATCTGCCTGGCATCGTCGGGCACCGGAGCGTCCAGCGTGCCGTGAAAAGAGATCGCGGCGCGGATGTCTGCCCCGCTACGGGCCAGGTCCAGCGCGCAGCAACCTCCGAAGCAGAAGCCGAACGCTGCCACCTTGCCCGGCGCCAGCAGCGCGCGTGACTGGCCGAGCAGTTGTGCCAGCGCCTCGTTCATGCGCGTGCGCAATTGCTGGCGATCATTCTTCAGCGGCGTCATGGCAGCGACGGCTTCGTCAGCATTGCTCGGTCGTACGCCTTGACCGTACAGGTCCGCCAGTAGCACCACATAGCCGCGGCTGGCGACTTCCTTGGCAATGCGCTCGGCGCCTTCGGTGATGCCCATCCAGTTCGGCGCCATGACCAGCGCGGGCTGTTGCAACGCGCCTTGGGCATAGACCAGGCGGCTCTCGAATGCCTTGCCCGACGCGTGGTACGTCAGTGATTCGATGATGACCTTGCTCATGCAGTTCTCCTCAAACCCTCACCCGGGCCGGCGCGCAGTGCGCGGCCCCATGAAAAAAGCCCGCCGAGGCGGGCTTTCGTGCTAGCGCATCAACTCAAGCAGACAACTCGACCAACAGCTTGTTCAGACGGCGCACATAGGCAGCCGGGTCTTTCAGGCTGTCACCGGCGGCCAGGGCCGCCTGGTCGAAGAGGATGTGCGACAGTTCGGCGAAACGGTCTTCGCTCTGCTCGTGATCCAGCTTCTCGATCAGCGGATGGCTCGGGTTGAATTCGAAGATCGGCTTGGAATCGGGCACCTTCTGCCCGCTGGCCTCGAGAATCTGGCGCATCTGCAAGCCCAGGTCCTGCTCGCCGATGGCCAGGATCGCTGGCGAATCGGTGAGGCGATGGGAGACGCGCACTTCGGCAACGCTCTCGCCCAATGCGGCTTTAAGGCGCTCGACCAGGCCTTCCTTGTCTTTGGCGACTTCTTCCTGGGCCTTTTTGTCCTCTTCGGAATCCAGGGTACCCAGGTCCAGGTCACCCCGGGCGACATCCACGAACTGCTTGCCGTCGAACTCGGTCAGGTAGCTCATCAGCCACTCGTCGATGCGGTCGGTCAGCAGCAGCACTTCGATGCCTTTCTTGCGGAAGACTTCCAGGTGCGGGCTGTTCTTGACCTGCGCGTAGGACTCGCCAGTGAGGTAATAGACCTTGTCCTGGCCTTCTTTGGCACGGGCCAGGTAATCGGCCAGCGATATGCTCTGCTCGCCGCTGTCGTCCTGGGTGGAGGCGAAGCGCAGCAGGCCGGCGATTTTTTCCTTGTTGGCGAAGTCTTCGGCTGGGCCTTCCTTCAGCACCTGACCGAAGTTCTTCCAGAAGCCCTTGTATTGCTCAGGCTCGTTCTTCGCCAGTTTCTCCAGCATGTCCAGCACGCGCTTGGTCAGCGCGGTTTTCATCGAATCGATGATCGGGTCTTTCTGCAGGATCTCGCGCGAGACGTTCAGCGACAAGTCATTGGAATCGACAACGCCCTTGATGAAGCGCAGGTACAGCGGCAGGAAGGATTCGGCCTGGTCCATGATGAACACACGCTGTACGTACAGCTTCAGGCCACGCGGCGCTTCACGCTGATACAGGTCGAACGGTGCACGGGCCGGCACGAACAGCAGCGAGTTGTATTCGAGCTTGCCTTCGACCTTGTTGTGGCTCCAGGCCAGCGGGTTCTCGAAGTCGTGGCCGATGTGCTTGTAGAACTCCTGGTATTCCTCGTCTTTGACCTCGGTGCGCGAGCGGGTCCACAGCGCGCTGGCGCGGTTGACGGTTTCCCACTCCTCGGCCGGCGACGCTTCGCCTTCGGCAGCTTCAGGCTGCTCCTTGGGCAGCTCGATCGGCAGCGCGATGTGGTCGGAGTATTTCTTGATCACGTTGCGCAGGCGCCAGCCGTCAGCGAACTCGTCTTCAGCGGCCTTTAGGTGCAGAACGATACGCGTGCCACGCTGCGGTTTTTCGACATTGGCGACTTCGAAGTCGCCCTCGCCCTTGGACGACCAATGCACGCCTTCAGAGGCCGGCTGACCCGCGCGGCGGCTGAACACGTCGACCTTGTCAGCCACGATGAACGCAGAATAGAAGCCCACGCCGAACTGACCGATCAGGTGCGAGTCCTTTTTCTGGTCGCCCGTGAGGTTCTTCATGAAGTCGGCAGTGCCGGACTTGGCGATGGTGCCCAGGTGAGCGATGACGTCCTGACGGCTCATGCCGATACCGTTGTCTTCGAGGGTGACGGTATTGGCGGCCTTGTCGAAGCTGACGCGGATCTTGAGGTCGGAATCGCCTTCCAGCAGCTCAGGCTTGGCCAAGGCCTCGAAGCGCAGCTTGTCAGCGGCGTCGGAGGCGTTGGAGATCAGCTCGCGCAGGAAGATTTCCTTGTTCGAGTACAAGGAGTGGATCATCAGGTGCAGCAGTTGCTTCACTTCGGTCTGGAAGCCCAGGGTTTCCTTTTGAGTCTCTACACTCATGGTCTTCAAAACTCCAATCGATTGGCGGGGGGTCGCCGTGAGCGCCAAGGGCTGCTTTCAGGGCGGGATGACAAGCAGATGGGGGCTGGGCCGGCCATTTCAAGGGCCGAAGCAGCGATCGGCAAGGCCAGCTCGCGACCGAGCAGCGAGCAGCCTGGTGCTGATCAGATTCAGGAGACCGCATCGTCAGTGGCCACATCGCATAACCCGTTAGTGCCTCATCGCAATAAGCGCTGAGCTGATAAGACCTCTTCGCGTGTTTTTACGACGCTGCAGTAGATATCTGCCAGGACGGTGGAACTTCTTTCGCAGGTCACAACTCTTAGCAACAAGTCACTTATTCCACCAATGGAGATACACAATCATGCGTAAACCTTTTGCTTTTGCTCTGATGCTGGCCGCCACCATGGGCTTGGCCGCTTGCGATAAAGCGAGCGAAGACAAGGCTCAGGATGCACAACAACATGCTGAGAAAGCCCAGGAAAAAATGGGTGACGCTCAGGAGAAAGTCAACGAAGCCAACAAGGAAAACGCCAAAGCCGCTGCTGATCAGGCTGAAGCCCAGCAGAAGGCCGCTGAAGAAGCGCGCGATGACTCTGCACCGACCAATACCCCACCAGGCAGCGTGCCTGCTGAGCCTGCCAAACAGTAATTGTTCGGCGGTAATAAAAAAACCCGGCACTGCCGGGTTTTTTTATGCGCGGATTTTGTAGGCCAGTTGTTTACGACTGCTCTACCGCGCTCTCTTTGCTCGCCTCCGCAGGTGCACTTTCGGTGGGCGTAAAGACCATCACTTGAAGTACATCGGAATAGAACTCGCGGCGGTAGAGAATCAGCACTACGCCAACCGTGGTCAACATGAACATCCATGGGCTGATGAACCACGTCAATAACGCCATGGCGAAGTAATAAGCGCGCAAGCCGAGGTTGAACTGGTTGGCCGCCAGCGATAACACGCGTGCAGCCCGCGCAGCGAACGCCTTGCGTTGCAGTTCACTGACCTGCCGCTCGCCGATCATGGGCGCCGAGCCCACCAGTACCGCCGCAAAATTGTATTGGCGCATGCACCAGCTGAAGGTGAAGAAGGCGTACACGAACACCATCGCCAGGCACAGCAGCTTGATCTCTGACATGCCCTGGGTTGCCGGCTGAACCATGGGGATGTCGGCCAGCAGCGATAGCGCCCGGTCGGAGGCGCCCAGCACCGTGAGGATACCGGCCAGGATGATCAGCGTGCTGGAGGCGAAGAACGAGGCGTTGCGCTCCAGATTGCCAATCACACTGGCATCGGCAATGCGGTTGTCGCGCAGCAGCATGCGGCGCATCCAGTCTTCTCGATACAGGTGCAGCACGCTCGCCAGGCACGCGGTGTCGCGCGCTTTCCAGATGGCATAGCGCGTATAACCGCCCCAGGCTAGGGCGAACCAGCAGACAGCGAGCAGATGGCTCAGATTGTTTTCAACAAAGTTCATGAAGAGTCCCGAACGATGAACGGTGCACAGGGTAGACCGCTGTTCGACGCCTCGCCATGAGAAAAGGCACGTGCGCCACGCGTTTTGAAGCCAAAAAAAACCCCGCAGGTCAATGCGGGGTCTCGGGCTTCGAACAAGGCGCTGGCTCAGTGCTTGTGGCCGCCATGCGCCGACCTGAGGGCAATCAGGCCAGGGCTTCGCGAGGCCGGCCCAGCACGCGATCGAGCGCAAAGCACAGCACCAACGCGCCTACCGACGGCACTAGCCAGGCAAGGCCCTGGTCGCTGAGCGGCAGGTTGGCCGCAAATTCCGGCAGGTAATGCGCCAGCCCGCTGCCTTTTATGGCATCGATGACGCCGAACAGCAGCGATACCAGCATGACCGGCCCGAGCACCCGAGCAGGCGAATTCCACAGCTCCTTGACGAAGCTCAGGGCCACCATGACGATGCAGGGCGGGTAGATGGCTGTCAGTACCGGGATCGAGAACATGATCAGCTTGGTCAGCCCCAGGTTCGACACCAGCAGCGAGAAGCCGGCCAAAATCACCACCAGGGTGCGGTACGACAGTGGCAGGATCTTGCTGAAGTACTCGGCGCAGGCACAGGTCAGGCCCACGGCAGTGACCAGGCAGGCCAAGGCGATCAGCACGGCAAGGAAGCCGCTGCCAAGCGAGCCGAACGTGTGTTGCACGTAGGCATGCAATACCGCCGCACCATTGCTCGCGCCCATGGCGATGGCATGGCTGCCCGAGCCCAGGCGGAACAGGCTGATGTACACCAGGGCCAGGCCCACACCCGCGATCAGGCCGGCGATGATGGCATAGCGCGTGATCAGCTGAGGCGACTCGACACCGCGCGAGCGGATGGCATTGACGATCACGATGCCGAAGACCAGCGCGCCCAGGGTGTCCATGGTCAGGTAACCACTGATGAAACCCTGCGAGAAGGGCGCCGCCACGTAGGCCGGTTGCGCATCGCCAATGCTGCCAGCGGGCAAGGCAAAGGCAGCGATACCCAGCGCAGCCAGGGCGATGATCTTCAGCGGTGCCAGGAAACGGCCGACGGTGTCGAGCAGCTTGCCGGGGTACATCGACACGGCCAGCACGATCAGGAAGTAGACCAGGCTATAGATGAACAGCGCCAGCGGACTCTCGCCGGTCAAGGGGGCTACACCCACCTCGAACGACACGGTTGCAGTTCGTGGTGTAGCGAACAGCGGGCCGACCGACAGGTAGCACACCGCTGCCAGCAAGCCACCGAAGAACTTGCCGATCGGGCTGCTCAGGGCATCCATACCGCCGCCGACCTTGGCCAGGGCGACCACGGTAATCACCGGCAAACCGACGGCTGTAACCAGGAAGCCCAGCGCTGCCATCCACACATTGGGCCCAGCCTGCAGACCGACGATGGGCGGGAAGATGATATTGCCTGCGCCCACGAACAGGGCAAATGTCATGAAGCCAAGCGCCAGGATGTCCTGGCCTTTTAAAACTTTCATTTAGGGAAGTACCACACTGCTGAAATCGGGATTCGAGAAGGGATCGCCCTGGGGATGAGGGAAATGCTGCCCGGCGTGATGAGCCAGACCCGTTTAGCGTGTCGGTCCCTTTTGGGGATCGGGCACAAAATGGCGCGTAGGTTACCGAATTTACCGGGAAAACACACGGCGCCATGCGGCCACGTCCGATGAGCGACTGTTCTTGTCGTTTAAACGACTCGATAGGTAGGAAAGTTACCTGCTGATAGCCCAGGCGTCTGTACGAATATTCTTATGCTGTTGATCGCGTGGATTGATCGATTGGCCAGAAACACAAAAACCACCCGAGGGTGGTTTCTGTGTTGCAAGGGAGAAATCAGCGTATCAGTGCTTCACTTCCCAGCCAGTCAGCTCGGCCAGGGCCTTGCCGATGTCTGCCAGCGAACGCACGGTTTTCACACCGGCGTCTTGCAGCGCAGCGAACTTCTCGTCCGCAGTGCCTTTGCCGCCAGAGATGATGGCGCCAGCATGGCCCATACGCTTGCCTGCAGGGGCAGTAACGCCCGCAATGTAGGAAACGACAGGCTTGGTGACGTTGGCCTTGATGTAGGCAGCTGCCTCTTCTTCAGCCGAACCGCCGATCTCACCGATCATGACGATCGCTTCGGTCT
>NZ_DAMCCR010000069.1:0-23190 GCF_032058845.1 Pseudomonas sp. | reverse complement strand
CAGCTGATCACTCGGCCAGGTCCTGCTCCTCGATGGTCAGGTTGTGGTTGGTGAATACGCAGATGTCGCCGGCGATGTGCAGTGCGCTTTCGGCGATCTCGCGAGCGCCCAGGTCGGTCTTGTTCAACAAGGCGCGCGCAGCGGCCTGGGCGAACGCACCCCCGGAACCCATGGCGATCAGGCCGTCTTCGGGTTCGACCACGTCACCGTTGCCAGTGATGATCAGCGAGGCGTCTTTGTTCGCCACGGCGAGCATGGCTTCCAGGCGGCTGAGGGAGCGGTCGGTCCGCCACTCCTTGGCCAGCTCCACGGCAGCGCGGATCAGGTGACCCTGGTGTTTCTCGAGCTGACCTTCAAAACGCTCGAAAAGGGTGAAGGCATCGGCAGTGGCGCCCGCGAAGCCTGCGATCACCTGGCCGTGGTACAGGCGACGGACCTTCTTGGCGTTGCCTTTCATCACGGTATTGCCGAGGGACACCTGGCCGTCGCCAGCCATGACGACTTTACCGTGGCGGCGAACTGAAACGATGGTAGTCAAGGGGACGTCTCCATGCAGCGGGGGCGAAAATGCCTGATGGAAACTGATATGGGGGTGGGGGGAAGGATTTCAACCTGTGGGCGGACAGTCGGGTGCAAGCGCGGGATCAAGTTCCTGGGCGCGAGAAATGGTGTTTCTCAGGCAACACGCCGGCCAACGGCGAATACGGTGCCGGTGAGCGTCTTTGAGCGAGCGTCAACAGGCCGCCGCTCAATGCCTGCCGTATGAAAGATGCAACCTCGGGTTTTCGATGCGGCGCAGTGCCTGAAGCGGGCCGGCCGCGCCGGCCATCGCGGCTAACCGGAGCGCCGGACCGGCCGCTCCCACAGGGCGGAGCCAGACGATAGTGTTTTGATAGAGCCTGCGATCCGAAAGGAGCATGCCATCCGTGTGGGAGCGACTTTAGTCGCGATGGCCGGCAAAGCCGGCCTGCTCCTTTAACCGAGGTCCATGGAGGGCACGCAGTTCATCAAGTGAACCGCCTTCGGCGACCACGGCGAACCGTCAGGTCATCACCCCTCGTGACACACCCGCCCATCCACCACCGTGTACCGCACCGCCCCTGGCAGGCAGTGCCCGACGAACGGGCAGTTCTGACCCCGGGAATACCATTGCTCACCGGCCACCGTCGAGGCCTGCGCATCGAACAGCACCACGTCGGCTGCCGCGCCCACGGACAGCTCACCGGCCGGCAAGCGCAGGGCCTGGGCCGGGCCGCTGCTGAGGCGGGCGAGCAGGGTGGGCAGGTCGAGCAGGCCATCTTCAACCAGCGTCATGGCCAGCGGCAGCAGCAGTTCGACGCTGCTGATACCTGGCTCGGTCGCGCCGAACGGCGCCAGCTTGGCGTCGCGCTCGTGGGGTTGGTGGTGGCTGGAAATCGCCTGAATCACGCCGGCCTTGACCGCCGCGCGCAGTCCATCGCGATCAGCCGCGGTGCGCAGCGGCGGCTGGACGTGGTAAAGGCTGGAGAAATCGCGCAGCGCCTCGTCGGTGAGGATCAGCTGGTACAGGGCAACGTCTGCCGTCACCGGCAGACCGCGAGCCTGGGCCTGGGCGATCAGTTCGGCGCCGCGGGCGCTGGTGATCTGGCTGAAGTGCGCGCGCACGCCGGTTTGTTCCACCAGCAGCAGGTTGCGCGCCAGCGCCACGGTTTCTGCCGTTTCCGGAATGCCCGGCAGGCCGAGGAAACTGGCCATCGGGCCTTCGTGGGCCAGGCCGCCCTGGGCCAGGTCACGGTCCTGGGAGTGGATCACCACGCTCAGGTCGAAGGTGGCGGCGTAGTCGAGCGCGCGGGCCAGCGTGCGGTTGCTGGCCAGCTCGTTCAGGCCGTTGCCGAAGGCCACGCACCCGGTGTCGCGCAGGGCGACCAGCTCGGCCAGTTGCTCACCTTCCAGGCCGCGGGTCAGCGCGCCGATGGGGTAGACCTTGGCATTGCCGGCATCGCGGGCGCGGTCCAGCACCAGTTCGGCAACGGCCGAGGTATCGAGCACTGGGCGGGTCTGTGGCGGGCAGCACAGGCTGGTCACGCCACCGGCGACGGCGGCGCGGGTTTCGCTGGCGATGGTGCCTTTACGGCTGTAGCCCGGTTCGCGCAGCGCCACGGACAGGTCTACCAGGCCCGGCGCGGCCACCAGGCCCTCAGCCTGAACGGTGCGACTGGCGGTGAAGCCGGCCGGCGCAACGCCAATGGCGACGATGCGTCCGGCGTCGATGTGCAGGTCGCTGACCTGGTCCAGGCCGCTGCTTGGGTCGATCAGGCGGGCGCCAAGAATACTGAGGCTCACAGAGCGTTCTCCTGGTCGAGTTGACGTGGGGTGTTGTGCCCGCTGATGGCCGTCGGTGGCACGGCAATACGGCCGATGAACTGGCTGAGGCTCACTGTGCAGGCTCCTGGTCGAGTTGACGTTGCGTATTCTGCCCGCTCATGGCCATCGACAGCACGGCCATGCGTACGGCGATGCCGTAGGTGACCTGATTGAGAATCACCGAGTGGCTGCCGTCAGCCACCGCCGATTCGATCTCCACGCCGCGGTTGATCGGCCCCGGGTGCATGACGATGGCGTCAGGCTTGGCGCCGGCCAGGCGCGCGGTGGTCAGGCCGAACAGGCGATAGAACTCGCCCTCGCTCGGGAGCAGGCCGCCGGTCATGCGCTCGCGTTGCAGGCGCAGCATGATCACCACGTCGACGTCTTTCAGGCCTTCGCTGAGGTCGGTGTAGACCTTCACACCGTACTGCTCGATGCCGATCGGGATCAGGGTTTTCGGGCCGATCACACGGATGTCCGGGCAGCCCAGCGCCTTCAGCGCGAGCATGTCCGAGCGGGCCACGCGCGAATGCAGGATGTCGCCGACGATGGCCACCGACAGGTTCTCGAAGCTGCCCTTGTGGCGGCGAATGGTGAGCATGTCGAGCATGCCCTGGGTCGGGTGCGCGTGGCGCCCGTCGCCGCCGTTGATCACCGCCACCTCGGGGCAGACGTGCTCGGCGATGAAGTGCGCAGCGCCCGAGTCGGAGTGGCGCACCACGAACATGTCTGCCGCCATGGCCTCCAGGTTGCGCAGGGTGTCGAACAGCGTCTCGCCCTTGCTGGTGGAGGAGGTCGAGACGTTCAGGCTGATCACGTCGGCCGACAGCCGCTGGGCGGCCAGCTCGAAGGTGGTACGCGTGCGCGTGGAGTTCTCGAAGAACACATTGCACACGGTCTTGCCGCGCAGCAGCGGCACCTTTTTCACGGCTCGCGCGCCGACTTCGAGGAACGAGTCGGCGGTGTCGAGGATTTCGGTCAGCAGGTCGCGGGGCAGGCCATCCAGGGACAGAAAATGGCGCAGCTGGCCCTGGTCGTTGAGCTGCAGCGGGCGCTTGGCGTCGAGTGGCGTCATCGGGGGGCTCTTAAAGGGCGGAAGCGGTGGCGAGGTCCTGGCGCTCGAGGGCGAGCGGGGCGGGGCCGGTCAGTTTGATGCGTTGCTCGGCCGCCAGCGATAGCGTGGCGCCCAGCACGTGGGGGCGGATCGGCAGTTCGCCGGCGTCCAGGTCGAGCAGGCAGACCAGCGTCACGCTGGCTGGGCGACCGTAGTCGAACAGCTCGTTGAGGGCGGCGCGGATGGTACGCCCGCTCATCAGCACGTCATCGATCAGCACCAGGTGCTGGCCTTCGATCTCGAACGGTAGCTCCGAAGGGCGCACCTGTGGGTGCAAGCCGTTCTGGCTGAAGTCATCGCGGTAGAACGACACGTCCAGGGTGCCCAGGGGGCTGTCGTCGCCCAGTGCCTTTTGCAGCGCCTGGGCCACCCACACGCCACCGGTACGGATGCCGATGAAGCGCGGCTCGCTGATGTCACGGCGGGTGAGGTGGGCGCGTAGGTCGGTGGCCATCTGCCGGATCAGCGCGGCAGGATCGGGAAGGCTCATTGCGGACTCCTTGGCGGGTGCCGGCCTTGGCCGGCGGCAAAGCGGTTAGGTATTGGCCTCCAGCCAGCCCTGCAGCAGCAGGGCTGCGGCAATGGCATCGACCGGGTTGTCGCGGTAACTGCCGCGCTGACCACCGCGGGCCAGGCGCTCGCCTTTGGCCTCGAAGGTGGTCAGGCGCTCGTCATGGGTGTGCACGGGCAGGTTGAAGCGGCCGTTCAGGCGCCGGGCGAATTTCTCGGCGCGGGCGCTCATCTCGCTGGGCGTGCCGTCCATGTTCAGTGGCAAGCCGACGACGATGGCGTCGGGTTTCCATTCAGCGACCAGCTTTTCGACCTGGGTCCAGTCAGGCACGCCGTTCTGCGCCTTGAGCGTGCACAGCTCGCGGGCCTGACCGGTGATGACCTGGCCGACCGCAACGCCGATCTGCTTGGTGCCGTAATCGAAGCCGAGCAACAGACGCAGCTCGGCCATCAGGCGTGGCCCGCCTGGCTGGTGAGCAGGCTGAGGGTGACGCCCAGGCTGGCGGCTGCGGCTTCAAGGCGCTGCTCGCTGGGCGTGGCGAAGAGGATGTCGGCGTTGAACGGGCAGTTGAGCCAGGCGTTGTCCGCCAACTCTTCTTCCAGCTGGCCGGCCTCCCAGCCCGCGTAGCCCAGGGTGATCAGGCTCTGCTGCGGGCCGGTGCCGGCGGCGATGGCGAACAGCACGTCCTGGGAGGTGCTGAGCGACAGGCCGGGCAGCTCGACGGTGGCCTGATAGCTGCACTCGGGGCTGTGCAGCACGAAGCCGCGATCGGTCTGCACCGGGCCGCCCAGGTAGATCGGCACCTGCAAGGTGGACAGCGGCGCCTCGTCATCGGGGCGCAGCTGTTCGAGGATATCCGCCAGGTTGAGGTCCTGCGGGCGATTCACCACCAGGCCCATCGCGCCGTTGGCGTTGTGCTCGACGATGTAGGTCAGGGTCTGCGCAAAGTTCGGGTCGGCCATGTGCGGCATGGCGATCAGGAACTGATGCTTGAGGTAAGTCGGCGTGTGCATTTTCATGGTCGCTAGTGTGGCGTCAGGTCGGGGTACTGACAAGCGAATCGCCCGTCGTATGCCGTGGTTAATTACTCGAAAGTCGATCCCCACGGGCAAAACGCCAGGTACGGACGATTTCCAGTCGGTCGAATTCAGCCAGGTCCCCGGTAAAGGGGGCGAACGGCGCCGACATGCGCACGATGCGCTGGGCGGCCTGGTCGAGCAATGGCTGCCCCGATGACTCGAGCACCAGCACCTCGTGCAGCGAGCCGTCGCGGTTGATCGACACCATCAGCCGCAGGCTGCCGTAGAGCTTCTGGCTGCGGGCCTCTTCGGGGTAGTTGAGATTGCCGATGCGCTCGATCTTCTTGCGCCAGTCTTCCTTGTACCAGGCGCCTTTGTCGCGGGCCGTGGACGCGGCATTGAGGCGATGAATGCGCGGGCGCTTGGCGTACAGCTGCTGCTCCTGGGACAACTCGGCTTCCAGGCTGGCGATCTGGCTGGACAGCTGCGAGCTGTCGAACGCCGGGGCTGGCGCCACGGGCTTGGGCTGCGGTTTGCTGGGCGCGGGTCTGGACTCGACCTTCTGCGCCTTGGGCGCCTTGGTGCTGACCACCGCCTTGGCGGGCTGCGGCGGCACTTCAGGGCGGGCGGCCGGTGGCGGGGTGATCTTGTTGACCTTGCTGTCCTGGAACGGCGCTACTTCGGTGGTGGTGGGCACCGCTTTCTTTTCCAGGGTGCCGCTGCCTTGCTGGTCGTCCTGGGCCAGGAAATCGGCCTTTTCCGGCGCCTTCTCGCTCTTGAAGGTCGAGAGGGTGAAGTCCATGGTGTGCCGGATCTGCGTAGGCGTGCTGACACTGAAGCCGACCCCGAGGATCAGCGCAAGGTGCAGCAGGGTGGCCAGGAACAGGGTAAAGCCCAGGCGGTCCGCCGGGCGAACGCGTGGCGGCAGCAGGTCGGTGGGAATGTCGGCAGACAGCGTCATCAAATATCCAGCAGTTGCGCAACGCGGCAGTGGGGCGATGAAAAACGACCGGCATCATACCCCACTGTGCGTCACTGCCGCGCGCAGGTGCTCAACGGGCGTCGAGCTGGCGGGCGATGGCGTCCATCAACTGGCCACCGATATCGGTGTTGAACGCCGCGTCGATTTCACGGATGCAGGTCGGGCTGGTGACGTTGATTTCGGTCAGGCTGTCGCCAATCACGTCCAGGCCGACGAACAACAGGCCTTTCTCGCGCAGGGTCGGGCCGATCTGGGCGGCGATCCAGCGGTCGCGTTCGGTCAGCGGCCGCGCTTCGCCACGGCCACCGGCGGCCAGGTTGCCGCGGGTTTCGCCGCTGGCCGGAATGCGCGCCAGGCAGTACGGTACCGGCTCGCCGTCGATCATCAGGATGCGTTTGTCGCCGTCGACGATGGCCGGCAGGTAGGCCTGCGCCATGATCTGCTGCTTGCCATGCTGGGTCAGGGTTTCAAGGATCACCGAAAGATTCGGGTCGCCCTGGCGATGACGGAACACCGAGGCGCCGCCCATGCCGTCGAGGGGCTTGAGGATGACGTCGCCATGGGTGGCGGCGAACTGGCGGATGATGTCGGCGCGGCGGCTCACCAGGGTGGGCGCGGTGCACTGCGGGAACAGCGTGGCGAACAGTTTTTCGTTGCAGTCGCGCAGGCTCTGCGGGCGGTTGACCACCAGCACGCCGTCACGCTCGGCCTGCTCCAGCAGGTAAGTGCTGTAGACGAACTCCATGTCGAAGGGCGGGTCCTTGCGCATCAGCAGCACGTCGAGCTCGGCCAGTGCGCTGTCCTGCTCGTCGCCCAGCTCGAACCAGCGCGCCGGGTCGGCGAATACCTTCAACGGGCGCATGCGCGCGCGGGCCTTGCCTTCACCCTGGTAGAGGTCGGCCTGCTCCATGTAGAACAGGCTCCAGCCGCGAGCCTGGGCGGCGAGCAGCATGGCCAGCGAACTGTCCTTCTTGTAGGAGATGGACGCGATGGGGTCCATGACAATCCCGAGGCGAACGCTCATGGGGTAGTTCCTCTTGCGGCACACGGGCCGTGATGGTTCGTGAAAAGTGGCTCAGGGTGGCGCTGCACGCGCGCTCGGTCAAGGGGCGGGCAGATGGAACGGGCTCCCGGAGTATGCTAAAAATGCCGCACAGCATCCTGCCGCCAGCGCTGCGCTGCGAGCCCGTCAGTGGCTCGGTCGCAAGGCCTGCCGGCCTCTTAGCGAGCCGCCACGGTAGTACGACTTATGGAACAACCCCTGAAGGTGATGGTGATCGACGATTCACGCACGATCCGCCGCACTGCCCAGTTGTTGCTCGGCGAGGCCGGTTGCGAGGTGATCACTGCCAGCGACGGCTTCGATGCCCTGGCCAAGATCGTCGACCACCAGCCGCAGATCATCTTCGTCGACGTGCTCATGCCGCGCCTGGATGGCTACCAGACATGCGCGGTGATCAAGCAGAACAGCGCCTACAAGGACATCCCGGTGATCCTGCTGTCGTCACGCGATGGCGTCTTCGACAAGGCGCGCGGGCGCGTCGTGGGCTCTGACCAGTTCCTCACCAAGCCTTTCAGCAAACAAGCGCTGCTCGACGCCATCCGCGCCCATGTGCCGGCCTTCGTCGAGCAGCCACAACACGCCTCCTGAGGCCGCCGAACATGGCGGCCTCGCACGTTCCACACGGGGAAACAGCATGGCCCGAGTTCTGATTGTCGACGATTCGCCCACCGAGATGTACAAGCTCACCGACTGGCTGGAACAGCACGGCCACCAGGTGATCAAGGCCAACAACGGTGCCGATGGCGTGGCCCTGGCCCGCCAGGAAAAGCCCGATGTGGTCCTGATGGACATCGTCATGCCTGGCATGAACGGCTTCCAGGCCACCCGCCAGCTGAGCAAGGACCCGGAAACCTGCAACATTCCGGTGGTGGTGGTCACTACCAAGGACCAGGAAACCGACCGTATCTGGGCGACCCGCCAGGGCGCGAAGGCCTTTCTCACCAAGCCGGTGGACGAAGCGGCACTGCTCAGCATCGTCGACCACGTGCTGCGGGCTTGACCACCCGGCCCCAGGGCGCGTCGCTGACGGCCTTCGAGCTGCTGCTGGACATCGACCGGCGTTGCCGCCTGCTGGTGGCCGACCAGCCCTTCGATGACAGCCCCCTGCAAGACTGGAGCGGCATCGGCTTTCGCATCGGCGGGCAGTGGTTCGTCGCGCCCATGGGCGAGGTCGCCGAGGTGCTGCGCGAGCCCCGCAGCAGCCGCGTGCCGGGTGTGCGGCCGTGGGTGGTGGGCGTGGCCAACCTGCGTGGGCGGCTGCTGCCGGTGATGGACCTGTCGACGTTTCTTGGCCTTGGCCCGGTGGCTGCTGGCAAGCAGCGGCGGGTGATGGTGCTCGATCACGACGACCTGTTCGTCGGCCTGCTGGTCGACGAGGTCCTGGGCCTGCAGCACTTCCCCCTCGGCAGCTTGCAACTGGCGCCGCCGCAGCCGCTGCTGCGCAGTGCTGCGCGTTTCGTGCAGGGGCACTTTCCCGGCGAACCCGACGTGCCCGGCGAGCGCACCTGGGCGATTTTCAGCCCGTTCACCCTGGCCCAGGCGCCAGGTTTCATCGACGTGGCGTTGTAGAGGATGCCTTCGTGAGCAAGTCCCCCCCGGGCGTCAGCCCACCGCCGATGACTCAGCGCACGCGCAGCAGTGCGCAGATCACCGTCATGTTCGTGGTGCTGATCCTGTCGATCATTCTGCTGTTCGCCAATTTCGCCTACCTCAACACGCAGTCGACCTATGACAAGCAGTACATCGGCCATGCCGGCGAGCTGCGCGTGTTGTCCCAGCGCATCGCCAAGAACGCCACGGAAGCGGCGTCGGGCAAGGCGCTGGCGTTCAAGCTGCTGGCCGATGCGCGCAACGATTTCGAGCGCCGCTGGGGCTACCTGCGCCACGGCGATCACGCCACCGGCCTGCCGGCCGCGCCCGCCGCCGTGCGCGAGGAAATGGCAGCCGTGCACCAGGACTGGGAGAGTCTGCGGCGCAACACGGACGCGATCGTGTCCAGCGAGCAGACCGTGCTGTCGCTGCACCAGGTGGCCGCGACCCTGGCCGAGACCGTGCCGCAACTGCAGGTCGAGTACGAAAAGGTCGTGGAAATCCTCCTCAAGCGCGGCGCCCCGGCCAGCCAGGTGGCCGTCGCCCAGCGCCAGCTGCTGTTGGCCGAGCGCATTCTCGGGTCGGTGAACACGGTGCTGGCCGGGGATGCCACCACGGCGCAGGCCGCGGCCACCTTTGGCCGCGATGCCAACCGCTTTGGCCAGGTGCTGCAGGGCATGCTCGAGGGCAATGCCGATCTGCAGATCAGCCGCGTCGAAGATGCCGATGCGCGCACGCGCCTGGCGGAAATTGCCGAGCTGTTCCAGTTCGTGGCAGGGTCGGTGGACGAAATCATCGAGACCTCCCCCGAACTGCTGCGCGTGCGCGAGGCTGCCGGGAACATTTTCAGCGGCTCGCAGACCCTGCTGGATGAGGCCTCGCACCTGGCCAACAGCTTCGAGAATCTTGCCACCGGGCGCACCGCCTACACCCTCGGCGGCTATGCCCTGGGCCTGCTGGCGCTGGCCTCGATCATTCTCATCGGCTCGATCATGGTGCGTGCCACGCGCCGCCAGTTGCGCGACACCGCGCAGAAAAACGAGCGCAATCAGCAGGCCATCATGCGCCTGCTCGATGAAATCGAAGAACTGGCCGACGGCGACCTGACCGTGACCGTGTCGGTCACCGAAGATTTCACCGGGGCCATCGCCGACTCCATCAATTACTCGGTGGATCAGCTGCGTGACCTGGTGACCACCATCAACCACAGCGCCGAGCAGGTCGCGGCGGCCGTGCAGGACACACAGAACACCGCCCGCCAGTTGGCCAAGGCCTCCGAGCACCAGGCCGAGCAGATCAGCGAGGCCTCGGTGGCGGTGGGCGACATGGTCGAGTCGATCGACCGCGTGTCGAGCCATGCCTATGAATCGGCCAAGGTGGCCGAGCGCTCGGTGGCCATCGCCAACAAGGGCAACGAGGTGGTGCACAACACCATTCAGGGCATGGACAACATCCGCGAGCAGATTCAGGACACGGCCAAGCGCATCAAGCGCCTGGGTGAGTCGTCCCAGGAGATCGGCGATATCGTCAGCCTGATCGACGACATTGCCGAGCAGACCAACATCCTCGCCCTCAACGCCGCCATTCAGGCCTCGCTGGCCGGCGAGGCCGGGCGCGGCTTTGCCGTGGTCGCCGACGAGGTGCAGCGCCTGGCCGAGCGTTCGTCCTCGGCCACGCGGCAGATCGAGGCGCTGGTGCGCACCATCCAGACCGACACCAACGAAGCGGTGATCTCCATGGAACAGACCACTGCCGAAGTGGTGCGCGGCGCACGCCTGGCGCAGGACGCCGGGGTGTCGCTGGCCGAAATCGAGGGCGTGTCGCAAACCCTGGCCGAGCTGATTCTGAGCATCTCCGACGCCGCCCAGCTGCAAACGTCGTCGGCGGGGCAGATTTCCCACACCATGTCGGTCATCCAGCAGATCACCGCGCAGACCTCGGCCGGCTCCGGGGCCACCGCGGACAGCATTCGCCACCTGGCCCGCATGGCCAGCGAAATGCGCCGCTCGGTCTCCGGTTTCACCTTGCCCGAGAACGCGGCGCAGCCATGAGGAGGCACCCATGGCAGCGGCCACGATAGCCCTGGAACGCCACGACACCGTCGCCCTGGCCTGGACCAAGACGGCCATTCTCGACTGCCTGGGCAGCGCGCGCCAAGCGCTGGAAACCTTCGCCCGTGAGCCTGCTGACGCGGCGCCGATGACGTTGTTCAGCGACGCCCTGCATCAGGTCAACGGCTGCCTGAATCTGCTCGAGCTGCGCGGCGCGGCGCATCTGGCCGAAGAAATGGAGTTGTTGGGCGCGGCCCTGGCTGCCAGTGCCGAGGCGCCCAAGGGTGAGTGCCTGGGGGCGCTGTTTCGCGGTCTGGAGCAACTGCCGGCCTACCTGGATCGGCTGCGCGGCGCGCGCCACGACCTGCCCCTGGTGATGCTGCCGCTGCTCAACCAGTTGCGTCACTGTCGCGGCCTGGAGCCGCTGGCCCAGGAAAGCCTGCTGACCGGCACCGGCGAACGCCCGAGCGCTGCGGCCGACCTGGCCGACCTCGACCTGTCGCTGGGCACCTGGCGCGAGCATCTGCAGGCCGGCCACGGCCATGACGCGCTGCGTTCGGTGGTGATCGCGCTGTGCGATGACCTGATGCGCATCAAGGAGCGGCTCGACCACTTCGTGCGCAGCGACCGGCATGACCGCGAGCAGCTCGATGCGGTGCTCACGCCCTTGCGGCAGATCGCCAATACCCTGGCCGTGCTGGGCTTCCAGCAGCCGCGCCGGGTGATCATCGATCAGGTGCTGGCCTTGCAAGGCGTCAGCGAGCACCTGCGCGTGGTCGACGACGCGCTGCTGATGGACGTGGCCGGCGCGCTGCTGTACGTCGAGGCCACGCTCAACGGCATGGTCGGCCCGCTGCAAGACAACGATCCGGCCAGCCTGCCAGGCTCCGATGTGCTGGAGATCCGCCAGCAAGTGTTGAACGAGTCGTTGTCGGTGGTGCAGCAGGTCAAGGAGCTGATCGAGGATTGTCTGGTCAGCGACTGGTCCTGGCAGCGCCTGCAAGGCTTGCCTGGCTTGCTGCAGCAGGTGCGCGGGGCGCTGAGCATGCTCATGCTGCCCGCCGCTGCCGAGGTGTTTGCCGGCTGCGCAGCGTACGTGCAGGGCTGGCTGGGGCAGTTGCCGCAGCCTCCTGAACAGCAGGCGCTGACGCACTTTGCCGATGCGTTGTGCGCCGCAGAATGCTACCTGCAGTGGCGCGTCGCCGACCCTTTGGCCGACGCGGGGCCGTGGCTCGATCAGGCCTGCAGGCACCTGGCGCAGTTGGGTGTGCAGTGCCCGCGTGAAGCCACGCAGGCGGAACACACGGCCTCTGCCGATGGCATCGACGAGGAGCTGCGCGAGGTCTTTCTGGAGGAGGCCGCTGACTTGCTGCAGGCCATCGAGCGCGAATGGCAGCGCTGGTGCGCCGATCACACCGCGCGCGAGGCGCTGATCGACCTGCGCCGCGCCTTGCACACGCTCAAGGGCAGCGGGCGGATGGTCCAGGCCGAAGCGTTGGCAGCGCTGGCCTGGGGTGCCGAACACCTGCTCAACCGCGCGCTGGAAGGGCGCATCGAGTTGGGCCCTGCGTGTCAGGTGGCGTTGCAACAGGTGTTCGTGCGCCTGCCTGACCTGCTGGCGGATGTGGCGGCCGGTCATGCACCGGTCTCGCCTGACATCCAGACCCTGGCAGACCACCTGCATGCCCTGGCCAGCGCGCGGGTGGCGGCGGGCGACGTCGACGGCCTCGACCCGCGCCTGCTGAGCATCTTCGCCAGCGAAGCGGCGGGCCACGTGAAGGCTGTCGAAGATTTTCTGCACAGCGCCGCTGGTGCTCCGAGCAAGGTCAGCGATGGCCTGCAACGCGCGCTGCACACCTTGAAGGGCAGCGCGGCCATGGCTGGCGTGCTGCCGGTGGCCGAGCTGGCCACCGCGCTGGACCGCCTGGCACGTGAATGCCAGGCCCACGACCTGCTGCTGCAGGTTGCAGATCTGGAACACCTGCAAGCCGCCTGCGCGCTGCTGCAGGCGGCGTTGGCACACGTCGAGCAAGCGCCGTTGCAGCCCCTGCGTGGCGCCGGCGAGCTCATCGAACAGGTGCAGCAGAGCGTCGATGCGCGCCTGGCCAGCCTCCAGGCCGACGCCCAGGTGCCACAGCGCCGCGCGCGTGATCCCGAGGCCACCGGACGCTTTCTGAGCGAGGCCATGGACCACCTGCAGGACGCTGAAACGCTGCTGGCCCGTTGGCAGGCGCAGCCGGCGCAGCGCGATGCACTCGATGCACTGCTCGACGAACTGACCGCGCTGGGCCATGCGGCGCACCTGGCCGATCTGTGGGTGCTGGACGAGCTGTGCGAGGCCCTGCTGGATCTGCTCGGCGCGGTGGAAGAGGGTAGCCTGGCGCCCACTTCGCGCGTGTTCGTCCTGGTGGAAGAGGCCCATGCCGCGCTGCTGGACATGCTCGACGAGCTGGCTGCCGGGCAGGAGGTGACTGGCCGCAGCGCGTTGCTGGCGGACTTGCACGGTGCCCTGCAAGACGCGCTGGACCCGTCCAGCCTGGGTGTAGTGAGCGCGCAAGGGGTCCGGACGTTGACCCAGGACGAGGGACTGGCCCATGAGCCTGCGCCTGAGGTCGTGAAGGTGTCGCACGTCGCAGAGCTTTCAGACAGTTCAGACGCTGCAGACCTTCCCGCTGTGGACGACACCCGGGATGACAGCGCCCTGCTGGAGGTCTTCCTCGAAGAAAGCTCGGACATCGTCGAAAGCGCCGCCACGGCCCTGGCGCGCTGGCAGGCCGAGCCGCGCAATACCGCCGAAGCCGAAACCCTGCTGCGCGACCTGCACACCCTCAAGGGCGGTGCACGCATGGTGCAGATCAGCGCCATCGGTGACCTCGCGCACGAGCTGGAGTTTCTCTACGAACTGCTCGCCGCCGGTCGCCTGCCGCCGAGCGCCGCGCTGTTCAGCCTGCTGCAGAACTGCCACGACCGCCTGGCGCACATGCTCGACGCCGTACGCCTGGGCCAGCCGCTGCATGCTGCCACGGCATTGATCGACTACATTCGCAACTTCTCCAGCGCCGCGCTCAATGACAGCGCCTCTGCTGCCGCGCCCACCGAACCGCCGCCTGTGGAGGCGCCCGCCGCGGTCCACGAGCGCGCCGCCGGCGACATGGTCAAGGTCGATGCCGAGCTGCTCGACGAGCTGGGCAATCTGGCCAGCGAGCATTCGATCCTGCGTGGGCGCATCGAGCAGCAGGTCAACGACGGCCAGTTCGCCCTGGTGGAGATGGAGACCACCCTTGAGCGCATGCGCGATCAGTTGCTGCGCCTGGACAACGAAACCCAGAGCGGCATCCTCAGCCGGCACCCCGCCGAGGGCGACGCGTACGAAGATTTCGACCCGCTGGAAATGGACCGCCACTCGCAGCTGCAACAGCTGTCGCGGGCGCTGTTCGAGTCGGCTTCGGACTTGCTCGACCTCAAGGAAACCCTTGGCCAGCGCGCCCAGCTCACCCATGGCCTGCTGCAGCAGCAGGCGCGGATCAACAGCCAGTTGCAGGAAGGCCTGACCGCCACCCTGATGGTGCCCTTCGAGCGCCTGGTGCCGCGCCTGCAGCGGGTGGTGCGCCAGGTGGCCAGCGAGCTGGGCAAGCAGGTGGAACTGGTGGTGGGCAATGCCGAGGGCGAGCTGGACCGCAGCGTGCTCGAACGCATGGTCGCGCCGCTGGAACACATGCTGCGCAACGCGGTGGACCACGGCCTGGAAACCGGCGCAGCGCGGCGTGCCGTGGGCAAGCCCGAGCAGGGCACGATCCACCTCAACCTGCTGCACGAGGGCGCCGATATCGTCATCGAGATGAGCGACGACGGCGACGGCGTGCCACTCGACGCGGTGCGCAAGAAAGCCATCAAGCGCGGCCTGCTCGATCCGCAGGCCACCCTCAGTGATCACGAAGTGTTGCAGTTCATCTTGCGCCCGGGCTTCTCCACCGCCGAGAAGATCACGCAGATCTCCGGGCGCGGGTTGGGCATGGACGTGGTGCATGAAGAGGTCAAGCAGCTCGGTGGCTCGATGAGCATCGAGTCCAGCCCGGGCAAGGGGGCGCGTTTTCTGATTCGGCTGCCGTTCACCGTGTCGGTGAACCGGGCGCTGATGGTGCACCTGGGCGATGAGCAGTATGCCATCGGGCTGAACACCATCGAGGGCGTGGTGCGCGTGCCGCCGGCAGAGCTGGACGCCTGTTATCAGCTCGATCCGCCGCGCTACACCTATGCCGGGTTCACCTATGACCTGCGCTACCTCGGCGGGCTGCTGCAAGGTGCGGCGCGGCCCGGCCTGCTGGGCCTGAGCGTGCCACTGCCTGTGCTGCTGGTGCATTCGCAGGAGCAGTCGTTCGCCATTCAGGTCGACGGCCTGTCGGCCAGCCGCGAGATCGTGGTCAAGAGCCTCGGCCCGCAGTTTGCCGCGGTCCCAGGCTTGGCCGGCGCGACCTTGCTGGGTGATGGCCGTGTGGTGTTGATTCTCGACCTGCTCGGGCAGTTGCGCGGCCAGCAGCGGCGCATGGCGCGTCTGCCCTCGGCGGGCCGCAGCACGGCGGCACTGCCAGGCGCTGCGGCCAAGCGCTCGCGGCTGGTGATGGTGGTGGACGATTCGGTCACGGTGCGCAAGGTCACCAGCCGCCTGCTGGAGCGCCATGGAATGAGCGTGCTGACGGCCAAGGATGGCGTCGACGCCATGACCTTGCTGCACGAACATCGGCCCGACGTGCTGCTGCTGGACATCGAGATGCCGCGCATGGACGGCTTCGAGGTGGCGACACGCATTCGTGCCGACGAGCGTCTCCAGGACCTGCCCATCATCATGATCACCTCGCGCAGTGGCCAGAAGCACCGCGACCGCGCCATGGCCATCGGCGTCAACGAGTACCTGGGCAAGCCGTATCAGGAATCGGTGCTGCTGCAGAGCATTGCCCATTGGAGTCCGCGCCATGCATGAACTCAACCCTGTCCACTGGAGCCCCGCGCATGCTTGAACACATCGTTGGCCAGCGCAGCAGCCTCACCGGGCTGTTGCTGCCCTTGGGCGACCGCACGCTGGTCCTGCCCAACGTGGCGGTGGCCGAGTTGGTGGGGCAGCGTCGGCTGATGTGTGAACAAGGGTCGCTGGACTGGCACATGGGCTGGCTCGACTGGCGCCAGCATCGTCTGCCCCTGATCGGTTTCGAGGCCGCCTGTGGCGGACATACCCCGTGCGGTGAACGTGCGCGGATCGTGGTGCTCAATGCACTGGGCGACACCGGCCTGCGTTATCTGGCGCTGCTGCTGCAGGGCATACCGCGCTCGTGCAAGCTCGACAGCCAGCTCAATTATGTCGACGTACCCTTGGCGTCGCTGGAACTGGCTGCCGTTCAAGTGGCCGAACAGGTGGTACGCGTGCCGGACCTGGCCGGGCTTGAGCGGCTGGTGCGCGACGCGCAGTTGTAGAGGTCACACCCCAATCGGCTTCGGGAGGATGTTCGTTGCATGTATTACGGTGAACGTTTCAATGCCTGGACCCACCTGGTCGGCGCCCTGCTGGCCGCGCTGGGGGCGATCTGGCTGATCATCGCCGCCGGCTTTCAGGGCGACCCGTGGAAGATCGTCAGTTTCTCCATCTATGGCTTCACGCTGATCCTGCTGTACAGCATTTCGACCCTGTACCACAGCACCCGCGGGCGGGCGAAGGTGATCATGCGCAAGCTCGATCACCTCTCCATCTACCTGCTGATCGCCGGTAGCTACACGCCGTTCTGCCTGGTCAGCCTGCGTGGGCCGTGGGGCTGGAGCCTGTTCGGCGTGGTCTGGGGGCTGGCACTGATCGGCATGCTGCAGGAAATCAAGCCGCGTTCCGAAGCGCGGGTGATGTCGATCGTGATCTATGCGCTGATGGGCTGGATCGTCCTGGTGGCCGTCAAGCCACTGCTCGCGACCCTCGGTACGGCGGGCTTTGCCTGGCTGGCGGCCGGTGGCGTGTTCTACACGGTTGGGATCATCTTCTTCGCCCTGGACCGGCGTCTGCGCCACGGGCATGGCATCTGGCACCTGTTCGTGATCGCCGGCAGCCTGCTGCATTTCATCGCGATCTTTTTCTACGTTCGCTGAGCGGCGGCGGATAACGGCCTGGCCAGGCCGGCGCTCACCCTAGAGTGCCGGACCGGCCACTCCAGACAGGTGCACAGGCTGTGGAATCCACGGGGTCTGGTTGGCGTCAGGCTTGGCCGGCGAGGATCAGAAATCGCCCCACAACTGCTGCGCCACCGCCAGTGCCACCACTGGCGCGGTCTCGGTGCGCAGCACCCGTGGGCCGAGGCGGGCGGCGTGGAAGCCGACGCGGCTGGCCTGCTCGACCTCGCTGTCGTTCAAGCCGCCCTCGGGGCCGATCAGGAAGGCCAGGCGGGCCGGCCTGGCGTGGCCTGTCAACGGTTCTGCCACCGGATGCAGCACCAGCTTGAGGTCGGCGTCGGTGCTGGCGAGCCAGTCGCCCAGTGTTTGCGGCGGATGGATCAGTGGCAGGGTGGAACGGCCGCATTGCTCGCAGGCGCTGATCGCCACCTGACGCCAGTGCGCCAGGCGCTTGTCGGCACGCTCGTCCTTGAGGCGCACTTCGCAGCGCTCGCTGATGATCGGGGTGATCTCGTTGACGCCCAGCTCGGTGGCCTTCTGGATCGCCCAGTCCATCCGCTCGCCGCGGGACAAGCCTTGGCCCAGGTGCACCTGCAGCGCTGAATCCGGCTGGCCGGGCAGTGCCTGATCAAGGCTTACCCGCACAGTTTTCTTGCCCACTTCGAGCAGTTGGCCGAGAAATTCCTGACCACTGCCATCGAACAGCTGCACGGCGTCGCCGACCGCCATGCGCAGCACGCGGCCGATGTAATGGGCCTGCGCTTCGGGCAGCGCGTGCTCGCCGAGGGAAAGGGGGGCATCGATGAAAAAACGGGACAGTCGCATGGTCTGGCTCTGTTGAAGGAATTTCAGGTCTCGGCTGGCGCGGGGCTTGGGCTTTGCGGTTCACCCCTGCCCGCGTCGGTGCTCACTGTGCGGGATCGGCCAGTGAGCCGTCGAGCTCGTCCTCGCCCTGCAAGGCGCCAAGTGAACGCGGCGCAGGGCGGTGGCAGCGCATCAACCCGGATCGCGGAAATCGGGATGGAAATCAGCCGGCACGGCCACGCTGACGCTGTCGCGTGTGGCGATGTCGATGCCTTCGCTGGCCACCTCGGCGAGGAAGTCAATCTGCTCCGGGGTAATCACATACGGTGGCAGGAAATACACCACGCTGCCCAGTGGCCTGAGCAGTGCACCGCGGCTCAAGGCGTGCTCGAAGACCTTCATGCCGCGCCGTTCCTGCCAGGGGTAACCGGCCTTGGTGGATTTGTCCTGGACCATCTCGATGGCCAGGGCCATGCCCGTCTGGCGGATCTCCCCGACATGGGCGTGGTCGGCCAGGTGCGCCGTGGCGCTGGCCATGCGGCTGGCCAGGGCCTTGTTGGCCTCGATCACGTTGTCTTGCTCGAAGATGTCCAGGGTGGCCAGGGCCGCCGCGCAGGCCAGCGGGTTGCCGGTGTAGCTGTGCGAATGGAGGAAGGCGCGCAAGGTCGGGTAGTCGTCGTAGAACGCCTGGTACACCGTGTCGGTGGTCAGGCACGCGGCCAGCGGCAGGTAGCCACCGGTGAGGGCCTTGGACAAACACAGGAAATCCGGGCGGATGCCCGCCTGTTCGCAGGCGAACATCGTGCCGGTGCGGCCGAAGCCGACGGCGATTTCGTCATGGATCAGGTGCACGTCATAGCGGTCGCAGGCTTCGCGCAGCAGCTTGAGGTACACCGGGTGGTACATGCGCATGCCGCCGGCACCCTGGATCAACGGCTCGACGATCACCGCGCTGATGGTGGCGTGGTGCTCGGCCAGGGTCTGCTCCATGGCGGCGAACATCGTCCGCGAATGGTCTTCCCAGCTGACCCCTTCGGGGCGGTGGAAGCAGTCCGGGCTGGGCACCTTGAGGGTGTCGAGCAACAGCGCCTTGTAGGTTTCGGTGAACAGCGGCACATCGCCCACCGACATCGCGGCGATGGTTTCGCCGTGATAGCTGTTGGTCAGGGTCACGAAGCGCTTTTTCTGCGGCTTACCGGTGTTGTGCCAGTAGTGGAAGCTCATCTTCAGCGCCACTTCGATGCACGACGAGCCGTTGTCGGCGTAGAACACCCGGTCCAGGCCGGCGGGCGTCAGCGCGACCAACCGCTCGGACAGCTCGATCACCGGCTGGTGGCTGAAGCCTGCCAGGATCACGTGCTCGAGCTGATCGACCTGGTCCTTGATGCGCTGGCCGATGCGCGGGTTGGCATGGCCGAACACGTTGACCCACCAGGAGCTGACCGCATCGAGGTAACGCTTGCCCTCGAAGTCCTCGAGCCACACGCCTTCACCGCGCTTGATCGGGATCAGCGGCACGTGCTCGTGGTCTTTCATCTGGGTGCAGGGGTGCCACAGGACCTCGAGGTCGCGTTGCATCCACTGTTGGTTGAGCCCCATGGGCGGTTCTCCTGGCGGTAAGGCGTGTAAGAGCGCGTAAGCCTAAGAGAACAAGGCCGTAGGAACAACCCGCTAGCAGCGCTGGCAGGGCAGGCAGGGCTCACGTATTCTAGGCGGCTCTCTACGAGGGGGCAGTCCGCGCCCTCGCTTCTTCACGTTTTTTCTGATCTGGAGTCTGCCTCGATGGCTGCTGCTTGGGTGCGCGTGTGCGCGGTGATCATGATTGGCCTGTCCAGCACCGCTGCGCAGGCGCAGGGCAAGACCCCGACGGCGATCGTCGTCGGTGGCGGCCTGGCCGGCCTGACGGCGGCCTACGAGCTGCAAAGCAAGGGCTGGCAGGTGACCCTGCTGGAGGCCAAGGCCAGCGTGGGCGGGCGTTCGGGCCTGGCGACCAGCGAGTGGATCGGCAACGACAAAGTCCAGCCAGCGCTCAACCATTATCTGCAGCAGTTCAAGTTGCAGACACTGCCGGCGCCGGAGTTCGTGCGCACCCCGGGCTACCTGATCGACGGCGATTATTTCAGCGAAGCGGACCTGGCGCTCAAGCAGCCGGCCACTGCCGAGGCGATGAAACGCTACGAGAAGACCGTCGATGACCTGGCGCGCTCGATCGATGATCCGCTCAACCCGGCCGCCAACAGCACACTGTTCGCCCTGGATCAGATCAACGTCGCCAACTGGCTCGACCGCCTGCAACTGCCGACCACCGCACGCCAGCTGATCAATCAGGAAATCCGCAGCCGCTACGACGAACCGTCGCGCCTGTCGTTGCTGTATTTCGCGCAGCAGAACCGGGTGTATCGCGGCGTCGATGACCGCGACCGTCGTGCCGCGCGCCTGCCCGGTGGCAGCCCGGTGCTGGCCCAGGCCTTCGTCAAGCAGGTCAAGACCATCAAGACCGATGCGCCGGTCACCTCCATCGTGCAGGACAAGAACGGCGTCACCGTCAAGGCCGGCAGCGTCGGCTATACGGCGGATTACCTGGTGATGGCCGTGCCACTGCGTGCGCTTTCCAAGATCCAGATGACCCCGGCCCTGGACAACCAGCACATGGCGGCCATCAAGGGCACCAACTACGGTTGGCGCGACCAGATCCTGCTGAAGTTCAAGCAGCCGGTGTGGGAAAGCCGCGCGCGGATGTCCGGTGAAATCTTCAGCAACGCCGGGCTGGGCATGCTGTGGATCGAGCCGGCGCTCAAAGGTGGCGCCAACGTGGTGATCAACCTGTCGGGCGATAACGCGCGCCTGCTGCAAGCCTTTGGCGACAAGCAGATGGTCGACCAGGTGTTGATTCGCCTGCACGCCTTCTACCCCAAGGCACGTGGGGCCTTTACCGGTTACGAGGTGCGTCGTTACAGCACCGACGCAGGCACCGGCGGATCCTACCTGGCTTACGGCCCGGGGCAGATCAGCAAGTACTGGCGCCTGTGGGAGCGGCCCGTGCAGCGTGTGACCTTTGCCGGTGAGCATACCGATGCGCTCTACCCTGGCACCCTCGAAGGCGCACTGCGCAGCGGCCAGCGTGCGGCCAGCCAAGTGCAGGACCTGGCAGCTGGCAAGTCGTTCGAGCCGGTCAAGGCCGTGGCAACCACGGCAGCAGCAGCCGGTGCAGCGGGTGCTGTGGCAGTGAAGAAGCCGGGCTTCTTCGCCAATCTGTTCGGTGGTGGCGACAAGGCCGACAAGGTCCCGGCTGCGCCTGAGAGCAACGCGCAACCGGCAGCCACCGAACCGGCCAAGCCTGGCTTCTTCTCGCGCCTGTTCGGCCGTGGCGAGCAGCCGGCGGCAAAACCTGCCGAGGTGAGCAAGCCTGTCGAGCCTGCACCGGCGCCTGCGCCAGAAGCGGCCCCGGCGCCGGTGCCGGCCGTTATCCCGCCGGCACCGGTCAAGCCCGCCGCCGCCAAACCTGCCGCTGCAAAGCCTGCGGCCAGCAAGGCGCCAGCGCACAAGGCTCAGCCAGCGCACAAGCCTGCCAAGGCAGCGCCGGCCAAGAAGCCTGTGCAGCCGGCTCAAAAGAAACCGGCTGCAAAAGCTGCCCCGGCCAAGCAGCCCGCAGCAGCCGACAAGGCCAGCGGCAACTGACCTTCACGCCCACGCCTGCACGGTATCGTGCAGTCGCGGGCCGTGCTGAACACCCGTGTTAAAAAACCGTCTAGGGTTAACGTTTCCTTAATGGTTCGTGCTGAGAATTACCATCGGCTAATTCGATATATCGCAGCAGTTTTTTCCGCTTTTACCCGATACGTTACGCGGTAATCTTGGCACAGCTCTTCACGGGGAATCACAGCATCATGCAACTGCGCAATTCATCTTCTCGCTACGGTGCGGTCAGCATCGCGCTGCACTGGGGTGTGGCGTTGACGGTCTTCAGCCTGTTCGGGCTGGGGTTGTGGATGGTCGGACTGGACTATTACGACCCCTGGCGCAAGGCCGGCCCCGACCTGCACAAGAGCATCGGCCTGGTGCTGCTGGCCGTGATGACCCTGCGCGTGCTGTGGCGCTTGATCAGCCCACCGCCGCCTGCGCCGGCCAGCCATGGGCGGTTGACGCGGGTAGCGGCTACCCTTGGCCACCTGGGGTTGTACGCAGGCCTGTTCGCCGTGATGCTCGCCGGCTACCTGATCTCCACCGCCGATGGCGTTGGCATCCCGGTCTTCAATCTGTTCGAAGTACCGGCACTGGTCAGCAACCTGCCCGACCAGGCCGATCTCGCCGGCGAGGTTCACTATTACCTGGCCTGGGGGTTGGTGATCTTCGCCGGCCTGCATGGCCTGGCAGCACTCAAGCACCATTTCATCGACCGCGATGCGACCCTGCTGCGAATGCTTGGCCGCAAAGCTTGAATCACCCACTCAATTGCAACGGAAGGAATCAAAGGATGTTGAAAAAGACCTTTGCCGCATTGGCGCTCGGTACTGCCCTGTTCGCTGCGGGCCAGGCGATGGCCGCTGACTACACGATCGACAAGGAAGGCCAGCACGCGTTCGTCGACTGGAAAATCAGCCACCTGGGTTACAGCTTCATTCACGGCACGTTCAAAGACTTCGACGGATCGTTCAGCTGGGACAGCGCCAAGCCGGAAGCGAGCAAGATCAGCGTTGACCTGAAAACCGCAAGCCTCTGGTCCAACCACGCCGAGCGTGACAAGCACATCGCCAGCGCCGACTTCCTCGACGTGAAGAAATACCCGGACGCCAAGTTCGTTTCCACCGCCGTGAAATCCACTGGCGAGAAAACGGCCGACGTGACTGGCGACCTGACGATGCATGGCGTCACCAAGCCAGTGACCTTCAAGGCAACCTTCAACGGCGAAGGCAAAGACCCGTGGGGCGGCGAGCGTGCCGGCTTCAATGCCACCACCACGCTGAACCTGAGCGACTTTGGCATCAAGGGCCCAGGCCCGACTTCGCAGACCCTCGACCTGGACATCAGCCTCGAAGGCACGAAGAACAAGTAATGCCTAAGGCGGCATGACAGCGGCTGCTCAAGGCCGCTGTTCGACGCAAAAAACCGATGCCAGTAATGGCATCGGTTTTTTTATGACCCCGTTCGCGAAACGGCCTTTTCAGCCGACTGCAAGGACGCGCACTGACACGCCGGGGCGAGTGAACGAGCCTGGCAGGGTACGATGCTGTGCGATGAACAGAAACGCCGCATGCCCGTGATGAGCATGCGGCGTTTCAGTAGGCTTCAACGACATCGACGAGCAATCGGTTAGCTCGATAGCCCTGAAGCGCATCACCGTTCGGCGGCGATCAATCGCCCTTGCGGGTCAGCAATGCCGGGCGTTCGCCACGCGGGCGGCTCGGTACGTCTTCGAGCTGCTCGGGGGTTGGGTAGCGATCGAGCTTGGATTCCTTGCGGATGATCACCGGCTGGTTCTGCGGCTCACGCGGGCTGCGCACGGCAGGTTCCTGGCGAGGGGCATCGTCGCGACGGGCGCGGCCACCACCGCCGTCACGGCGCGCGCCGC
>NZ_DAMCCR010000068.1:0-23867 GCF_032058845.1 Pseudomonas sp. | reverse complement strand
GTGGCCGCGCGCCTGGCGCCGGTCGCCACTGGCACCGACACCGGCGGTTCGATCCGCCAACCGGCCGCGCTGACCAGCCTCACCGGCCTCAAGCCCACCTATGGCCGCGTGTCGCGCTGGGGCATGATCGCCTACGCCTCCAGCCTCGACCAGGGCGGCCCGATGGGCCGCAGCGCCGAAGATTGCGCCCTGCTGCTGCAAGGCATGGCCGGCTTCGACGTCAACGATTCCACCTCCATCGACGAGCCGGTGCCTGACTACAGCGCCACCCTCAACGGCTCGCTGCAAGGCCTGCGCATCGGCCTGCCGAAGGAATACTTCGGCGCCGGCCTCGACCCGCGCATCGCCGAACAGGTCCAGGCCACCGTTGCCGAGCTGGAAAAACTCGGCGCGGTGATCAAGGAAATCAGCCTGCCGAACGTGCAGCACGCCATCGCCGCGTACTACGTCATCGCGCCCGCTGAAGCCTCCTCGAACCTGTCGCGCTTCGATGGCGTGCGCTACGGCTATCGCTGCGAAGACCCGAAAGACCTCACCGACCTGTACAAGCGCTCGCGCGGCGAAGGCTTTGGCGTTGAGGTGCAGCGGCGCATCATGGTCGGCGCCTACGCGCTGTCGGCGGGCTACTACGACGCGTATTACCTGAAAGCGCAGAAAATCCGCCGCCTGATCAAGAACGACTTCATGGCCGCCTTCGAAGGCGTTGACCTGATTCTCGGCCCGACCACGCCGAACCTGGCCTGGAAACTCGGCGCCAAGGGCAACGACCCGATCGCCGCCTACCTCGAAGACGTCTACACCATCACGGCCAACCTGGCCGGCCTGCCAGGGCTGTCGATGCCGGCGGGCTTCGTCGAAGGCTTGCCGGTCGGCGTGCAACTGCTGGCGCCGTACTTCCAGGAAGGCCGCCTGCTGAACGTGGCGCACCGCTACCAGCAGGTCACCGACTGGCACACCCGCGCCCCTACCGGCTTCTGAGGAATTCATACATGCAATGGGAAGTTGTGATCGGGCTGGAGATTCATACCCAGCTCGCGACCCAGTCGAAGATTTTCTCCGGCAGCGCCACCACCTTTGGTTCCGAGCCCAATACCCAGGCCAGCCTGGTCGACCTGGGGATGCCCGGCGTGCTGCCGGTGCTGAACCAGGAAGCGGTGCGCATGGCCTGCATGTTCGGCCTGGCGATCGACGCCGAGATCGGGCCGCGCAACGTGTTCGCGCGCAAGAACTACTTCTACCCCGACCTGCCCAAGGGCTACCAGATCAGCCAGATGGACCTGCCGATCGTCGGCAAGGGCCACCTGGACATCGCCCTGGAGGATGGCACCATCAAACGCGTGGGTGTGACCCGCGCGCACCTTGAAGAAGACGCCGGCAAGAGCCTGCACGAAGACTTCAACGGCGCCAGCGGCATCGACCTGAACCGCGCCGGCACGCCTCTGCTGGAAATCGTTTCCGAGCCGGACATGCGCAGCGCCAAGGAAGCCGTGGCCTACGTCAAGGCCATCCATGCGCTGGTGCGTTACCTGGGCATCTGCGACGGCAACATGGCCGAAGGCTCGCTGCGCTGCGACTGCAACGTGTCGATCCGCCCCAAAGGCCAGGCCGAGTTCGGCACCCGCTGCGAGATCAAGAACGTCAACTCGTTCCGCTTCATCGAGCGCGCCATCAACAGTGAAGTCCAGCGCCAGATCGAGCTGATCGAAGACGGCGGCAGGGTCATTCAGGAAACCCGCCTGTACGATCCGAACAAGGACGAAACCCGCTCCATGCGCAGCAAGGAAGAGGCTAACGACTACCGTTACTTCCCCGACCCTGACCTGCTACCGGTGGTCATCGAGCCCGCACTGCTCGAGAGCATTCGCGCCTCCCTTCCGGAATTGCCGACGCAGAAGGTCGAGCGCTTCCAGGCGCAGTATGGCCTGTCGGCCTACGACGCCAACGTGCTGGCGGCCAGCCGCGAGCAGGCCGATTACTTCGAGCAGGTCGCCAAGGTCGGCGGCGATGCCAAGCTGGCGGCGAACTGGGTGATGGTCGAGCTGGGCAGCCTGCTCAACAAGCTGGGCCTGGACATCGAGCAATCGCCCGTCAGCGCCGACCAGCTCGGCGGCATGCTGCAACGCATCCGCGACAACACCATCAGCGGCAAGATCGCCAAGACCGTGTTCGAAGCCATGGCGGCCGGTGAAGGCGATGCTGACGCGATCATCGACAGCAAAGGCCTCAAGCAGGTCACCGACAGCGGCGCCATCGAACGCATGCTCGACGACATGCTGGCCGCCAACGCCGAGCAGGTCGAGCAATACCGCGCCGCCGATGAGGCCAAGCGCGGCAAGATGTTCGGCTTCTTCGTCGGCCAGGCCATGAAAGCGTCCAAAGGCAAGGCCAACCCTGCCCAGGTGAACCAGTTGCTCAAGGCCAAGCTCGAAGGCTGACCGTTTCGCCCCGTCGCCCTCGCCTGCAGGTCATCCACCTCTGCTGGAAACGCACCGCCCACGCGGTGCCGCCCCTGGCACAGGTGGGGCGACCGGCAGGCGACTGCCAAGGAGCCCGCATGCAGATCAAGCGTTTGTTAGGCACGCTTGCCTTTTCCTCCCTGGTGACCGGCTGCGCCAGCCACAGCGTCGACCCGCGCGGCTATGACGACACCGGCATGGCCTCGTACTACGGCGCCGCCCACCACGGCAAACGGACCGCCAGTGGCGAACCCTTCAATCAATACGGCCTCACCGCCGCCCATCGCCAACTGCCGTTCGGCAGCCGGGTGCGGGTGACCAACCTGGCCAACCAGCGCAGTGTCGTGGTGCGCATCAATGACCGTGGCCCGCACCGGCGCGGCCGCCTGATCGACCTGTCGCGCGCTGCTGCGGAAAAAATTGGCATGCTGCGTAGCGGAACCGCGCGCGTGCGAGTACAAGGGTTGAGCCGCTGACCTCACTGGAGCCCTGACCATTTCCCTGCTTGCCACCCTGCCCCCCTTCAGCCTGCTGCAACTGTGCGCCGGGCTCGTTCTGATGGTGCTCGGCGCCGAACTGCTGGTTCGCGCGGCCTTGCGCCTGGCAACCCGCTTGCACGTCCGCCCACTGATCATCGGCCTGAGCCTGGTGGCACTCGGCAGCACTGCCCCGCAGCTCACTGTCAGCCTGCAAGCCGCTTACCAAGGCGCGCCCGATGTCGCCGTCGGCAGCGTGATCGGCAGCAACATCTTCAACATCCTGGTGATCCTCGGGCTGACCGCGCTGATCATTCCGCTGAGGGTCTCGCGCCAACTGGTGCGGCTCGACCTGCCGCTGATGATCGGCGCCAGTGCGCTGGTGTACCTGCTCGCCGCCAACGGCTACCTGGGGCGCAGCGAAGGCGTGCTGCTGCTACTGGGCCTGATCGGCTACCTGCTGGTGCTCTGGCGCCAGTCCCGCCACTACGCACGCAGCTATGCGGCGCCGCAGATCCAGCACCTGCAACGCGCGCGCTTCTGGACCATTACCTCCCTGCTGGTGCTGTTCGGCCTGCTGCTGCTGAGCCTGGCGGGGTATCTGGTGCTGGAATCGGCCATCGAAGTGGCGACTGACCTGGGGCTGTCGGAACGGGTGATCGGCCTGACCGTGGTCGCCGTGTGCACCTCGCTGCCGGAGCTGGCGGCCGCGCTGGTGGCGGCATTGCGCGGCGAGCGCGAAGTGGCGGTCGGCACGGTGATCGGCAGCAACCTGTTCAACCTGCTGGGGGTACTGGGGCTGACCGCCCTGGTGAACCCGCAGCCGCTGTCGATCTCGCCCAACGCGCTGGCCTTCGACCTGCCGGTGATGCTCGGCGTCGCCGCGCTGAGCCTGCCGGTGTTCTATTCCGGCTACCGCATCACCCGTGCCGAAGGCCTGGTGCTCCTGGGCCTGTACCTGGTCTATGGCCTGCACGTGGTGACCTTCACCACCGGCATGCCACTGGCCGGCCGCCTGGAACACCTGATGTTCTTCTACGTGCTGCCGGTGCTCGGCGCGGTGCTGCTGTTCACCACCGTACGCGCCTGGCGCCGGCAGCACTGAGCGCAATCACGCTGTGCTGCAAACGCTGCGTCAGGCCTTGGCCTGGCGCATTTTCTTCACCTTGAAGGCGACCCACAACACCGCGATCCAGGCCGGGATCAGCATCACCGAGATGCGAATCGGCGGGGTCAGGTACATCACCACCACGATCAGGGCAATGAAGGCCAGGCACAGGTAATTGGTGAACGGGTGCCCCAGGCTGCGGTAGAACGGCGTCTGGCCCTGAGCCAGCTTGGCCTTGCGGAACTTCAGGTGGGTGATGCTGATGCTCGCCCAGTTGATCACCAGCGCCGACACCGCCAGGGCCATCAGCAGACCGAAGGCTTCACCCGGCATCAGGTAGTTGATGATCACGCACAGGCCGGTGGCCAGGGCCGACACACCCAGTGCCGGCAGTGGCACGCCCCGGCGGTTGAGCCTGGTCAGCGCACGCGGCGCATCGCCCTGGCTGGCCAGGCCGAACAGCATGCGGCTGTTGGCATAGACGCAGCTGTTGTAGACCGACAGCGCGGCCGTCAGCACCACCACATTGAGCACCGTGGCCACGACGTCGCTGTCCAGCTCATGGAAGATCATCACGAACGGGCTGCCGCCCTGCACCACCTTCTGCCACGGATACAGCGCCAGCAGCACCGCCAGTGCGCCGATGTAGAAGATCAGGATGCGGTACACCACCTGGTTGGTGGCCTTGGGAATGCTCACCCGTGGGTTGTCTGCCTCGGCCGCCGTGATGCCGACCAGCTCCAGCCCGCCAAAGGAAAACATGATCACGGCCAGCGCCATCACCAGCCCGGTGATGCCGTGAGGGAAGAACCCGCCATGCTGCCAGAGGTTGGCGACACTGGCGTCCGGCCCGCCAGTGCCCGTGCCGAGCAGCCACACGCCGAAGCCGATCATGCTGACGATCGCCACCACCTTGACCAGCGAGAACCAGAACTCCATCTCGCCATAGACCTTTACCTGGGTCAGGTTGATGGCGTTGATCAGCACGAAGAAGATCGCTGCCGTGGCCCAGGTGGGGAAGTCCGGCCACCAGTACTTGACGTAGATGCCCACCGCCGTCAGCTCGGCCATGCCCACCAGCACGTACACCACCCAATAGTTCCAGCCCGAGACGAAGCCTGCGAACTCGCTCCAGTAGCGGTGGGCGAAGTGGCTGAAGCTGCCGGCGACCGGCTCTTCCACGACCATCTCGCCGAGCTGGCGCATGATCAGGAAGGCCATCACCCCGGCGATGGCATACCCCAGCAATACCGAAGGCCCGGCCAGCTGGATGGTCTGGGCGATGCCCAGGAACAGGCCGGTACCGATGGCACCGCCCAGGGCGATCAACTGGATATGGCGGTTTTTCAGCCCGCGATGCAGCGGATCGGGCGTGTTCTGCTCGTGCATGAGGTGTCCTTTGGCTCAGAAGGCAGTGTCAGGAATGGCAGGAAACGTCTTGAGAAAGCGCTGCTGCCTGGAAAAGCGACCGAGGTCGCTGCCAACGCAGCATGGCCAGGCATCAAGCTTTTCGTGCCACACCTGAGAGAGACGGCGGGCAGCATCTAGATCCAGCCGCCCCACTGCAAGACGAAAATGCCGATGTTGGTGGTGATCGCCGCCATCAAGGTGGTGATGACGATGATCGAAGCCGCTAATTCGTGATTGCCGTTGGCCGCGCGGGCCATGACATAACTGGCCGCCGCCGTCGGGCTGCCCAGATACAGGAAGAGAATGCCCAGCTCGGCGCCGCGAAAGCCGCACAGCCACGCACCGAGGGTACCCAGCAGCGGCAGCCAGACCATTTTCAGCAGGCTGGCATCGATGGCCAGGCGGCCGCTGTCACGCAGGGAGGCCAGCGACAGCGTGCCACCAATGCAGATCAGGGCCAGGGGCAAGGTCATCTGTGCGAGGTAATCGCCCGAGGTGAGCAGCCAGTTGGGCAGCGGCACCTGCGCGTAGGCGAGCGGCGTGGCGACGACGACGCTGAGGATCAACGGATTGACCGCCAGGCTCTTGAGGATGCTCCACGGATCGGACTTCAGGCTCGGGCTGTACACCGCCAGCACCACAGCCGAGAGCGAGTTGTAGAGCAGGATCACCATGCCCGCGAGGACGGCGCCCAGGGAAATACCCACGTCGCCATACAGACTCGCTGCCAGGGCCAGGCCGATCACGCCGTTGTTGCCGCGAAACGCACCTTGGGTATAGATGCCGCGCTCATGGGGCGGGCAACGCCAGATCGCCATGCCCCAGCAGAGTGCGAAGCCCAGCACGGTAGCGACGATGAAATAGCCGATCAGGCCAGGGCGGAAAGCGGCGGAGAGGTCGGCATGGTAGATGCCGAGAAACAGCAGCGCCGGCATGCAGACGTTGAACACCAGGTTCGAGGCAACGCGGTTGAAGCCATCGTCGATGACATGCAGACGCTTGAGCGCAACGCCCAGGAACAGCATGGCGAACACGGGCGCCGTGATGTTGAAGGTCTGGATCAGCAGGGCAAACATGAAAGGCGGGAATCCTGGGTACGCGGTCAGTCGAAGATGATACGCCAGTGCTCAGGACTTGAGGTTTTTTACCCGTCATAAAAGGCAGTTTCCTACGAAACTGCCTTGATCAAGCGGCGTGTCTCAGCGGCGCACCGGCCGCTTCTGCAGCTTGCGTTGCAACGTGCGGCGGTGCATGCCCAATGCCCGGGCTGTCGCCGAGATATTGCCTTCGTGCTCACCCAGCACGCGCTGGATGTGTTCCCACTGCAGGCGGTCGACCGACATGGGGTTGTCGGGCACCAGCGTATCGAGGTTGGCGTGCTCGGACAGCAACGCGGCGAGGACGTCATCGGCGTCGGCGGGCTTGCACAGGTAATTGCAGGCGCCGCGCTTGATGGCCTCCACGGCCGTGGCGATGCTGGAGTAGCCGGTCAGCAGCACCACACGCATTTCCGGGTCGAGCTCCAGCAGCTTGGGCAGCAGCACCAGGCCCGAGTCACCTTCCATCTTCAGGTCGAGGGTGGCGTAGTCAGGCAGGTCGCGCTTGGCCAGCTCATAACCCTCTTCGGCCGAGGCGGCGGTGCTGACGCGAAAGCCGCGACGACTCATGGCGCGCGCCATCACGCGGGTGAAAGTGGCGTCGTCGTCTACCAACAACAGGTGGGGCAGTTCTTCGCCTTCGACCTGGGTTTCTTCGCTCATCGTGGTTCTCCTGGCGTGCCATGGGGCAAGCGTAATTCGGTCAGGGTGCCGCCCTGTTCATGACTATAGAGTTTTACCGAGCCGCCGGCGCGGGTCACGCTGGCCTTGCTCAGGAACAGGCCGAGGCCGAAGCCTTTGCCCTTGGTGGTGATGAAGGGCTTGCCAATGGCTTCGGCGATGGCCGGTGGAACCCCGGGGCCATGGTCACGGATGCTGATCAGGATGTCCTGGGCATCCCAGTCCAGGCTGACTTCCAGGCTGTCAGGGCAGGCATCGGCGGCATTGTTCAACAGGTTCAGCAGCGCCTGGGTAAGGTCCGGCGGCGGTGCCAGGCGCGGCACCTCGCCATCGCGCAGGCGCTGGAAACGGTAGCTGGTTTCAGGACGCATCAGGTGCCAGCGGTTCAGGGCTTCATCGAGCCAGGCGGTGACCTCCTGCTCGACGATGGCCATGCGCCGGTTGGCCTCGGCGGCGCGCACCAGTTGCTGCAGGCTGTGCTTGCACGACTGCACCTGGTCCTGCAGCACGATGAGGTCTTCCTGCAATTGCGGGTCGGTGTGGTCCTGGCGCATCTCGTTGAGCAGCACGCTCATGGTCGCCAGCGGCGTGCCGAGTTCATGCGCGGCGCCCGCGGCCTGGGTGGCCACGGCCAGCAACTGCTCGTCGCGCAGGCTGTCTTCGCGGCGCTCGGCGCGCAGTTGCTCGGCGTTGCGCAGCTCTTCGGCCATGCGCGCGGCGAAGAAGGTGATCACCGCCGCGGCCAGGGCAATACTCAACCACATGCCGTAGACCTGCATGGTGTCGCGCGCCATCGGCATGCTTTCCAGCGGGTAGAACTGCACCAGCAGCAGGCTGTAGGCCGCCAGGGCGATGCCCGACAGCACCAGCGAGTAGATCCACGGCAGCGTGACTGCCGCGATGGCCAGCGGCACCAGGTAATACGACACGAAGGGGTTGGTCGAGCCACCCGAGTAATACAGCAAGGCACTGTGGATCAGCAGGTCACAGGCCAGCTGCAGCGCATATTCCAGCTCCGTGACCGGCAGCGACAGGCGCAGCCGCAGCGCCGTGAAGGCGCACAATATCGAGGACAGCGCCAGGGTCAGGGCCAGCGACAGCCACGGCAAGGGCAGCAGTTCGGTCCAGTAGGCAACGCCCACCGAGCCTGCCTGGGCAGCGAGCACCAGCACGCGGATGACGGTGAGGCGCCAGAGGTTCAGGCGGGTGGCAGATAACGGGTGTGGGGCGGCGAGCATGAGCTCTCCTGATGGCAACAGCGGAAAAAACGCCAGAAGTATACCGAAGCGGCTCACTTCACTGTAGCGATGCGGCAAAGCGCCACACTTTGATACAAGCAGGCGATGGCAGGTTTGAACCCGGTTCAGTGTCCCCGGTCTTAATCGCCATCGGGGCTGACTGCCCCTGCCCGCTTTCACGCCAAGGAGCTCCACATGTTCATTCCACGTCGCAGTGCCGCACTGATCGTCGCCTCGGGCCTGCTCGTCAGCCTGCCGGCGCTGGCCGCCGATGAGCCACGCTACAACCAGGTCTCGCTGCGCGCCGAAGTCAGCAAGGAGGTCGCTCGCGACCTGATGGTGGTCACGCTCTACACCGAGGCCCAGGACAACGACCCCGGCAAGCTGGCCAAACAGATCACCGACGCCATGAACAAGGCTGTGCAGCAGGCGCGCGGCGTCAAGGACGTGAAGATCAGCCAAGGCAGCCGCAACAGTTACCCGGTCTATGACAACAAAGGTCAGAAGATCAATGGCTGGCGCGAGCGCGCCGAGCTGCGCCTGGAAAGTGCCGACTTCCCGGCCCTGTCCAAGCTCACCGGTGACCTTCTGCAAGACCTGAAAATGGGTGGCATGGACTTCTCCATTGCACCCGCCACGCGCAAGACCAGCGAAGACCAGTTGCTCAAGGAAGCGGTCGATGCCTTCAAGGCCCGCGCGCAGCTGGCCACCGAAGCACTGGGTGGCTCGGGTTACAAGGTGGTCAACCTCAACCTGAACAGCAGCGGCTATCCGCGTCCCTACCTGCGCAGCGCGCCCATGGCGATGAAGGCCATGAGCGCTGACGAAGCGGCGTCGGCACCCGATATCGAAGCGGGCACCAGCGAAGTCAGCATGAATGCCGATGGCCTGATCGAGATCCAGATGCCGTAACCTGCAGGCGCTCGGTCGGCCAGGTGGCCGGAGCGCGTCACGCGCTTCGGTACTTATTCTGGGAAACTTTCATACGCCGCCTACGGCATCTTCCTACAGAAGCATTCACGCTTTCTGACTAGTCGCAACAGCCTGAAAACTCTCGATCTTGCATCGAAAACCTTCATAAATCGTCGCATCCTCGCAAAAGTTACACGTATGCGACATTGATGTACGATCGTTCTACATTTTCAGCCTCAGCCTTTCTTCGAGCGTTGCAATGACCTGCCCCCTGGACAAGTATCCCTGGGTCGGCTCACGAGGCCATCTCACTCGAAAAAGTACAAGAATGAGGCCAACATGCTCAAAACCGCAGTTTTCCCTCTTCTGGTGGGCGCTGGCCTGCTGATCGGCAGTGCGCCCACCTTCGCTGCCTCCAACCTGGTGTTCTGCTCTGAAGGCAGCCCGGCTGGATTCGATCCCGGGCAGTACACCACCGGCACTGATTTCGATGCTTCCGCCGAAACCATGTTCAACCGCTTGACCCAGTTCGAAAGAGGCGGCACCCAGGTCATTCCGGGGCTGGCCACGCGCTGGGAGATCGGCGAAGACGGCAAGACCTATACCTTCCACCTGCGCGAAAACGTCAAGTTCCACACCACCGAGTACTTCAAGCCCTCGCGCACGTTCAATGCCGACGACGTGCTGTTCACCTTCAACCGCATGCTCGACCCGCACCAACCCTTCCGCAAAGCCTACCCCTCCGAATTCCCGTACTTCACCGACATGGGCATGGACAAGAACATCGCCCGCCTGGAAAAACTCGACGCCAACACGGTGCGTTTCACCCTCAATCAGGTCGATGCCGCCTTCATCCAGAACCTGGCCATGAGTTTTGCCTCGATCCAGTCGGCGGAGTATGCCGAGCAGTTGCTCAAGCAGGGCAAACCGGCCGACATCAACCAGAAGCCCATCGGCACCGGCCCGTTCGTGTTCAGCAGGTATCAGAAGGACGCGCTGATCCGCTACAAGGGCAACAAGGATTATTGGAAACCCGAGGACGTGAAGATCGACAACCTGATCTTCGCCATCACCACCGACCCGTCGGTGCGCATGCAGAAGCTGCGCAAGAACGAATGTCAGGTCACGCTTTTCCCCCGCCCGGCAGACATCGACATCCTGAAGAAAGACCCCAACCTGCAGATGCCCGAGCAGGCCGGCTACAACCTTGGCTACATCGCCTACAACGTCATGGACAAGCTCAAGGGCAGTGATCAGCCCAACCCCATGGCCCAGCTCAAGGTGCGCCAGGCGCTGGACATGTCGGTAAACAAGCAGCAGATCATCGATTCGGTCTATCAGGGCGCCGGGCAACTGGCGGTCAACGCCATGCCACCCACGCAGTGGTCCTATGACACCAGTATCAAGGACGTGCCGTTCGATCCGGAAAAAGCCAAGGCGCTGCTCAAGGAAGCCGGCATCCAGGAAGGCACTGAAATCCCCCTCTGGGCCATGCCCGTGCAACGCCCCTACAACCCCAATGCCAGGCTGATGGCCGAGATGCTGCAGGCCGACTGGGCCAAGATCGGCATCAAGGCCAAGATCGTCAGCTATGAGTGGGGCGAGTACATCAAGCGCTCCAAGGGCGGCGAGAACGGCGCCATGCTGATCGGCTGGAGCGGCGATAACGGCGACCCGGACAACTGGCTCGGCACCCTGTTCGGCTGCGATGCCGTGGAGGGCAACAACTTCTCCAAGTGGTGCTACAAGCCCTACGACGACCTGATCAAGCAGGCCAAGGCCACCTCTGACCAGGCCAAGCGCAGCGAGCTGTATCAGCAGGCCCAGCGCATCCTGAAGGAACAGGTGCCGCTGACGCCGATTGCCCACTCGACGGTCTACCAACCCATGAGAAAGACGGTCCAGGGCTTCAAGATCAGCCCCTTCGCGCTCAATTCGTTCTATGGCGTCAGCGTGAGCAAATAGCCGGACCTGCGCTGCGTAGGGTCAGGCAGTCTTGCGCTTGAGCGGCAGCGGCGTCTGGCAGCGCCGCCGCCCTTCAGACCGCCGTCCGACGCCCGGCAGCGGCTGCCCGTAAACCCGGCGGCCGCTGCAGCCGCACCGCTGCACCGCTGCCGTCATCCGCCCAAGGAAGGGCCACGCACCTCTACAAGGAGTTGTCATGCGTACCCCCTTTCTGCTCTGCGCGCTGATGGCCGCCGGGCTGACCAGCCACACCCCTGCCGCGCTGGCCAACAGCCTGGTGTTCTGTGCCGAGGCCAGCCCCGCCGGCTTCGACACCGCGCAGTACACCAGCGCCACCGACAACGACGCGGCCGCGCCGATCTACAACCGCCTGATGGAATTCGAACGCGGCGGCACCGCGGTGAAGCCGGCGTTGGCCACTGCCTGGACGGTCTCTGAAGATGGCCTGCGCTACACCTTCACGCTGCGCGAAGGCGTGAAGTTCCACAGCAACCAGGCCTTTACGCCAAGCCGCGACTTCAACGCAGATGATGTGCTGTTCACCTTCCAGCGCATGCTCGACACCCAGCACCCCTTCCGCCTGGCCTACCCCGCCGAATTCCCTTACTTCGTGAGCATGGGCATGGACAAGAACCTGCTCAAGATCGAGAAAAATGGCCCATTGAGCGTCACGTTCCAGCTTGCCGAGGTGGATGCCGCGTTCGTTCAGAACCTGGCCATGGGCTTTGCCTCGATTCTGTCGGCCGAGTACGCGCAGCAGTTGCAGGCAAAGGGCCGCGCCAGCGACATCAATCAGCAGCCCATCGGCACCGGCCCGTTCATCTTCCAGCGCTATCAGAAAGACGCGCAGATCCGTTATCGCGCCAACCCAGACTACTGGGCGCCAGATGAGGTCAGGCTCGATACCCTGGTGTTCTCGATCAATGTCGACCCTTCCGTGCGCATCCAGAAGCTGCGCCGCAACGAGTGCCAGATCACCCTCAACCCACGCCCTGCCGACCTGCCGGCACTGCGCGCCGACCCAGACCTCAAGGTGCTCCAGCAGGCGGGCTTCAACCTGGGTTACATCGCCTACAACAACCGTCGCGCGCCGTTCGATCAACTGGCCGTACGCCAGGCCCTGGACATGGCGGTGAACAAGCAGGCGATCATCGAGGCGGTCTACGGGGCCTCGGGGCAGATCGCGGTCAACCCGATGCCGCCGACCCAGTGGTCGTATGACCAGAGCCTGAAAGATGCCCCCCACGACCTGGAAAAAGCCAAGGCACTGCTGCGTGAAGCAGGCGTCGCCCCCGGCACCGAGATCACTCTGTGGGCCATGCCCGTGCAACGCCCCTACAACCCCAACGCCAAGCTGATGGCGCAGATGCTGCAGGCCGACTGGGGCAAGCTCGGCTTGAAGGTACGCATCGTCAGCTATGAATGGGGCGAGTACCTCAAGCGCCTGAAAAAGGGCGAGCACGATGTGGCGTTGGTGGGCTGGACCGGCGACAACGGCGACCCGGACAACTGGCTCGGCACGCTCTTCAGCTGCGCCGCCATCGGCAGCAACAACTACGCGCAGTGGTGCGACCCGGCCTACGACCCGCTGATCACCCAGGCCAGGCGAGTCACCGATCAGGCCCAGCGCAGCGCGTTGTACCAGCAGGCGCAGCAGCGCCTGAAACAACAGGTGCCGATCACGCCGATCGCACACTCCACCGTCAACCAGCCGATGCGCACCAGCGTCATCGACTTCAAGGTCAGCCCCTTCGGCCGCAACACCTTCTCCGGCGTCAGCACCGAGTAACCCGCGTCACCCGCCCGGGCGTGCCTTTGCACGCCTGCGGCTCCGTGCGCGCGGAATTTGCCGGCACCCGCAACGCCGGCCCCGTGCAACACCCCAGTGCAACACCCTGCCCGCTTTCACGGCGGGTCATAACTAGAAAGGAGCATTCACCTTGAAAACACCCTACATCGCGTTGGCCCTGGCCATCTGCAGCCTGAGTGACCCGGCCGTCGCCGAGCCCATCAGCCAGGACGCCCTCCCCCTGCAACGCCCGGCAACCTCCGCTCAGGATCAGGCCCCAGGCTTCCTGGAGGGCCAGAGCGTGTCCGGCTCCACCCGTAACTTCTATGCCCGCGAGCATTCCGCACGCGGCCCGCTGTGGCGCTACCACAAGGCCGACGGCAGCCTGCATGACAGCCACAGCCGGGAAAGCTGGGTGCAGGGCACCATCCTCAACTACAGCTCGGGGTTCACCCAAGGCACTGTGGGCTTTGCCGTGGAGGCGGCCGGCTACAACGCGCTGGCCCTGCAGCAGGGCCGCGCACGGGTGGCCGGCCCGAACAACCGCACCCTGACCCACAGCGACGGTGACGTGCTCGCGCAGTGGAGCAAGGTCGGCCTGGCCAACCTCAAGACACGGGTCTCCAACACCACCCTGACCGTCGGCCGCCACACCGTCGATACGCCGGTGATCGCCTACATCGGCAACCGCGCCCTGCCCTCGAGCTTCCAGGGCGCCAGCCTGCACAGCGCCGAGTTCGATACCCTGAGCTTCGATGCCGGCACCTTCGACCGCGTGTCGCCACGGACCGAACAGAGCCTGAGCAAATTCCGCAGCGAGTACGGCGCCGCAGGCGTGGAAACCGACCGCGTGAGCATGCTGGGCCTCAACTACCAGCCGCTGAAGAGCCTGACCACCAGCCTGTACGCCTCCAAGGTCGATGACTTCTGGAACCAGTACTACGTCGGCGCGCTGCACGAGATCGGCGACAGCGACACGCTGAGCCTGTCGACCAACCTCAACTACTACAAGACCGTCGACACCGGGCGCAAGAAGCTGGGCGAGATCGACAACGACACCTACAGCCTGTCTCTGGGCCTGACCCACCAGGCCCACACCGTCTCGGTGGCCTGGCAGCAGGTCAACGGCAACGAGTACTTCGATTACCTGCATGAAACCAACGGCATCTTCCTGGCCAACTCGCTGATGTCGGACTTCAACGGCCCCAACGAGAAATCGCTGCAGTTCTCCTACGTGCTGAACATGGCGCCGTTCGGCGTGCCGGGGCTCAAGTTCAATGTGTACAACGCGCGCGGCTGGGGCATCGACGGTACTCATTACCGCGGCACCGGCTACGACGTGGCCGGCATGAAGGGCGAGAGCCATTACGAATACGGCTTCGGCACCAGCTATGCCGTGCAGAGCGGCCCGTTCAAGGACACCGCGATTCGCGCCACCTACACGGCGCACCGGGCCAGCAAGGGCCAGGCCGATGGCAGCCTGGATGAGCTGCGGGTCGTGACCACGGTGCCCTTCAACATCCTTTGACCTGAACTGCCATGGCGCCTCGCTGCGCCATGGCAGCTATCCTGTAACGGTTCCCCAGGAGATCGCATGAAACTCAATGCCACCTTGCTTACCCTGCTGCTGGTCATGGCCGGCCAGGCACTGGCCAAGCCGCTGGTGGTCTGCACCGAAGCGAGCCCCGAGGGCTTCGATGTGGCCCAGTACAGCACTGCCGTGACCTTCGATGCAGCCGCCGAAACCGTCTTCAACCGGCTGATCGAGTTCACCCCGGGCACCACCGACCTGCAACCGGCCCTGGCCGAACGATGGACGGTGAGTGACGACGGGCTGGTCTATACCTTCCACCTGCGCCGCGGCGTGCAGTTCCACCGCACCGACTACTTCACCCCCACGCGTGAGTTCAACGCCGATGACGTGCTGTGGAGCTTCCAGCGCCAGCTCGACCCCAGGCACCCGTGGCACGACAAGGCCAGCGTGGGCTTTCCCTACTTCGAAAGCATGGCGTTCGGCCAACTGATTCGCTCGGTGGAAAAGACTGACCCCTACACCGTGGTCTTCACCCTCACTCGCCGTGAAGCCCCCTTCCTGCACGACCTGGCCATGGGCTTCACTTCGATCTATTCGGCAGAGTACGCCGACCAGCTGCTGGCCGCCGGCAAGACCGCCGAGCTCAACAGCAAGCCGATTGGCACCGGGCCCTTCGTGTTCCAGCGCTACGCCAAGGATGCCCAGGTGCGCTACCGCGCCCACCCGGATTACTTCCGTGGCGCACCGCCGGCCGAGACCCTGGTGTTCGTCATCGCCACCGACAACAACGTGCGCCTGCAGAAACTGCGCGCCAACGAGTGTCAGATCGCGCTGTACCCCAAACCCGAAGACGTGCCGTCCATCGAGGCCGATCCGCAGCTGAAAGTGGCGGGCATCGAGACCCTGGTCACCAGCTACATCGCGCTCAACACCCAGCACCCGTTCCTCAAGGATGTGCGCGTGCGCCGGGCGATCAACATGGCCTTCGATCGACGCAGCCATGTCGATCAACTGTTCGGCGAAGGCAATGCCCTGCCTGCGGTCAATCCCTATCCACCGAGCATGCTGGGCTACAACACGGCCACCCACAACCTGCCCTACGACCCGGACAAAGCCCGCGCCCTGCTCAAGGAAGCCGGGGTGCCGGTCGGCACGGTGCTGACCCTCTTCACCCGCAACGGCGGTGGGCCGAGCAACCCCAACCCGCGCTTGTCTGCCGAAATGTTCCAGGCCGATCTGGCCAAGATTGGCCTGGTTCTGGACATCCGTGTCATGGAATGGGCCGAGATGCTGCGCCGTGGCAAGCGTGGCGAGCACGACCTGCTGGCCAGCGGCTGGGCCGGCGACAATGGCGATCCAGACAACTTCCTCACGCCATTGCTGGGCTGCGAGGGTGCCAAGACGGGTGAGAACTACGCACGCTGGTGCAACTTCGCCTTCCAGGCGCTGATCACCCAGGCCCGTGAAATCATCGAACCTGCGGCCCGCGCCAAACTCTATGAGCAAGCGCTGGCGGTGTACGATGGCGACCAACCGTGGATCGCGATCGCCCATCCGAGGATCTTCACGGCCATGCGCAGCAACGTCGAAGGCTACCAACCCAGCCCGCTGACCAAAAACAACTTCGCCACTACCCAGGTGAAGTAGTACAGAACAACGATCGCCGGCTCCTGCAGGAAGCCGGCGGCACTTGCCGCAGCGGTTGACCACCCCGCGGCCTGAAGAGGTACCGTCATCCATGTTGAGTTTCATTGCCCGCCGCCTGGGCCTGCTGATCCCCACGTTCTTCGGCATCACCTTGCTGACCTTCGCGCTCATACGCCTGATCCCCGGTGATCCGGTGGAAGTGATGATGGGTGAGCGCCGGGTAGACCCCGAGATGCACGCCCAGGCCATGGAGCGCCTGGGCCTGAACAAGCCGCTGCCGGCGCAGTATCTTGACTACATCACCAAGCTCGCCCACGGCGACCTGGGTGAGTCGCTGCGCAGCCGCGAGAGTGTGTGGAGCGAGTTCACCACGCTGTTCCCCGCCACGCTGGAGCTGGCCGGCGCTGCCTTGCTGTTCGCCGGCATCGTCGGCTTGCTGGCAGGGGTGATTGCGGCCCTCAAGCGCGGCTCGCTGTTCGACCATGGCGTGATGGGCATTTCCCTGGCCGGTTATTCCATGCCGATCTTCTGGTGGGGGCTGATCCTGATCATGTTCTTCTCCGTGAGCCTGGGTTGGACGCCCGTCTCGGGCCGCAACGGCGTGCTGTTCGACGTCGAGCCAGTCACCGGCTTCATGCTCATCGACACACTGCTCAGCGGCGAGGAAGGCGCGTTCAAGGACGCCGTCATGCACCTGATCCTGCCCGCCATCGTATTGGGCACGATTCCCCTGGCGGTGATCGCGCGCATGACCCGCTCCTCGATGCTCGAAGTGCTGCGCGAAGACTACATCCGCACCGCACGCGCCAAGGGCCTGTCACCGGCGCGCGTGGTGTTCATTCACGGCCTGCGCAACGCGCTGATCCCCGTGCTGACGGTGTTCGGCCTGCAGGTCGGCGCGCTGCTGGCAGGCGCCGTGCTGACCGAAACGATCTTTTCCTGGCCGGGCATCGGCAAGTGGTTGATCGAGGCCATCGGCGCGCGGGACTACCCCGTGGTGCAGAACGGCATTCTGCTGATCGCCTGCCTGGTGATCAGCGTCAACTTCGTCGTGGACATCCTCTACGGCCTGGTCAACCCCCGCATTCGCCATCAGCGCTGAGGCCCCGTCATGACGACTCCTACGCTCAAACCCCTGGCGACCCCGCAAGCGGTGGACCAGAGCCTGCTCTACCCCTCGCCCTACAAAGAGTTCTGGCACGCCTTTTCGCGCAACAAGGGCGCAGTGGCCGGGCTGTTCTTCATGTGCCTGGTGCTGTTCTGCGCCCTGTTCGCACCCTGGGTCGCGCCGCACAACCCCAGCGAGCAGTACCGTGATTTCCTGCTGACTCCACCGGTCTGGCTCGAAGGCGGCACCTGGCGCTTCATCTTCGGCACCGACGAACTGGGCCGCGACCTGCTGTCGCGACTGATCCAGGGCGCGCGGCTGTCGCTGCTGATCGGCTTGTCGTCGGTGGTGCTGTCGTTGATCCCCGGCATCCTCATGGGCCTGCTGGCGGGTTTCTTCCCGCGCCTGCTGGGCCCGGGCATCATGCGCCTGATGGACGTGATGCTGGCGCTGCCCTCGCTGCTGCTGGCGGTGGCCATCGTCGCCATTCTCGGCCCTGGGCTGATCAACACGGTGATTGCCATCGCCATCGTCTCGTTGCCGTCGTACGTGCGCCTGACCCGCGCCGCGGTGATCGGTGAGCTGAACCGCGACTACGTCACGGCGGCGCGTCTGGCCGGTGCCGGGTTGCCGCGGCTGATGTTCATCACCGTGCTGCCCAACTGCATGGCGCCGCTGATCGTGCAGGCGACCTTGAGCTTTTCCTCGGCGATTCTCGACGCCGCCGCCCTCGGTTTCCTGGGCCTTGGGGTGCAACCGCCGACCCCCGAGTGGGGCACCATGCTGGCTTCGGCCCGCGACTACATCGAACGCGCCTGGTGGGTGGTGAGCCTGCCCGGGCTGACCATCCTGCTCAGCGTGCTGGCAATCAACCTGATGGGCGACGGCCTGCGCGATGCGCTGGACCCGAAACTCAAGAACGCCGCCTGAGGAGAACGCCATGTCCCTGTTGACGATCAACAACCTGAACGTGCGCTTCGGCGACGCAGATGCCATACCGGTGGTCGACGGCCTCGACCTGAACGTGGACGCCGGCGAGATCCTCGCCATCGTCGGTGAATCCGGCTCCGGCAAATCGGTGACCATGATGGCCCTGATGGGCCTGATCGAGGCGCCCGGGCGGATCACCGCCGACACCCTGCGTTTCAATGGCCAGGACATGCTGACCCTCAGCCGCCGTCAGCGGCGCAAGGTGGTCGGCAAAGACATCGCCATGATTTTCCAGGACCCGATGACCGCGCTGAACCCCAGCTACACCGTGGGTTACCAGATCGAAGAAGTGCTGCGCCAGCACCTGGGCCTGAAGGGCAAGGCGGCCCGCCAGCGCGCCCTGGAGTTGTTGCAGAAGGTGGAGATTCCGGCCCCTGAAAGCCGGCTGGAGGCCTACCCGCATCAGTTGTCCGGCGGCATGAGCCAGCGCGTGGCGATCGCCATGGCGATTGCCGGCGAACCGCGCCTGTTGATCGCCGATGAGCCGACCACCGCGCTGGATGTGACCATCCAGGCGCAGATCATGGAGCTGCTGGTCAACCTGCAGCAGGAACACGACATGGCGCTGATCCTGATCACCCACGACCTGGCGGTGGTGGCGGAAACGGCCAAGCGGGTCTGCGTGATGTACGCCGGGCAGGCTGTCGAGCTCGGCCAGGTGCCGACGCTGTTCAACCTGCCGGCCCATCCTTACAGCGAAGCGCTGCTGGCGGCGATTCCCGAGCACAGCCTGGGCGCCGAACGCCTGGCGACGCTGCCGGGCATCGTGCCGGGCCGCTATGACCGCCCGCAAGGCTGCCTGCTCTCACCGCGTTGCCCCTATGTGCAGGACGACTGCCGACAGCAACGCCCGCCGCTGGAGCCACAGGCCCATAGTCAGGCGCGCTGCCTGCACCCATTGAATCAGGAGGTGGCGTGATGACTGTCGTGCTGACTGCGCGTGAACTCACGCGCCACTACAGCGTTTCCCGCGGCCTGTTCAAAGGCTCTGCGGTGGTGCAGGCTCTCAACGGGGTGTCGTTCGAGCTGCAAGCCGGCAAGACCCTGGCGGTGGTCGGCGAGTCGGGGTGTGGCAAGTCCACACTGGCCCGCGCCCTGACCCTGATCGAGAAACCCAGCGCGGGCTCCTTGCAGATCGACGGGGTGGAAGTCGCCGGGGCCAGCAAAGCCGAGCGCAAGCAGCTGCGCCGCGATGTGCAGATGGTGTTCCAGAGCCCTTACGCCTCGCTCAACCCGCGTCAGAAGATCGGTGATCAACTGGCCGAACCGCTGTTGATCAATACATCGCTCAGCCGCAGTGAGCGGCGCCAGCGGGTGCAGGCGATGATGGAACAGGTCGGTCTGCGTCCTGAGCATTACCAACGCTATCCGCACATGTTCTCCGGTGGGCAGCGCCAGCGCATCGCCCTGGCCCGGGCCATGATGCTGCAGCCCAAGGTACTGGTGGCCGATGAACCGACCTCGGCGCTGGATGTGTCGATCCAGGCGCAGGTGCTGAACCTGTTCATGGACCTGCAGCAGCAGTTCGACACCGCTTACGTGTTCATTTCCCACAACCTGGCAGTGGTGCGCCACGTGGCGGACGAAGTGCTGGTGATGTACCTGGGTCGGCCGGTGGAAATCGGCCCCAAGCTCGACCTCTATGACACACCGCTGCACCCCTACACCCAGGCCCTGCTGTCGGCCACGCCGACCATCCATCCCGACCCCGGCAAACCCAAGCTGCGCATCAGCGGCGAGCTGCCCAACCCGCTGAACCCGCCCGATGGCTGCGCCTTCCACAAGCGCTGCCCCTATGCCACCGAGCGCTGCACCCGGGAAGTGCCCGCGCTGCGACCGGTGCACACCCGCCAGGTGGCCTGCCACTACGCGGAGCAGTTTCTCTAGGCAATGTAAGAAAAGTCTTCTACAGGCTGGCGAGGAACCTGTAGGAGCGGCTTGAGCCGCGATGGCCGGCATAGCCGGCCTGATTCAAGCGCCGCATGCTGTCAGACTGGACGCGGCCGCAACCACTGGGGCTGCTGCGCAGCCCATCGCGACTGAAGTCGCTCCAACAAGGTAGGCGCACCCCAGGGAGCGAGCTTGCTCGCTCTCGCTCCTACAGAACAGCGCACAACACTTGTGAGCAGGCTTTTCCTACAAAGCCGGGAACCGTTACACCAGATGCAAGAAGGGGCCGCACATGCGGCCCCTTCTTCGTTCAACGCTCTTCGCTTAGTGCACGAAGATAGCGATAAGGATGATGATTGGAATCGGGATGCCGAGGAACCAAAGCAGCAATGAACGCATGGTGAATCTCCTTGTTTGAACCTATTAACGTACGGTACGGGTCGTGGCGTAGGTGTCTTCGACGTAGACCACACGGTCACGACGACGGCCACCGAACAGTGCAGCGATGCTGGCGAAGAAGGCGCCGCACAGCAGGGCAACGAAGGTCCACAGGGCAGTCCAGGCAGCCACTTTGGTGGCGGTCTCGGCAGCTTGCTTGGCATCGGCCTTGGCTTGCTGCACTTTGCCCAGGGCTTCGTCTACGCGGGCTTCGGCTTCAGCCTGGGTCAGGCGGGTGCGCTGGGCAACGAGCTGTGCCAGGTAGGTGCGGTCGGCTGGCTCGAGCGTACCGCCTTGGGCAACGCCACGGGCCAGGATGCGAGTGGCAACGCCGTTGGCAGCATCTTCGCTGACGCCGACTGGCGCATCGCTGCGGAACAGGCCGTCTACGAAGTAGCGCATCGGGTCATTGTTGCCCGAGGATTTGTCGGCAGTAGCAGCGGCCGCTGCACCCGCACCGGCTACTACGCTGGCACCGGCCTTGGCGCCGGCACCGATCACGTTGCCCGCAGCGCTGACGATGAGCACGCCTGCTACCAGCGTGGCGACAGCCCACGACAGGAAGCCATGCGCGGTGTCGCGGAAATACACTTCATCACCGTGCAGGTTGGCCCATTTGACCCGCAGACGACCGGCGATGTAGCCACCTGCGCCTGAAGCGATGATCTGTGTGACCAGCAGCCAGACGATCGTCGAAATGCCCAACGCTTGCGCGCTGGCACCTTCGTTCTCCCAAGGGGAAGTCGCTGCAAAGCCTAATCCGGCCCCCAGCACCACCAGGATCATTGACAAGGACGCGGCTGCAGCAGCACCCGCAAAGATTGCAGCCCATGACACCCCCGAACGATTCGGGGCCTCTGAGACAGCGGTTGGCAGATCGGCATTCGTTATCATGACTCGGCGCCTTATGATTGTGAGCAAAACTTCCGTGGATTCGCACGAGGGACAGTGCAGCGCACGTGCCAGATATGACAAAAAATGACATTCAATTAAATCAATGACTTAGCGATATTCGCCTTCCTAGGATCGTGCGAAACGCCCGAAGCCATCCAAATGAAGTGGGCGTTATGCAGTGTCGGACCGCCCGGACGCCACCCGGCGTCGGTGCAAGCTTGCCGAGCGGCTGCCAGGCGATGCACTATCGCCCGATGATCGCCCCTCTTTTCCCCGATGGTCCCGAACAGACGCCGCTGACGGCGGACGTCGTGATGCGCTACCACCTGTGCTGGAAACAACGCGACCTGGAGGGCGTCATGGCGCTCTACCACCCGGCGGTGCGCTACCACGACTTTTTCCAGGACCGCGTGCTCGATCACACGCAACTGCATGACTACGTGGCGCTGTGCCTGCCGCACCAGGCCGGCGAAGACATCGTCCACAGTGACCGCATTCGCGTGGATGGCTGCAAGGCGTTCATCCAGTATCAGGTCACGGTGCAGGGCGGCGACGGCCTGGTCGCCTTTCAGTCCAGCGAAGTGATCACCGTGCGCGATGACCTCATCTGGCAGGTCAACGAGTACGCCACACTGGTGCGCCAGTCTGCGCTCGGCGCTGCCAGTGTCAGTGACTCACGCCGCCCCGCCACCAGCCGCCTGGGATTGTCCCCGCGCCAACTGAGCACCATGGCGCAGGATCTCGAGCAGTATTTCCAGCGACGGCGCCCCTACCTTGACCCACAGCTGGACTTGCAACAGGTGGCCAGCGAAAGCGGCTACAGCCGCAACCAGATTTCGTACCTGCTCAACCAAGTGCTCGGACAAAGCTTCTACCGCTACGTGAACCACGCGCGGTTGCAGCACCTGTTGGGACAACTGGAGGCAGGCAGCACCGGCGCGCGGATCGACGAACTGGCCTTCGCAGCCGGCTTCAACTCGTTGTCGGCGTTCTACAAATGCTTCCGCGAGCACACGGGGCGTTCTCCGAAGGCGTTTCTCGGCCAGAAATGAGGGTGGCTGCTCTGTGCAGTCGTGCTTGTCGAAGACAGACGGTCGACGTGGCAACCAGCGGTCTTTCGCCAGGCCCTGACGAACGATTGGCTCAGGCCAGCGAAGCCGACCCAAAACTGCCAACGCACTCTACCGTTAGTGCGCAGCGCCTGAATTGGGCCGGCTGCGTCGGCCCAACGACTGCAACTCGATTCATCCCGGTCCACCCAGCGCCAAGCCTGACCCGACCCAGCTACCCTGCCCATCCATTTTTCTCTGCGTGCACGCACGCAAGACAGCCCGCCCAGCGCCGCACTAGCATCGTTGCCAGACCTGGAAACGGCAGCGGGAGCAGTAGCGGATGCAAGCGTGGCGCACGATCAGCCTGTGGATGGACCAGCTCGACGAGCCCCTCGTCGCTCGACCGTCCCTGCCGCACGACCTGGACGTCGATGTGTGCATCATCGGCGCCGGTTACACCGGGCTGTGGACGGCCTATTACCTCAAGCGCCAGGCGCCCCACCTGCGTATTGCGATCCTCGAAGCCCAGACCGCAGGCTTCGGCGCGTCCGGGCGCAATGGCGGCTGGCTGATGGGCAATCTGCTTGGCGAAGACCGCCTGCTCGCCACCCTCTCGGCGCAGCAGCGGCGAGACAGCATCGACCTGCTGCACGACATCCCCGATGAAGTGCAGCGCGTGCTGCAGCGCGAGGGCATCGACTGTGATTACCGCAAGGCCGGCGTCATCTACTGCGCGGCGCGCTACCCGGAGCAGGAACGCCATCTGCGCGCCTACCTCGATGACCTCTATCGCCAGGGCATGAACGAAGACGACTACTGCTGGCTGAAACCCGAGCAACTGGCCGGCCAGTTGCGCGCCAGCAACGCCTACGGCGCCCTCTTCAGCCCGCACGTGGCAACCCTCAACCCCGCCCGGCTCGTGCGCGGGCTGGCACGGGCGGTCGAGGGCCTGGGCGTGACGATCTACGAGAACACCCCGGCGCAAGATTGGCACACCGGCGAGGTGCGCACGGCCCAAGCGCGGGTACGCTGCGACTGGGTGGTGCCTGCCGTGGAAGGCTACGCCGCCAGCCTGCCGCCGCTGGGGCGTCATCAGTTATCGGTGCAGAGCCTGCTGGTGGCGACCGAACCGCTACCCGCCTCGGCCTGGGAGCAGATTGGCCTGGGCCAAGGCCAGGCGTT
>NZ_DAMCCR010000067.1:0-23923 GCF_032058845.1 Pseudomonas sp. | reverse complement strand
AGCCCAGTACGGTCATCTGGCCCGAGTCGTGGTGGTGATCGTCGTGCCCATGGTCATGACCATGAGCGTCACCGTGCATTACTTGACTGGACATTGATTACACCCGTTCAAACGTTTCGACACGTGCACCACCGGTAGGCATACCGGCGAGCTGCAAGGCCCGTTGGCGTTCACCTTCGATGCGCGCCACTTCTTCAGCCGGCACCATGAAGCCCTGGTCATCACGCGCAGCGTGGCGAACGAAGACCGCGATGGTCGCAACCAGGCTCACACCGACCAGCCACCAGATATGCCAGATGAAGGCAAAGCCGAAGACGGTCAGGAACATACCCATGAACAGACCCGTAGAGGTGTTGCTCGGCATGTGAATGGCGTCGTACTTGGCTGGAACCTTGTAGGCAACACCGGCTTCCTTGGCTTCGTGCCAAGCGTCGAGACCGACTTTCTCAGGCATGTGGGCGAAGTTGTAGAACGGTGGTGGCGACGAAGTGGACCATTCCAGGGTACGGCCGCCCCATGGGTCGCCAGTGACGTCCATGTTGTCCTTGCGGTCGCGGATCGACACGAACAGCTGGATCAGCTGGCAGGCGATACCGAACAGGATCAGCACGGCACCCACGACGGCGACGTACAGGTAGGGTTCCCACAGCGGGTTGTCGGAGTGGTTCAGACGACGGGTCATGCCCATGAAGCCCAGCGCGTACAGCGGCATGAAGGCGACATAGAAGCCGGTGAGCCAGAACCAGAACGCTGCCTTGCCCCACTTCTCGTTCAGGGTGAAGCCGAACGCTTTCGGGAACCAGAACGCGAAGCCTGCGATGTAGCCGAAGACCGCACCACCGATGATCACGTTGTGGAAGTGAGCGATCACGAACAGGCTGTTGTGCAGTACGAAGTCGGCACCTGGAACAGCCAGCAGGACGCCGGTCATGCCACCGATGGAGAAGGTGACCATGAAGCCCAGGGTCCACAGCATCGGCGGCGTGAAGCGAACACGGCCCTGATACATGGTGAACAGCCAGTTGAACAGCTTCACACCCGTCGGAATGGAGATCAGCATCGTCGCCAGACCAAAGAAGGTGTTGACGCTCGCGCCCGCCCCCATGGTGAAGAAGTGGTGCAGCCAGACCGCAAAGCCCAGTACCGCAATGGCACCCGACGCATAGATCATCGCGTGGTGGCCGAACAGGCGCTTGCCAGAGAACGTCGAGGTGACTTCCGAGAACACGCCGAAGGCCGGCAGAATCAGAATGTAGACCTCAGGGTGACCCCACGCCCAGAACAGGTTGACGTACATCATCGGGTTCCCACCAAGCTCGTTGGTGAAGATATGGAAGTCCAGATAACGGTCAACGGTCAGCAGAGCGAGTGCAGCAGTCAGGATCGGGAAGGAAGCGACGATCAGTACGTTGGCCCAGGTGCAGGTCCAGGTGAAGATCGGCATGTCCATCAGTTTCATGCCAGGCGCGCGCATCTTCATCACGGTGACGAGGAAGTTCACGCCGGTCAGTGTCGTACCCAGACCTGATAGCTGTAGCGCCCAGATGTAGTAGTCGACACCCACCCCAGGGCTGTACTGGATACCCGCAAGCGGCGGATAGGCCACCCAGCCGGTCTTGGCGAATTCACCAACACCCAGCGAGACGTTGACCAGGATCACGCCTGCCAGCAGCAGGTAGAAGCTCAGGGAGTTGAGGAACGGGAAGGCCACGTCACGTGCACCGATCTGCAGAGGAACCGCGAGGTTCATCAGGCCGGTGAAGAACGGCATCGCCATGAAGATGATCATGATCACACCGTGCGCGGTGAAGATCTGGTCATAGTGCTCAGGCGGCAGATAGCCTTCGGAGCCGCCGGTCGCGACCGCCAGCTGTGTACGCATCATGACGGCGTCGGCAAAGCCACGCAGCAGCATGACCATGGCAACGATGATGTACATCACGCCGATTTTCTTGTGGTCGACCGTGGTCAGCCATTCGGACCACAGGTACGTCCACTTGCGGAAGTACGTGATCAGGCCGACGACTGCGATACCACCAAGCGCGATCATGGCAAGTGTCACCATGACTATCGGCTCGTGATAGGGAATCGCCTCCAGACTTAATTTACCGAACATCTCTTACTCCTCTGCCCCGGCAGCTGATTGCTTACTCGACTCAACACCCTGGGTTGTCGCCAGATCCTTGCTACCTTCCTGCTCGTGGCTCGGACCGCGCTTCATACCTGCGTACTTGTCGACGATGACCTGGAACTGCTCAGGCGCGGCCTCGCTGTACAGCACAACTGGGTTGTTTTCGCTAGGTTTGGCCAAGGCGTCGTAGGTTGCCTTGTCCAGTTTCAACGGCGACCGCTTCACTTCGGCGACCCATGCATCGAAGTCAGCCTGGGACGTGGCGGTAGCCTTGAACTTCATGCCGGTGAAGCCGGCACCGCTGTAGTTCGCGCTGATACCGTCGAAGACACCTTCCTCGTTGGCGATCAGATGCAGCTTGGTGGTCATGCCCGCCATCGCGTAGATCTGCCCGCCAAGGCCGGGGATGAAGAACGAGTTCATCACAGCGTCGGAGGTCACGCGGAAGTTGATTGGCGTGTTGGCCGGGAAGTTGATCTTGTTCACCGTGGCAATCCCTTGCTCGGGATAGATGAACAGCCATTTCCAGTCCATTGCGATGACGTCGATCTTCACCGGCTTGACGTCAGAGTCTAGCGGACGGTAAGGATCCAGGCGGTGCGTGGAGAGGTAGGTGACGTAACCCAGGGCGATGATGATCAGGATCGGGATGATCCACACCGCTGCCTCGATCTTGGTCGAGTGCGACCAGTCAGGCGTGTAGGTCGCGGACTTGTTGGAAGCACGGTACTTCCAGGCAAAGGCCAGCGTCATGATGATGACCGGCACTACCACAAGCAGCATCAGGCCGGTCGCGATCAGGATCAGGTTCTTTTGCTCAATGCCGACCTGGCCCTTCGGGTCGAGCAGGGTCCAGTTGCACCCACTGAGTAAAAGCATGCCTAAAACGGGCAATATGCCAAACAGTCTGGGGTAACGCTTTTTACTCATCTCACGACCTCTAGATCAGCTTGCTTCAATGCAATTGTGTTTTGGTAGCCAACGTTTCGTCCTGCCAAACGTGAGCATTTATCAGCTCGAATACGCGCCGGCCAATGATCCGACTGCAGGATTTGGCGAGGAACGTGTTCAACGGTGCTTGGGTAGTATAGGCAAACGGCCTGTGCTTCAGACCAAGTCCATTTGGTGCGCGAAAACGCGGAGGGGTATCCGCCCGGAATCGCCGCTGGGCGAAACTTGACGAAGTCAGCAAAAAGGAGCGCTGAGGCTTCCTTCTATTCTGCGACTCGCAAGCAGTTGCCGAACGGAAATTGGGGGCGATTGTAGTTAGCTAGCCAGACGGTGACTATGACTTATTGAGCAACAGTCTATTACACGAATGGTAACAATAGACCGCCAACAATCAACTTTGCGACAGTTTGTCGCACCCTGAGCGGGCGACCCGCAGGCCTTGATCTGCGTGGGTTTGAGCAGATCAGAGGGGGGCTTTGCAGGAGAAGCGGTGATGGCGCAGTGGCTGCCAAGGGGGTGCAACCACTGCGGCATTTTGTCTACCCCCTGCGGCGATTGCGCGCAATGCCAAGCGGCACCAGGATCGCCGTCAGCACGAAGGCTGCCAGCGCCCATTGCGCGAGGGACAGGCCGAGGATGGGTGGGTACGGCGTGCTGCAGAAGCCGTCGACCTGAAATGCCAGCGGCCAGAGCTTGGCCAGGGGCAGGTCGTCGACGATCGGCTGCAGGGTGTCGATGCCGCAGCTGACCATGGGGTTTGCCAGTATATAGACGTGGTTACCGGCCGCCACGATCCCACCCACCGCGCTCAAGACGACCAGGGCTTCCATCACCGTCAGGCTACGACGCCCCGGCATGGCCGCACCGAGGAAGGCGAACACGGCGATGAACAGCAAGGCGTAACGTTGCAGGATGCACAACGGGCAAGGCGCCTCGCCCAGCACCACTTGCATGTACAGCGCGCCGCCGATCAGCGACAGGCAGATGACTCCAAGCAAAACCAGAAAGCGCCGCTCTCGGTTCAAGGTGGAGGTGTGTTCGTTCATTGCCGGTTCCTTCGAAGGAGAATGACAGCGTGCAGCGTCTGAGGCGTTAGGACCCAAGCCTGGGAAATCGGTTCAACGATGACCCCGCTCGATCCAGCTCTACGTACGTCTGTGGCCACAGGCCATGACTGCAGGGAGTGAAGAATACAGTGATTAAAGAAGGATTAAAGATGAACGAGATCAATCCTCGTTCATTTACCCGGTGCGCTGATGCTCTACCCCGCTGCACAGTGGGTGCTTCCCAACCTGCTGGTCAGCGCTGTCGACTTTCTGCAGGTTTTGCGCAGGCTTACGCAGCACGGCCACGGGTGTGCACCTCTCACTGGCGGCTTCGGCAATGAAGTGGGCTCACGGCCAGATAGCGGTTCGATCTGCGCCAGCGTGTAAGGATGAACGTGACGACGAGCGCTTGCACATCGACGGTTCAGGCAACCACCGGGAACACCTCATGGGTGCGCAGGGTCAATGCCTTCGAACCTGTGCAGCACTGGCGAGCGTCCGTTTGTCATCCTGGCATGAGCATGATGCCAACGGGACATACTCCGATGTAAACGCTGCTGCTAGGATAAGACCCTTCCCTTTTTGACTGGCTGGATGCGTCCATCATGTCGGTTGTTCCCTTCGGCTCACTCGGCCTGCTCAAGGCAGCGGCAAGTCCTCTCGGCGCCGGGCCCGCGAAAGATTTTTCCGATCTGGATCTGCTGCACGCCATCAGCACCACGTTGATCGGCGAACACGACAGCCACGCGCTCTACGGCAAGATCGTCGATGCCGTGATCACCATCACCGGCGCCCAGTACGGCACCATGCAGTTGCTCTGCCCGCCAGACGATCCGTCCGGTCAGGGGGGCAAGCTGAAACTGTTGTGCTCACGCGGCTTCACTCCGGAAACCGCAGGCTTCTGGGCGTGGGTCAGCCCGTCGGCGCACAGCAACTGCACCCTGGCGTTGAAGCTGGGCGAACGCGCGGTCATTCCCGACTTCGAGCAGTGGCCTGCCATTGCTGGCAGCGACGACCTGCAGGCCTTCCGCCGCGCCGGCATCCGCTCGGCACAGACCACGCCGCTGCGCTCACGCGCTGGCAAGCTGCTGGGCATGATTTCCACGCACTGGAGCATGCCGCACCAGCCCACCTCCCGCGATCTGCGTCTACTCGACATCGTCGCCCGCCAAGCGGCTGACCTGCTCGAACGCACCATCGCCGAAGAGTCCCTGCGTGAACGCGAAGAGCAACTCAAACGCACCTGCACTGTGTTGCTCGACATCGAACAGGCGCAGCGGGAAACCGAAGCCCAGCTGTTGCGCCTGAATGAAACCCTCGAACAGCAGGTCGCCGAACGCACCGCCAAACTCATGCTGGCCGAGGAGCAACTTCGCCAGTCGCAGAAAATGGAGGCGGTCGGCCAACTGACCGGTGGCCTGGCTCACGACTTCAACAATCTGGTGGCCGGTATTTCCGGCGCCCTGGAGTTGATGGAAAAACGCATTGGCCAAGGCCGCTTCAAGGGCCTGGACAAGTACATCGTCGCCGCACAGAACTCTTCTCGCCGCGCTGCTGCCCTCACCCACCGGCTGCTGGCCTTCTCGCGCCGGCAGACCCTGGAGCCTCAACAGGTTTCGGTCAATGGCCTGATGCACGGCATGGTGGAACTGATCCAGCGCACCGTCGGCCCTGGCATCGAGATCAAGGTGCAGTGCGATCAGGCGCTGTGGCCTGCGTTCGTCGACGCCGGGCAACTGGAAAACGCGCTGCTCAATCTGTGCATCAATGCCCGTGACGCCATGCCCGACGGCGGCACCATCACCCTGCGCACCGATAACCACGTGCTCGACGCCGACGCTGCCCGCAGCCTGCAGCTGGCGCCCGGCGACTACCTCTCGCTCAGCGTGGCCGACTCAGGCACCGGCATGCCGCCGGAGATCATCGCCCACGTGTTCGAACCGTTTTTCACGACCAAGCCTGTCGGCCGAGGCACCGGGCTGGGCTTGTCGATGATCTATGGGTTCGCCCAGCAATCGGGTGGCCAGGTGCGCTTGTGGTCAGAGGTGGACAACGGCACCCGCGTCTGGATCTACCTGCCACGCGACCGTGTCGAGCGTTTCACCCCCGCCGCCACTGAGCGCACGCTGGCCGGGCAGTCGTCCACGCGTAGCGAAACGGTGCTGCTGGTCGATGACGAGCCCACCCTGCGCATGCTGCTGACCGACGTGCTCAGCGAACTCGGCTACACCGTGCTACAGGCGAGCGACGGGGCATCCGGCCTGCGCCTGCTGCGCTCGGACATGCACTTTGATTTGCTGATCACCGATGTCGGGTTGCCGGGCGGCATGAATGGGCGGCAAATGGCCGACGCAGGTCGCGAGTTGCGCCCTGGCCTGAAAACCTTGTTCATCACCGGCTACGCCGAAGCCGCCGCCATGGGCGACGGCCAGCTCCCCAGCGGCATGGGGGTACTGACCAAACCGTTCGCGGTGGAACGGTTGGAGCAACACGTCAGAAAACTGCTGGGCGCCTAGCGCGCCCCGACGTTCCGCCTTCAGCCCTGCTGGGCTTTCTCCTCCTGCTCCGCCAACGACACCGCCAGGCGCGTGACTTCCAGATCGTTGTCCGAATACACCCGCTGACCGCTGTCGTCCTCGACGCAGAACGCCTGAGTAACCCCTGACTCGCGCAGTGCTTCGGGGACATCGCTACCGTGAACCTTGATGACATGAACAGACATGACGCTCTCCAAACCTGAACAGTGAATCATTTGGATGGAGGCTGATGGGGATAGGTTCGAACGAGGGTGGGGGTGGTTCGGACGAGTGGATTTGTAGGAATAGTTCAGTCGGAATTGGGATCGGTGCTGTGAAAGGACATCACGACCCGTGCCAAGCTTCCAGGCTTGGAGCACGACGATAACACCGCATCCGGGTCGCATTACCGGGGCGGCCGGAGGGGGGCTGGCATCGCACGCGAACCACCCAGAGGCCTGCTGCGCTGCGCCATCGCAATCACCGATCAGAAGGGTGTTGCCTGTACGCAAGGGCTGCAGGCCAGCGGCGCCATGTTCAGAAGAAGTATCGGGCCGATGCCCCCAGGGTGGTGGACGGCTGCGGAACGATCACCAACCCGGCGCTGGTGCCATAGGCGACCTCGGTGCCGTAGCGATGGGGCTGAAAGGTGCCGTACAGGCTGAACTGGTACTGGTCATAGTCGTAAGAAGCGCGCAGGTCATAGCGGGTATAGACCGGCATTTCCTTGCGCGTACTGCCCACGTAGTAAGGGATACCGGCCAGGTGGTAAGCATCGGCATTGAGGGTCAGTTGGCCACCCATGAACGCATCGCGGTGCTGCACGCCCGCCTTGTAGGTGTGCTCGGGCACTGGCAAGCGGTCACCCACGCCCGGTGCAGGATTGTTGATCGACGCCTCGAGAATTCTGCCGTAGCTGGCGTAGGTGCTGAGGGTGGAGGTGAGCTGGTAGTTGAAACTGGTTTCCACCCCTTTGCGCGTGGTGTCGCTGGCTTGCTCGAAGACGCCGGGTGAGGTCTGCAAGGTCTCGCTGTCGTTCAGGATGTAATAGAACTCGGTGGTGCTGGACAGTCGATCGCTTGGGCGTGCGGTAAAGCCCACATCATAGGAGGTCACCTTGCTGGGCCGTACGCTGCCGTTGATCCGCCCCCCGGTTTCGCTGGGCGGCAGTGCCGCACTGCTGCCGGAGCTGATGTACTCGGCCGCTGGCGAGCGGAAGCCCTGGGCCGCATTGGCAAACACCTCGAACTGCTCGGTGGGCGTCCATACCACCCCGAACTTGGGTGTCGTGACGGAACTGTTGTAGCCGGTATCGGCATTGCGGAACTTGAGGTTCTTGATGTCGTAATCGAAACGGTCGTAGCGAATGCCGGCCAGCAGTTTCAACGAGTCCACTGGCTTGTACTGCCCCTGTGCAAATACGCCGTAGGTGATCAGGTCCTGGTCGAAGTCGAAGTAGTAGTTTTGCGTGGGCTGGAGGTTGCGGTATTGCTGGCGGAAGGCATCGCCCTTGTCGCGGCGGGCGTCGGCCCCGATCAACAGCGCGGCCGAGTCCTGATAGACGAAGTTGTAGGCAACGCGGCCGCCATAGATATCGCGATCATCCTTGCCATAGTTGTGGGTCCTGGCGCCGTTGGCGATGCCTCGCACACGCTTGAAGTCTTCAAAATAAGCGGTGTATGAAAGGCCCTCTTCACCTTCTGCAGGCGTGCGATTGAACACATAGGTGTTGCGGTTCGCAGTGCCGAAGCCATACAGGTTATCCGTATCACGCCGGCTGATGGTGCCCGCCTTGAGTGCAGGCAGGTTCAAGTAGCCGTCGTTCTTGAAGTCCGCTTCGTAGTGGCTGAATCGTGCCGAATACCGGGCGTCCCCAATCACCCTGGAAAGCTTCCAGAAATAGTTGTCTCGATTGGTTTCCGCGGCTTTGCGATAGCCGTGGGTCTGGTAGGTATCGGCGATGAACAACGATTCGAAGCCCTCATGCTCACCGCCAAGCACCAGGTTCCCACGCACGCCATCGAAACTGGCGATGTCCACGCCGATGCTCGAGGCCACATCACCACCGTCGAGTGTTTCGATGTTTACCGAACCTGCACGGTTCTGATCACCGGACAGCGCTGAGACGGGCCCTTTGATGACGTCGACCCGCTTGATCATCTGCGGCGTCAGCCACTCTAGAAACACCGGGCCATGCCCTGCACCGCCCTGACTCGACGGAATGTTCTGCGGTACGCCGTCGACGGTCACCGCCACATCGGCACCGTGCGTGCCATTGGTGGTGAAGCCGCGCATGCGAAAGCCATTACCGGTATCGCCCTGATCGATGTTGTTGGCCACGACCCCAGGCACACGACGATAGATGTTGGAAATGTCTCGGTCGACGTTCAGCGTCTGGATGTCTTCCTGAGTCAGCGTGGACACCGCCGCCGGCAAGCTTTCGGCATCCGTACTGACCTTGCTGCGTACCAGCGGTTTGCCGGGCCCGGCACCGCGCCCTTCACCTGCAACCTCGATCGTTTCCAGCTCGACCTGTTTCGCGCCGGTCTCTGCGGCTGCCACCGATGCCCAGGAAACGAGGCCAGTGAGTGCGGCGCGTTTGAAAAAACTCGGCTGAAGGCGTTGTGTGAACCTGTACATGACGCGGTGTACCTCAATGATGTTAGCTAATAACACTTTAACATCACTACGTTATACTATAACAATACTCCATCAACGAGCTTTGGCATCCCGCCCTTGAGAGGTTGGGCCAGAGATCTGACTGCCTCCCGGAGGGAGGTTCCACCCACGGCATCGGAACACAATCATGAAAATCCCCCGCTTACTGGCTATCGCACTCGGCGTTATGAGCACAGGCTCGGCGTTGGCCCACGGGATCTGGACCGAGACACGCCGGGGCGACCTTGTAGTGGTGTATGGCCATGGCGCAGAAGACGAGGCCTACGCGCCGGAGAGGATCAAGGAGGTGTGGGCCTATGCACCTGACGGCCACTCGATACCCACCACGGTTGAGCGGCGCCAAGACCATGTCCGCCTGGTGCCGCTGGCGACACCGGCGGTGGTCAGCGTTGCCATGGACAACGGTATCTGGAGCAAAGGGCCCGATGGCAAATCGGTCAACGCCTCGATGACCCAGGTGGCGGGCGCAACCAGCGCCAGCCATAGCTACAAATACAGCCTGGCCATTTTGCAAGCGCATGCCCGTCTCCCCCACTGACCTGAGGATGGCAATGCTGATTCGCCCTCTGCGAGACCCGACGACGGTAGGTGTCGGTAAGCCGCTGCCTGTTGAAGTGACCATCGACGGCAAGCCTGCGCCCGATATTGCCCTGTTCGATGATTATCGCGCCCTGGCGGACGCCAGCAGCGTCAGGACCGATGCCCGCGGGCGGGCGAACGTGATCATTCGCAACGCCGGTCTGAATGTCATCGCCGCACAGGCCAGAGTGCCCTCGACCCGCGAACAGGGCGTGACCGAACGCAGCCTGTCGACCTCATTGACGTTCGTGGGCGAGCGCCATTCGCACTGATAAGGTCGCAGGTGATGTTCGTTCAAAAGTGGGCTGCGCAAGGCGCCTATTGTTGACCTGTCACTTGCCAGTCACTGGCCGTCAGAAAGGCTTCGACGTCGCGATCAGAACGCAGGTACACCACACGACACTGGTCTGGCGCGTTCGCGGCAAGCTGCTGCATCTTGCTCCTTGCCGAGTGTCGCGTGGTCCACATGAAACGGAAGAATTCGGGCAGGTTGCTCAGGCGCTCGGGACAGTTCTCCGGCAAGTCCGGCCGGGTATGACCACGCCCCTTGAGCGTTCTCGTCAACGCCCGCCAGAAGCGCAGCGCGGGGCCGCGGTCGAGCCAGATCAGCAGGTCGGCGCGAGCGACGCGGTTGGCCCAGGTGGCGGAGTGGCCACCTTCGAAAATCCAGTGCTCTTGCGCCTCGGCTGCCAGGCAGAGGCGCGTCTTTTCCTCCGGGCTGCGCTCCTGCCAATTGGGCTGCCAGTGAATCTTGTCGATGTGAATGACCGGGATGCCGGTGACCTGGCCCAGTTGTCGAGCGAGGGTGGATTTACCGGCGCCGGGTTGGCCGATGATCATGATGCGAGGCATGGAAATTCCATTTCCTGAGAAAGAGGTTCGATGAAACAGGCGTGGGCTAGCGGTTGCAGGAAGCTGACACGCTGCATTGTCCACTTACGCGTTTGAACGTACAACGCGGGGGCGCTGCGTGAGGCATCGATGGCAGACGCGGCTGCAGGCAAGGCCGATCGGCGCGCTCGATCCGTCCCGGTATACGCCGCAAGCATAATCATGGGTTGGGTAAGACTTTCGGGGCCAGGTGTTGCACCCAGCGCGGGCGGGCGCCCATCTGACGCCTTCTGCTCCACCAGGCCTGAGGCCCTGTAACGCTGTTTGCAGTGCGCGCTTGTAATAGCCTCGCCCTATCGATGCAAATGCCAAGGATCAATTAGTGTTCTGAGGGGTCACTACATAATATCGCTTTGCCATTATCTGGCTTTGAGCCAGTACTTGGTCCGGCACCCCCCTCGCCTCACAGGTTCACCACTCATGAACAGATCCCTCCCTCTCGCCACCCGCATAGGCCTGGGCTTCGCCGCCATCGTGTCCTTGCTCGTTCTGGTCACCGCCGTTGGCATTCAGCGCGTGGGATTCATCGATTCCACCCTTGAACACGTCAGCGAAAACGCCGCCAAGATTCAGCGCTATGCCATCAACTTCCGCGGTAGCGTGCACAACCGCGCCATCGCCATCCGCGATGCCGTGCTGGTGAATAACGATGCGGACTTGGCGCGGCATCTGAAGGAAATGACCGATCTGCAACAGGCCTACATCGACTCCGCCGGGCCCATGGACCAGTTGTTCGCCGATCGCGGCGTATCCGCCAACGAGCAGCAACTGCTGCAAGGCATCAAGGAGATCGAAACCCGCACCCTCGCCTCCTCCAAGGCCGTGCTCGACCTGCGCCGCGCTGGCGATATCGCAGGTGCCCAGGCGCTGCTGCTGCGCGAAACGTCCGGCGACTACAGCGAGTGGCTCAAGCGAGTGAACGCGCTGATCGACCACGAAGAAGCCTCGATCAAGCAGCAACTGAACGACGTACAGGCCACCGCCAGCCAGTTCCGCGGGCTGATGCTCGCGGCCACCGGCGTGGCCCTGCTGCTGAGTATTCTGCTGGCCACGGTGATCATGCGCTTCGTGCGCTCGACGCTCGGCGCAGAGCCCACCGAGGTCGGCCAGGCCATCGAGCGTCTGGCCGCAGGCGATCTGTGCCAGAACATCGCCACGCGCTACCCCGGCAGCGTGATGGGCGTGCTCAAGACCGCGCAGGATCGCCTGGCCGACACCATCGCCCAGGTGCGCCTCGCCGCCCAGGCGGTCAATCAGTCCTCCACGCACCTGTCCGAAACCTCCAGCGCCAACAACGAACACATCGGCCTGCAAACCCACGAGACCCAGCAGGTGGCCACGGCCATCGCGCAGATGTCGGCCACGGTCAACGAAGTGTCCGGCTACGCCGCGCAAGCCGCGCAGGCGACGCGCCAGGCCGACCAGGAAGTCGAGCAAGGCAACCGCCTGGTGGCCGACAGCACCTCGGCCATCGAACAACTGGCTGCGGCCCTGGTAGAAACCACCGAAACCGTCGAGCAGGTCTCCCGCCAGGGCGAGCGCATCGAGACCGTGATCGACGTGATCAACTCGATTGCCTCGCAGACCAACCTGCTGGCGCTCAATGCTGCCATCGAAGCCGCCCGCGCCGGCGAGCATGGTCGCGGCTTCGCGGTAGTCGCTGACGAAGTGCGCTCGCTGGCCAATCGTACCCAGCAGTCGACCGAAGAAATCCGCGAGATGATCAGCAGCCTGCAAAACGGCACCGCCGCCGCCAGCAGCACCATGCGCAGCAGCTGTGAGCTGGCTGAATCGACCGTGGGCCAGACACGCAACGCGCAGCAGGCGCTGGCGCGGATTAGTCAGGAAGTGGGCGCGCTGAATGAAATGAACACGCAGATCGCCAGCGCGGCGGTGCAGCAGAGCGCGGTGACTGAAGAGGTGGCGCAGAATCTGAATCGGATTCATGGGTCGACGGTGGAGTCGGCGAACGGGTCGTTGCAGGTGGCGTCGGCGAGTCAGGAACTGACGGGGTTGGCGGAGCGGTTGGCGGAGAAGGTGGCGATGTTCAAGGTGCGGTGAGGGTTGGAGGCGGATGCTTTGGCGCAGGACTTGCGCCTAGGTGATTAAACTCCTGAAATCCTCAGCTGCGCCAGCTCTGCGCTGGCGACAGCTCTAACACCGGGCTTGCAGACAGATCAGGTCGACTCACTGTCAGGATTGATCATCTTTGCGCAGGCTTCACCTGCCAATCGACTGATGATCCTGATCGCCTGATGGATACCTGCAGTTTTGCGCAGGCTTGGGTGAGGATCCTCCCCGCACTCCAACGTTTCATCGTGCTGGATCAGGGCTTCGCCTAACAGTTCGAGCGTCCAGATATAGCTTTGCACCATGGACAAGGATGCTTGATCAGTCATGAGGCATCCCCCTTGGCGCTGGAGCAGTATTAGCCAGGTCGCAAATGGGATAAAAACGGTGGGTGGTGGGAGCCGGCGCTGGGCGGCGGCGGAGAGCGGATGCGAACTTCTTCAACAGATTCGGGGTGGTCATGCATGAGTTCCTTTCGTCGTGGAACTGCCACCGCTCGCGGCCAAGCAAGTTGAGGTGGCAGCAGTACGCGGGTTGGCCGACCGGGACGAAAGGAGCCCGGCACACCCGAAGGTGTCCCGCGCACCACCGCCATAACACGACATCACAGGCACAAAAAAAGCGCCTGCGATGACGATTGGGCGCTGCTGCGCCTCTCGATTCCGACCGGCCAAGGTCGCATCGCCGATGCTTCGGCGACTGGGAGAATCTATCCGGGCAGGTCTGCTTTCGCAAGCGCGGAGGGGATTCAGCACACTTCCAGCCTCAACCTGCGCAGAAATGCGAGCTCTGCCAGAACGTCAACCAGCGGCGAGTCGAAGAATGGGTTCTGTAGCTGCAGGTCGTGGTGAGAAAACTGGGGCGTCTCGAAATCATCTCTAAACGGTAGAATCGTTATCTAGAAAAATTTCGATTTTTACCCCGTAAACACTGGCAAAAAACTGATCAGCAGCTAACCGTTATCTAAAAACCCGTGCAACCCTAAGTGGAAAGCTGCGAACCATAAAGTCAAAAGCATGCAGCTCCGTGAAAGAAAAAGCGGAGACGAAAAAGCCCGCACAAGGCGGGCTTCTAGGGGTACCAGGTAGCGAGAAAATCGCCATAGGTCCACTGATTCTGGTGCGGAGACAGGAATCGAACCTGCGACCTTCGCGTTACGAGTGCGCTGCTCTACCGACTGAGCTACACCGGCGTGTTGCGCAACGTACCACTGCCGTGAGGGTTACGCAAACCTCTGTTTCAACTCATTAATTACTCGAACCGCCGGCGACCGTGCAGCCTGTGGGTGCCAGGTCCTCCTCGATCGTCGTGGCGCACCCCCACCCCGCCGCCGTGCGGTTCAGCGTAACCGTCTTGCCGATGATGCTGGAGGGGGCCTGGGCGAGGGTGCATTGCAGCGTGCCGGTCGCGGCCGCGGCGTTGCCGGTTGCGGTGATGGCGCAGTGCGCCGTGGCTGCCTGGCCGCCCAGGGCCGTGACATCGGCGACGTCTTTGCCATCGGTCAGGCGCAGGTCCATCGGCGTTTTCAGGGCCGAGATTTCCAGCAGCGCCGCTGCGGCCTTCGAGCGGGCCTGGTGGCTGGTGTAGCTGGGGATGGCAATGGTGGCCAGGATGCCGATGATCGCGACCACGATCATCAGTTCGATCAGGGTGATGCCGCGTTGCTGCTGCATGGGGAGCTCCTTGTGGTCGGGTAGGTCCGCAACACGTGCACGGCTGGTGCCGGGGGGGGTGAACGCCGGCAGGCCAGTCACGTTTTGTCACGCTCACGGGGAAGGACTTCATGTCCGCTGCACTACTCTAGTGAGCCTCTCGCCACGTGCAGTGTGAAGCTGTTGCGGGAGTTTACCTGGAGCGCTCTGCCCTTCCGCCCACTCGTATGGAAAAGGATTTTCCATGACTCGATCCCTGCGTCACTTTGCCTGGGAAGGCATCGATCATCACGGCATGGCCGTCAGTGGCCAGCTCTCGGCGCGCAGCCCGCTGTTCGTGCGGGCCCGGCTGGAATCTCAAGGCATCCGCGTGGCGCGGGTGCGGCCTGCCGGGGGGATGCGCTGGCGGCTGCCCGTTCTGGAGACCACCGACCCTGCGGGGTTCAGCCGTCAGCTCGCGACCTTGCTCACTGCCGGTATCCCGCTGCTGCAAAGCTTCGAGGTGATGGGCCGAGCAGGGGCAGATGCCGGCCTGGCAACGCTGCTGGAGCGATTGAAACAGCAGGTCTCGGCCGGTCTTTCCCTGGCCGACGCCTTGCAGCAGCACCCGCGCTGGTTCGATGAGCTCTACTGCAACCTCGTGCGCGTCGGGGAGCACTCCGGCACCCTGGAGCGCCAGCTGGCGCAACTGGCGGGCATGCTCGAACGCCGGCAGGCGCTGCGGCGCAAGGTGCGCAAAGCGCTGATGTATCCCCTGCTGCTGCTACTGACCGGGCTGGGTGTAGCGGCCTTGTTGCTGCTGGAGGTCGTGCCTCGCTTCCAGAGGCTGTTTGCCAGTTTCGACAAGGCATTGCCGCCCTTTACCCAGTGGGTCATCGATGTGTCCACGGGGTTTGCCGACCACGCGGCAGGCGTGTTGATGCTCGTCGTGCTGAGTGCATTGGCGGCTCGGGTGCTGTATCGACGCCACGCACTGGCGCGGCAATGGATGCAACGGCGGACGCTGGCGCTGCCGGTGCTGGGCACGCTACTCGGTGAAGCGGCACTGGCGCGTTTCAGCCGTAGTCTGGGCACGGCGTATGGCGCAGGGGTGGCGCTGCTGGATGCGTTGGACAGCGTGGCGAAGGTCACTGGCAGTGAGCTGCACGAACACGCGGTGCTGCGCCTGCGCCGGGGCATGGGCAACGGGCTGGGCCTGAATCAGGCGATGGCGATGGAGCGGGTGTTTCCGCCGATGCTGGTGCAGATGATCGCCATCGGTGAAAGCAGCGGCACACTGGACCTGATGCTGGAAAACGCTGCCAGCCATTACGAAGCCAAGGTCACTCAATCCCTGGACCAACTGACCACACTGCTGGAACCGGCGGTGGTGCTGATTCTCGGCGTGCTGGTCGGCGGCCTGGTGGTGGCGATGTACCTGCCGATCTTCCAGCTGGGGAGCCTGTTCTGACATGTCGATCTGGACGCTGCTGCTGGAACAGCCGACAGGCTTCACGATCTTCGCGGGGCTATTTGGATTGCTGATCGGCAGCTTCATCAATGTCGTGAGCTACCGTTTGCCGATCATGCTCAAGCGCCAGTGGCGTGCTGAGGCGCAAACGGTGCTCGGCTTACCCGTGGAGCGGCATGCGCGGTTCAATCTGGCGTTGCCGGGATCAAGCTGCCCACGCTGTCACCACGCTCTGCGCGTGTGGGAAAACGTGCCTGTGCTGAGTTATCTGTTTCTGCGTGGCCGCTGCAGCGCCTGCAGCGAGTCGATCAGCGTACGCTACCCGCTGGTGGAAGGGCTCAGTGGCGCGCTGTCGGCCGTCGTCGCCTGGCGTTGTGGGCCGGGATTCGAGGCACTGGCACTGCTTGTATTGACCTGGGGCCTGATCGCGCTCAGCGTGATCGACCTGCAGCACAGGCTGTTACCGGATGTGGTGGTGCTGCCGATGCTCTGGCTGGGCCTGCTGATCAATACAGCCGCCGTGCGTGTTGATCTGACCCAGGCAGTGCTGGGCGTGGCCGCAGGCTACCTGAGCCTGTGGACCCTGTTCTGGCTGTTCAAGCTCATCACCGGCAAGGACGGCATGGGCTACGGTGATTTCAAGTTGCTGGCGATGATGGGCGCCTGGGGCGGCGTGCAGATCGTGCCGTTTACCTTGCTGTTGGCCTCGATCGGCGGTGCCTTGGCAGGCCTGTGGCTGTTGGCCCGGCGCAAGGCGCGCCTGGGGGGTGAAATGCCTTTTGGGCCCTGTTTGGCCATCGCGGGGTGGATCATGCTGCTGTGGAGTGATGAAATACACACTTCCTACCTGCACATGACCGGGTTCTGATGACCACCGCAGCACATTCCCCCTGGATTCTCGGCCTCACCGGCGGCATCGGCAGCGGCAAGAGTGCCGCCGCTGACCGCTTCGTCGCGCTGGGCGTACACCTGGTCGATGCTGATCAGGCCGCACGCTGGGTGGTCGAGCCGGGGCGCCCGGCACTGGCGAGCATCGTCGAGCGCTTCGGCCCGGGCGTGCTGCTGGCAGACGGCCAACTCGATCGCGCCGCCCTGCGCCAGGTCATCTTCGCTGACCCTGAGCAACGGCGCTGGCTCGAAGCGCTGCTGCACCCGCTGATCGGCCAGGAGATCTTCAGCAACCTGGCGACCGCCCAGTCGCCCTATGCCGTGTATGTGTCCCCCCTGCTGATCGAGTCCGGCCAGTACACCAAGACCCAACGCATTCTGGTGATCGATGCCCCGCATGCCTTGCAGATGCAGCGCACCTTGCAGCGCGATGGCACCGACGTCGCGCAGGTCGAGGCGATTCTCAAGGCGCAGCTGAGCCGAGAGGAACGCCTGCGCCACGCCGACGATGTCGTGGTCAATGACCGCGACCTGGCGTCGCTGCATGAACAGATCGATCGCCTGCATCATCTCTATCTGACATTCAAAGGAGGTCGGCCATGAGCCAACCACTGACCGTAGACTGCCCCACCTGCGGCGCCCCCGTGGAATGGAAGGCTGCCAACGCCTTCCGCCCGTTCTGCTCCGATCGCTGCAAACTGATCGACCTGGGCGCCTGGGCCGCTGAAGAGCACAAGATCCCCGCCGCACCCGAGTCCGAAGACGAGCTGTATTCCGGTGAGCTGGAATCCCGCCACTGAGCCGCCACGCCCTGTGTTGGCAGGGCGTACTTTTTTCACGGGTAAACAGCATCTTACCGTCATCGATAGCGACTAAGCTGTCTGCATGGACGACTCAGACTACCTGCGCCTGTTGACCATCCAGGCCGAGCAGGCCAATGCCTTTCTTTCCAATGCCCGCAAATGGGAGCGTGAGCGTTGGGTCTGCCAGCGCCTGCTGCAAGGGCTGAACATCGCCTACCGTAACGAAGACTTCACACCGGCCGGTCAGGAACCGCCCGACGTGCTGTTCCACGACGCCGCCTTCGAAGTGTTCTTCGTACTCGATGAGGGGCGCCGTCTGAACGATGAGTGGCGCGAGGAACTGCAGCGTCGTCGCAGCGCTTTTTCCCTGGCGCAACTGGTGCGCCGCGAAGCACGGCCGCGGCGCATCAGTGCACAGGAACTACTGGCACGCCTGGCGCCAACGCTGCGCAAAAAAGCGCACAACTATGTCGAGCGCGGCCTGGACCTGGGTGAGCTCGATATCATCGCCTTCGCCAGCCTGAAGCGCGAAGTGCTCGACCTCAACAGCCATTTCCCGCCGCCCACCGAGTACTTGCGCCAAGGCTGGCGCTCGCTGTCGCTGGTGGGGCCGACCTTCGCCCGCGTGCTGTTCGCCCACCCGCAAGCACCGGATTTCCTGCGCAGCAACCTGGGGCGCAGCATCGTTTTCGATGTGGGCATCAGCCTCTGAGCGCAGGCCGGCACTGGATAGATTTCCACGTCGCGGTTGAAAGGCATTATCATTCGGCCACTGCGAGAACGCTGTGGCGTTTGTGCAGTCCTATGCGTCTATCCGAGGCCCCTCATGAACAGCCGCCTGAATCCTCACGATCAGTGTCGCGTCGATGAGTACCTGCAAGCGCCCCAGCATCATGTCGAGCACAGGCCGTTGCGGCCCTGGTCGCTCCTGATCCTGATGGTCGCGCTGACGGCTGCCTCGGGTGTGATCAGCCGTCTGTCGAGTGAGCCGGTGCTATGAGCTGCCTCGCGCTCGCCCTCCCCTCGCCTGAAACAGACGCCGGCCCCTGCGGCCACGAATTTTTCAACCTTACGAGATGTCCTCATGACTCATCGCATTGTGATCGTTGGCGGCGGCGCTGGCGGCCTGGAACTGGCGACCCGCCTGGGCAAAAGCCTGGGTAAGCGCAAGCAGGCCACCGTTACCCTGGTCGACGCCAACCTTACCCACATCTGGAAACCGTTGCTGCATGAAGTAGCCGCTGGCTCGCTCAATTCCTCCGAAGACGAGCTGAACTACGTTGCCCAGGCCAAGTGGAACCACTTCAATTTCCAGCTCGGGCGCATGAGCGGCCTGGATCGCGACAGCAAGATGATCCAGCTCGCAGCTACCCTGGACGAAGACAGCAGGGAGCTCTTGCCGGCCCGCACCTTGGGTTACGACACCCTGGTCATTGCCGTAGGCAGCAATACCAATGACTTCGGCACACTGGGCGCGGCGCAGCACTGCCTGTTCCTCGACACGCGCAAACAGGCCGAGCGCTTTCATCAGCAGTTGCTCAATCACTACTTGCGCGCCCACGCCGGCGACGTGGCCAGCGAAAAAATCAGTGTGGCCATCGTTGGCGCAGGCGCTACGGGCGTGGAGCTGGCGGCCGAGCTGCACCACGCGGCTCAGGAACTGGCGGCCTACGGCCTGGACCGCATCCAGCCACAGGACATGCACATCACCCTGATCGAAGCCGGGCCGCGCGTGCTGCCTGCCTTGCCGGAACGCATCAGCGTTCCCGTGCACAAGACACTGGAAAAGCTGGGCGTGAAGGTCATGACCAACGCATCGGTCAGCGAAGTGACTGAAGACAGCCTGAAAACGGCAGGCGGCGATGTGATTCAGGCCAGCCTCAAGGTCTGGGCTGCCGGCATCCGCGCGCCTGCCTTCCTCAAGGACATCGATGGGTTGGAAACCAACCGCATCAATCAGCTGGTGGTGCGCCCTACCCTGCAAACCACCCTGGACGACAACATCTTCGCCTTCGGTGACTGCGCCGCCTGCCCACAGCCCAACAGCGACCGCAACGTCCCGCCGCGTGCTCAAGCCGCCCACCAACAGGCGTCGATGCTGGAAAAAAGCATCAAGGCGCGCTTGGAAAACAAGGCACTGCCAACCTACACATACCGCGACTACGGCTCGCTGGTTTCGCTGTCGAGCTTCTCGGCCGTGGGCAACCTGATGGGCAACCTGACCGGCAGCGTGATGCTCGAAGGGTGGCTGGCGCGCATGTTCTACGTGTCGCTGTACCGAATGCACCAGATGGCGCTTTATGGCACGTTCAAGACGCTGATGCTGATGCTGGGCAGCAAGATTGGCCGCGGCACCGAACCGCGCTTGAAGTTGCACTGATGATCGATAGCGAGGGGCCGTAGAAGGCCTCTCGCTAACTTGCCAGGCCATCTGGATAGTTACATTGGCCAGGCAATTGCCTGAAAACCTGAAATCCAGACAAAAGAAAAAGGGCATCTCAGTCGAGATGCCCTTCTTACTATGGTGGGTCGTGTAGGATTCGAACCTACGACCAATTGGTTAAAAGCCAACTGCTCTACCAACTGAGCTAACGACCCGGAAAATGGTCGGGGTGAGGGGATTCGAACTCCTGACATCCTGCTCCCAAAGCAGGCGCGCTACCGGACTGCGCTACACCCCGAGGAAAGATTGGCTCCGCGACCTGGACTCGAACCAGGGACCCAATGATTAACAGTCATTTGCTCTACCGACTGAGCTATCGCGGAACTGAACTTCGTACAAATTTTCCGTAAAACCTTACAACTTAACAACTTAACAACTTCGAAGACTGAGTAAGCTTCAAACTCATCGGCGTCCGCTTTCGCGTTACTGCCTCTGATGGTGCGCTATTCTACATCCTTCGTTTTGCTTGTCAAGCCCCAATTTGCTTTCAAGTGACTGATTTGCAAATTGTTTTCAGACCGACGATACCGCTGCTGATCTGCTTAGTGCCTGACAACGCGGCGTATATTAGGGTGAGCTTTTGCCCATTGCAAGCAGAAATTTCAATTTTCTCAACATGTTATCGGCGACCCCCGAAAACCGGGATTCCAGACGCCTGCCGTGCCCCCAAGGCTGGGCTCAGTGACACCCCTGTGGACAAAAAAGCCCGGTGCAGATGACACTCCGCACCGGGCTTGGACCTCACACTCATCGATGATCAGTCGAAGCGAATGCCCTCTCCGTCCGCTTTACCTGTGATCGTGGTGCCCGGCATGAACGTACCCGACAGAATCAACTGCGCCAGGGGGTTCTCGATCCAGCGCTGAATCGCCCGCTTCAAGGGCCGCGCGCCATAGACTGGGTCGTAACCCACCGCGATCAGCTTGTCGACCGCTTCCGGCTCCAGCTCCAACGACAGGTCGCGCTCGGCCAGACGACTGCGCAGCCGGCCCAGCTGAATCTCGGTGATTCCGGCAATCTGCTCGCGCCTGAGGGGTTCGAACACCACCACCTCGTCGATCCGGTTGATGAACTCGGGACGGAAATGCGCGCCCACGGCGTCCATCACTGCCGCGCGCTGAGCATCGCGGTCGCCGACCAGTTCCTGGATCTGCGCCGAGCCCAGGTTGGAGGTCATCACGATCACCGTATTACGGAAGTCCACGGTGCGCCCGTGGCTGTCGGTCAGACGACCGTCTTCGAGCACTTGCAGCAGCACGTTGAACACGTCGGGATGGGCTTTTTCCACCTCGTCGAGCAGCACGACCGAATACGGCTTGCGACGCACGGCCTCGGTCAGGTAACCGCCCTCCTCGTAGCCGACATAACCTGGCGGTGCACCGATCAAGCGTGCCACGGAATGCTTTTCCATGAACTCGGACATGTCGATGCGCACCATGGCCTCATCAGTGTCGAAGAGGAATTCGGCCAAGGCCTTGCACAGCTCGGTCTTACCGACCCCCGTTGGGCCAAGGAACATGAACGAGCCACTAGGACGGTTCGGGTCGGACAACCCGGCGCGCGAACGGCGCACGGCGTTGGCCACGGCGATTACCGCCTCCTCCTGGCCGATCACCCGTTGGTGCAACAGCCCTTCCATCTTCAACAGCTTGTCGCGCTCGCCTTCGAGCATCTTGGACACGGGAATACCGGTCCACTTGGAGACCACTTCGGCGATTTCCTCTTCGGTGACCTTGTTGCGCAGCAGCTGATTCTCGGTCTTGCCATGCTGATCGACCATCTGCAGGCTGCGTTCAAGATCGGGGATCACCCCATACTGCAATTCCGCCATGCGGCTGAGGTCACCTTTGCGGCGCGCCGCCTCCAGCTCTTGCCGGGCCTGTTCGATCTTTTGCTGAATCTGCGCGGAGCCCTGCACCTCGGCTTTCTCCGAGGCCCAGATTTCTTCCAGATCGGAATATTCGCGCTCGAGCCGTTCGATTTCTTCGGTGAGTTTTTCCAGGCGCTTCTTGGCCGGCTCGTCCTGCTCTTTCTTCAAGGCCTGAGACTCGACCTTGAGCTGGATCAAGCGCCGATCGAGACGATCGAGCACCTCGGGCTTGGAGTCGATCTCCATGCGAATCCGGCTGGCGGCTTCGTCGATCAGGTCGATGGCCTTGTCCGGCAACTGGCGGTCGGTGATGTAACGGTGGCTGAGCTTGGCCGCGGCGATGATCGCGCCATCGGTGATAGCGACCTTGTGGTGCACTTCGTAGCGCTCTTTCAAGCCGCGCAGGATGGCGATGGTGTCTTCTTCGCTGGGTTCCTCGACCAACACCTTCTGGAAGCGCCGCTCCAGGGCCGCATCCTTCTCGATGAACTGGCGGTACTCGTTCAAGGTGGTGGCGCCCACACAGTGCAGTTCGCCACGCGCCAGCGCCGGCTTGAGCATGTTGCCCGCATCCATGGCGCCCTCGCCCTTGCCCGCGCCGACCATGGTGTGCAGTTCGTCGATGAACAGGATGATCTGGCCTTCCTGTTTGGACAGCTCATTGAGCAGGCCCTTGAGCCGCTCTTCGAACTCGCCGCGGTACTTGGCACCGGCGATCAGCGCACCCATGTCCAGCGCCAGCAGGCGCTTGCCTTTGAGACCATCGGGCACTTCGCCATTGATGATACGCTGGGCCAGGCCCTCGGCGATTGCCGTCTTGCCGACGCCGGGCTCACCGATCAGCACCGGGTTGTTCTTGGTCCGACGCTGCAGCACCTGAATGGTGCGGCGGATCTCGTCGTCCCGACCGATGACCGGGTCGAGCTTGCCTTCCTCGGCGCGCTTGGTCAGGTCGACGGTGTACTTGTCGAGCGCCTGGCGGGATTCTTCGGCGTTGGCGTCGTTCACGGCGGCGCCACCACGCAGGTTGTTGATGGCGTTTTCCAAGGCCTTCTTGCTCACGCCCTGGCTGAGCAGCAGCTTGCCCAGCTTGCTGTTTTCATCCATGCCGGCGAGCAGCACCAGCTCGCTGGAAATGAACTGGTCACCGCGCTGTTGCGCAAGCCGATCCGCCTGATTGAGCAGGCGTGCCAGGTCTTGCGACATGTTCACGTCACCGGTGGGGTTCTGGATTTTCGGCAATTGATCGAGGGCTGCGACCAGGGCTTGGCGCAGCGCGTTGACGTCGAAACCGACCTGCATCAGCAGTGGCCTGATCGATCCGCCCTGCTGATCGATCAGCGCCTGCAACAGGTGCAGCGGTTCAATCGCGGGCTGATCCATGCCAACGGCCAGGGATTGGGCGTCGGATAACGCGAGTTGCAGCTTGCTGGTCAAACGGTCTATGCGCATGGAGATACCTTCCTGAATAAGGGCAGGCCGGAGCGATGGACACACCTGATGGAGAAACCTGCCAGAGATAACCAATAGATGAGGTTGATTCTGGAAGATTCAAGCGTAGCGGGGTTGATGCAGATCAGCGTGGCTGGAGCCAGACCAGGGACGCGAAACGGCCACCTTGCGGCGTACGGCGATAGGAGAAGAAACGCGGGTCGGACACGGTGCACAGACCGCCGCCGTAAATCGCCCGCACACCACGACTGGCGAGGCGGATGCGCGCCAAGGCGTAGATGTCGGCCAGCAACTTGCCCGGCTGCGCGCCCGGCACGAAGGCAGCGTGTGCATCTGGGTGCTGAGCGGTGAAGGCCTCGCGCACCTCCAGCCCGACCTCGAAGGCCTGCGGGCCGATGGCCGGGCCCAGCCAGACCAGCACGTCTTCGGCGGGTACAGCCAAGGTGTCGAGCGTGGCCTCCAACACGCCAGCGGCGAGGCCGCGCCAGCCAGCATGGGCCGC
>NZ_DAMCCR010000066.1:0-24145 GCF_032058845.1 Pseudomonas sp. | reverse complement strand
CGCGGCTGAAGCCGCTCCAACAGGGCGCGCGGCGTGGCGGCTCAGGCAAGCGCGATCGGGGTAGGAACGGCCGGTTCGGCGCCCCGGTCAGCCGCGATTGCCGGCGCCGCCGGCTCGAGTCAGGCGCCGCGTATTGCCAGGAATTTCGAGGTTGCAGTCTTGGGGGCTGCGCCGCTCATCGCGGCCAAGGTCCCAGCAGGGGGCGTGGTCTGTCTTTCACCATCCTGATTCCGGCATCTCTGTAGGGCATTCCCTACAAGCAATCTTCCAAACGGATGATGGCATTCTCTCCGCGCCCCCGATTTGCCGGGGCGCCCGTCTCTTCTACGCTTCTGCCCACGCAGTCATCCAATAAAAAGGTGCAGGTATGAGTGAGGTGAATTCGGGCGGCCCAGCCGGCGAAACGCTGGTCAGCTTCCGCGGCGTACAGAAGAGCTACGACGGCGAGGCGCTGATCGTCAAGAACCTCAACCTGGACATCCGCAAAGGCGAATTTCTCACCTTGCTCGGGCCCTCCGGTTCCGGCAAGACCACCAGCCTGATGATGCTGGCCGGTTTCGAGACCCCTACAGCCGGTGAAATCCAGCTCGCCGGACGCTCGATCAACAACGTGCCACCGCACAAGCGCGACATCGGCATGGTGTTCCAGAACTACGCGCTGTTCCCGCACATGACCGTGGCCGAGAACCTGGCCTTCCCGCTGACCGTGCGCAACCTGAGCAAGACCGACGTCAGCGAGCGGGTCAAGCGCGTGCTCAACATGGTCCAGCTCGACAGCTTCGCCAAGCGCTACCCCGGCCAGCTCTCCGGCGGTCAGCAGCAGCGCGTGGCCCTGGCCCGTGCGCTGGTGTTCGAGCCCCAGCTGGTGCTGATGGACGAACCCCTCGGCGCCCTCGACAAGCAGCTGCGTGAACACATGCAGATGGAAATCAAGCACATCCACCAGCGCCTGGGCGTCACCGTGGTCTACGTCACCCACGACCAGGGCGAGGCGCTGACCATGTCCGACCGCGTGGCCGTGTTCCACCAGGGCGAAATTCAGCAGATCGCCGACCCGCGCACCCTTTATGAAGCGCCGAGCAATACCTTCGTCGCCAACTTCATCGGCGAGAACAACCGCCTCAACGGCACCTTGCTGTCGCGTCATGGCGAACGCTGCCAGGTGCAGCTCGCCCGTGGCGAACGGGTCGAAGCCCTGGCGGTGAATGTGGGTCAGCCGGGCGAAGCAGTCACCCTGTCGATCCGCCCTGAGCGCGTGCGCCTCAACGGCCACAGCGAGCACTGCGCCAACCGCTTCTCGGGCCGCGTGGCCGAATTCATCTACCTCGGCGACCACGTGCGGGTGCGCCTTGAGGTGTGCGGCAAGCCTGATTTCTTCGTCAAACAGCCGATTGCCGAGCTCGATCCGGCGCTGGCCGTTGGCGATGTCGTGCCGCTGGGTTGGGAAGTGGAGCACGCCCGCGCGCTCGATCCGATTGCCCAGGCTCATTGAACCTGTCTGTCACCAAGTCCTACTGTGGAGAAAACAATAATGCACAAGCAGTTGAAAATGACCGCCCTGGCGCTGGGCCTGATGGTCGCCGGCCAAGCTCTGGCTGCAGACCTCACCGTGGTGTCCTTCGGCGGCGCCAACAAGGCCGCCCAGGTGAAAGCGTTCTACGAGCCGTGGGAACAGGCAGGCAAAGGCAAGATCGTCGCCGGTGAGTACAACGGCGAAATGGCCAAGATCAAAGCCATGGTCGACACCAAGAGCGTGTCCTGGAACCTGGTCGAGGTGGAGTCACCCGAGCTGGCGCGTGGTTGCGACGAGGGCCTGTTCGAGGAACTCGACCCGGCGCTGTTCGGTAACGAATCCGACTACGTGAAGGGCGCCATTCAGCCATGCGGCGTCGGCTTCTTCGTCTGGTCCACCGTGCTGGCCTACAACGCCGACAAGCTCAAGACCGCGCCGACCAGCTGGGCCGATTTCTGGGACACGAAGAAATTCCCCGGCAAGCGCGGCCTGCGCAAGGGCGCCAAGTACACCCTGGAATTCGCCTTGATGGCCGACGGCGTCGCGCCCAAGGACGTCTACACCGTGCTGGCCACCCAGGCCGGCGTGGACCGCGCCTTCAAGAAACTCGATGAGTTGAAACCCAGCATCCAGTGGTGGGAAGCCGGCGCTCAACCGCCGCAGTTCCTGGCCTCGGGTGATGTCGTGATGAGCTCGGCCTACAACGGCCGAATCGCCGCAGTACAGAAAGAAAGCAACCTGAAAGTGGTGTTCAACGGCGGCATTTACGACTTCGATGCCTGGGCCATTCCGAAGGGTGCGAAAAACGCTGATGAAGCGAAGAAATTCATCGCCTACAGCGTGCAGCCAGCGCAGCAGAAGATCTACTCCGAGAACATCGCTTACGGCCCGGCCAATACCAAGGCGGTGGACATGCTGTCGGACGAGGTGAAGCAGACCATGCCGACCACACCTGAGAACATCGCCAATCAGGTGCAGATCGACGTGGCCTTCTGGGCCGATAACAGCGAGCAGCTGGAGCAACGTTTCAACGCCTGGGCTGCGAAGAAGTAATTCGCGCTGCTGCTGGAGGAGCGCCAGCCTGGCTGGCGCTTCTGTTCCCCCTGATTCCCGGAGTCCGTCATGGCCATTGCAGTGCCCCTCAACGAAGGCGCAGGTCCCAACCTCAAGCAGCGCCTCAAGCGCGCCGAGCGGGTCAACCGCTGGAAGGCGCAGGCGTTGATCGCGCCCCTGGCGCTGTTCCTCCTGCTGGTGTTTCTGGTGCCGATTGCAGCGTTGCTCTACAAGAGCGTCGGCAACCCGGAAGTGGTGGGCGGCATGCCGCGCACCGTGGAGGTCATCGCGCAGTGGGATGGCAAGAGCCTGCCGGGCGAAAACGTCTACAAGGCCTTGAGCGAAGACCTGGTCGAGGCCCGCAAGAACCAGACCCTGGGTGATCTGTCGAAACGCCTGAACATGGAGCTGGCCGGCTATCGCAGCCTGTTGGCCAAGACGGCTCGCGCGCTGCCGCTGAAAAGCGAGCCCACCTCGTATAAAGAAGCCCTGCAGGGCATCGATGAGCGCTGGGGTGACCCTGCGTACTGGCAGGCGATCCGTCGCAACACCAGCAGCGTGACCTCGTTCTACCTGCTGGCCTCGGTCGACCACCGCATCGATGACCTCGGTGAGCTGGCCAAGACCTCGCCCGACCAGGCCATCTACCTCGATATCTTCGCTCGCACCCTGTGGATGGGCGTGGTGATCACCGGTATCTGCCTGCTGCTGGCCTACCCGCTGGCGTACCTGCTGGCCAACCTGCCGACCCGGCAGAGCAACCTGCTGATGATTCTGGTACTGCTGCCGTTCTGGACCTCGATCCTGGTGCGGGTGGCGGCGTGGATCGTGCTTCTGCAATCGGGCGGCCTGATCAACAGCGCGTTGATGGCACTGGGCATCATCGATCAGCCGCTGGAACTGGTGTTCAACCGCACCGGGGTCTACATCTCGATGGTGCACATCCTGCTGCCGTTCATGATCCTGCCGCTGTACAGCGTGATGAAAGGCATTTCCCCGAGCTATATGCGGGCGGCGATTTCCCTGGGCTGCCATCCGTTCGCCAGCTTCTGGCGCGTGTACTTCCCGCAGACCTACGCCGGTGTGGGCGCCGGGTGCCTGCTGGTGTTCATTCTGGCCATCGGCTACTACATCACCCCGGCGCTGCTGGGCAGCCCGAACGACCAGATGGTCAGCTACTTCGTGGCCTTCTACACCAACACCAGCATCAACTGGGGCATGGCGACCGCACTGGGTGGCCTGTTGCTGCTGGCGACCGTGCTGCTGTACCTGATCTATAGCTGGCTGGTCGGCGCCAGCCGCCTGCGCCTGAGCTGAGGAGCGTTCATCATGCTGAGCCCTTACATGTCGCCCGTGGAGCGGGTGTGGTTCTACGGCCTGCGGATTCTCTGCGGCCTGGTGCTGTTGTTCCTGGTGTTGCCGGTGCTGGTGATCGTGCCGCTGTCGTTCAACAGCGGCAGCTTCCTGGTGTACCCGCTGCAGGGCTTCTCGCTGCACTGGTACCAGGACTTCTTCGGCTCGGCCGAGTGGATGCGAGCGCTGAAAAACAGCGTCATCGTCGCCCCAGCGGCCACGGTGCTGGCCATGGTGTTCGGCACCCTGGCGGCGATCGGCCTGACCCGCGGTGACTTCCCTGGCAAGTCGCTGGTGATGGCGCTGGTGATCTCGCCCATGGTGGTGCCGGTGGTGATCATTGGTGTGGCCAGCTACCTGTTCTTCGCGCCGCTGGGCCTGGGTAACAGCTTCCTGTCGCTGATCCTGGTGCATGCCGTGCTCGGTGTGCCGTTCGTGATCATCACCGTGTCGGCTACGCTGCAGGGGTTCAATCACAACCTGGTGCGCGCGGCGGCCAGCCTGGGGGCATCGCCGGTCACTGCGTTCCGCCGGGTGACCTTGCCACTGATTGCACCGGGGGTGATTTCCGGTGCGCTGTTCGCCTTCGCCACCTCGTTCGATGAAGTGGTGGTGACGCTGTTCCTCGCCGGCCCCGAGCAAGCGACCCTGCCACGGCAGATGTTCAGCGGTATCCGCGAGAACCTCAGCCCCACCATCGCGGCGGCGGCAACCTTGCTGATCGGCTTCTCGGTCGTGCTGTTGCTGACCCTGGAGTGGTTGCGCGGGCGTAGCGAGAAGCTGCGCACGCAACAGCCGGCCTGACTGATAGCGGTTGCGCAGCAGCGTCGCCTGCCTGACGGCGCTGCGCCGCAACCGCCTGCTCCAGACACGAATTGATACCAACAAGCTCCGAAGCATTTCCCTGAGTTACAATGCGCGCCACCGTGATTCTGCCAACAGGTGCGCCATGCAGCCCTACGCTATTGCCCCGTCCATTCTCTCTGCCGATTTCGCTCGCCTGGGCGAGGAAGTCGACAATGTACTGGCCAGCGGCGCCGACATCGTCCACTTCGATGTGATGGACAACCACTACGTGCCCAACCTCACCATCGGCCCGATGGTCTGCTCGGCCCTGCGCAAGCATGGGGTGACCGCGCCCATCGACGTGCACCTGATGGTCAGCCCGGTCGACCGCATCATCGGTGACTTCATCGAGGCCGGCGCGACCTTCATCACCTTTCACCCTGAAGCCTCGCAGCACATCGACCGTTCCCTGCAACTGATCAAGGACGGCGGCTGCGAGGCGGGCCTGGTGTTCAACCCGGCCACCAGCCTGGACGCGCTCAAGTACGTGATGGACAAGATCGACATGGTCTTGCTGATGAGCGTCAACCCAGGCTTCGGTGGGCAGAAGTTCATTCCCGGCACGCTCGACAAGCTGCGTGAAGCGCGCGCCCTGATCGATGCCAGCGGCCGCGATATCCGTCTGGAAATCGACGGCGGCGTGAACGTCAACAACATCCGCGAGATCGCTGCCGCCGGCGCCGACACCTTCGTGGCCGGCTCGGCCATCTTCAACGCCCCCGATTACCGCGAAGTGATCGACAAGATGCGCTCGGAACTGGCCCTGGCACGCGCATGAGCGGCCTCGAGCAGCTGTTCCCGGGCGCGCTGCCCAAGCTGGTGATGTTCGACCTGGATGGCACCCTGGTCGATTCGGTGCCGGACCTCACCAGCGCGGTGGACCACATGCTGCTCGCACTCGATCGCCCGCCCGTGGGCTTCGCCTCGGTGCGCCAGTGGGTGGGCAATGGCGCGCCGGTGCTGGTGCGCCGCGCGTTGGCCAACAGCATCGACCACGCGGGGGTCGACGATGAGCTTGCCGAACGCGGCCTGGCCCTGTTCAACGAAGCCTATTCGCGCAGCCACGACCTGACCGTGGTCTACCCCGGCGTGCAGGACGCCCTGCGCTGGTTGCGCGCCCACGATGTACAGATGGCGCTGATCACCAACAAGCCCGAGCGCTTCGTCGCACCGCTGCTCGATCAGATGAAGCTGGGCGAGTACTTCAAGTGGATCATCGGCGGCGACACCCTGCCGGAGAAGAAACCCGATCCCGCCGCGCTGCTGTTCGTCATGAAGATGGCGGGGGTCAGCCCGGATCAGGCGCTGTTCGTGGGCGACTCGCGCAGCGATGTACTGGCCGCCAGAGCGGCCGGCGTACACTGCGCTGCGCTCAGCTATGGCTACAACCATGGGCGGCCGATCAGCGAAGAGTCGCCAAGCCTGGTGATCGACGACTTGCGCCTGTTGATCCCCGGTTGCGTCGTCACAGCCACTGGGATAACGTTGCCCGACTTCAAATCGTCGAAGCACAGAGAGCCTCCCGTGGTCGTCACCGGCAAATACTGGATGAAAGTCATCAAGGCCCTGGCCCGTTGGCGCTGGCGCGCCTGACGCCCCCCGCCGGCGCCTGCCGGCCCGTCTGCTCGCCCTCATCCATTGCTGCTTGCCCACGAGGCTACCCATGACCCGCGAAGAATTCCTGCGCCTGGCCGCTGCCGGCTACAACCGCATTCCCCTGGCCTGTGAAACCCTGGCCGACTTCGACACGCCGCTGTCGATCTACCTGAAGCTCGCCGACCAACCCAACACCTACCTGCTGGAGTCCGTTCAGGGCGGGGAGAAGTGGGGCCGCTACTCGATGATCGGCCTGCCGTCGCGCACCGTGCTGCGGGTGCATGGCTATCAGGTGAGCATTCTGGAAAACGGCGTCGAGGTGGAACGGCACGAAGTCGAAGACCCACTGGCCTTCGTCGAGGCGTTCAAGGACCGCTATAACGTGGCCGACATCCCTGGCCTGCCGCGCTTCAACGGCGGCCTGGTCGGCTACTTTGGCTACGACTGCGTGCGCTATGTGGAAAAGCGCCTGGGCGCCTGCCCCAATCCCGACCCGCTGGGGGTGCCGGACATTCTCCTGATGGTCTCGGATGCCGTGGTCGTGTTCGACAACCTGGCCGGCAAGATGCACGCCATCGTGCTGGTCAATCCGGCAGACGAGCAGGCCTACGATCTGGGCCAGGCGCGGCTGCAGGCGTTGCTGGCCACCCTGCGTGAACCGATCACCCCGCGTCGTGGCCTCGACCTGTCGGCGCCGCCTGCTGCCGATCCGGAGTTTCGCTCCAGCTTCACCCAGGCCGACTATGAACGTGCGGTGGACACCGTGAAGGACTACATCCTCGCCGGTGACTGCATGCAGGTGGTGCCGTCGCAGCGTATGTCCATCGACTTCAAAGCCGCGCCCATCGACCTGTACCGCGCGCTGCGCTGCTTCAACCCGACGCCTTACATGTACTTCTTCAACTTTGGTGATTTCCACGTGGTCGGCAGCTCACCCGAGGTGCTGGTACGCGTCGAAGACGAACTGGTCACCGTGCGCCCGATCGCCGGCACGCGTCCGCGCGGTGCGACCGAAGAAGCCGATCGCGCGCTGGAAGACGACTTGCTGTCCGATGACAAGGAAATCGCCGAACACCTGATGCTGATCGACCTGGGCCGCAACGACGTGGGCCGGGTTTCATCGACCGGCAGCGTGCGCCTGACCGAGAAGATGGTGATCGAGCGCTACTCGAACGTGATGCACATCGTGTCCAACGTCACCGGCCGGCTGCGCGAGGGCCTCACGGCGATGGACGCGCTGCGCGCGATCCTGCCGGCGGGCACCTTGTCGGGCGCGCCGAAGATCCGTGCGATGGAAATCATCGATGAGCTGGAGCCGGTCAAGCGCGGCGTGTATGGCGGGGCAGTGGGTTACTTTGCCTGGAACGGCAACATGGACACCGCCATTGCCATTCGCACCGCCGTGATCAAGAACGGCGAGCTGCACGTGCAGGCCGGTGGCGGCATCGTCGCTGATTCGGTGCCGGCGCTGGAGTGGGAAGAAACCCTGAACAAGCGCCGGGCGATGTTCCGCGCTGTGGCGTTGGCGGAACAGACACCCACCTGCTAAGCAGCACGCAGACGAAAACGGCGCTTGAATCAAGCGCCGTTTCTCGTTGTGAGGCTGGTCAGAAGTCCAGGCTCAGCGCCAGGCTCACACCCTGCTGCGTGACTGCATCACTCTTGCGCCAGTTGTAGTTGCCGCGCAGGTTCAGACCGGGTGCCAATTGCTGGCTCACGCCCAGGCTGGCGCGGGTCAGGTTGCTATCGGGTTGGTAGCCGGTGAGGGTGAAGTCGTTGTCCGGCAGGCTGGCCAGGTGCAGCGTCACGTCCTGGCGATCGTGCTCGAACTCGTGCTCACGCGCCACCTCGGCGAACAGCCGGGTGGCGGGCGCCACCTGCACACTGCCCAGCAGGCCCGCACCCAGGCGACGCGAGGTGCGCTCCTGGTCGTCCACGCCGAGCGCAGTGGCGCGATCGCTGCGCTCGTCGTAACCGTCGACCTTGACCCGTGCGTAGTCGGCGCTGAGGAACGGCGCCAATTGCCATTGGCTGCCTGGCTGGGCGAGGTCGAAACCGACCCGGCCGGTGACCGCCCAAGCTTCGCCGTCGGTGTCGCCTTTCTCGCTGCGATCGTTCACGCCCAGGGCGAAGGTGCGTTTGAGGTCGCTGTAGTCCAGGTGCCCGGCAGTGATCGCCGCATCCGCCCACCAGCGGTCCTGGCGGAACTGGGCGAAGGCGCTGGCCAGATAACTGTTGAGGCGGTACCGCGAATCTTGCGCGCCGACCTCCAGTGTTTGCCGATACACGCCGCCGGCAAGGCCCACGCGCCATGCCTCGTTGAGCCGATAGCTACCGCCCACGGTCAGGTTGTAACCGCGGCCATCACCCTTGGCCGAGCTGCTTTGGCTGTCGAAGTCGAGGTCTTGGCCGCCCGCTGCGACAATCGCCTGCCATTGGCCAATGGCTTGCCAGGGCGTCTGCCACTGGCCGCGCAGCTCGTCCTGCTGGGCGCGGATGCCGGCCTGGGCCATCTCCGGCAACAGCGTCAGCTCCCAGGGCGCCGAGAGGATCGAGTAGCCATAGTCGGCGATCAGCTGCTGGCCGGCGATGGTGGGGTGCACGGCGTCGTTGAACAGCAGTTTGCTCGGGTCGGGTGTGGCGCTGTTGATGCCATAGCGGGTGTTTTCGCGGCAGCTGTCGCCGCTGTAGCAGGTGGCGACCAGATCCTGATCGGTGGCCAGGCCGAACTCACCCGGGCTGGTCAGTGCTTCCTTGAGCAAGGCTGGCACGTTCAGCGGAATGATTTCGGCGTCGATCTGGCGCAGCTGATTCACCAGCGACTGATTGAACACCGCCGACAGCTGCGACAGCGGGCCTTGCAGGGGCGAGCCACTGTAGTTCGGCGTCTGGCCCAGGTCAGGCAGCAGCCAGACCATCATGTAGCGGGCGCCGCCTTGCTGCAGGGCTTGGGCGCTCGCGGCGAGCCGGCCGCCGGCTGCGGCCGCATCGGCGGGGCTGGTCACCTGATTCTGCAGGAAGTCGTTGCCGCCGCCGGTGAGGTAGTACAAGGCGTTGGGGTCGGCGCGCAGGCCGTTGGCGAGGTAGCCGGGGCGTTCACGGATCACCAGGCCCGCGAACGGCTTGCCGGGTGGAATCACGACCTTGGAGGTGTCGGTGATGGAGTCGAGGATCTGCTGCGTGGTGTAGCCCCCCACCGCCCAGTTGTTGCCGTCCGGCATGCCCGTGGCCGTGTTCACCGGGGAGGTGGAAGGGCCCAGTTCGGCTCCGGAGAACCCCAGCCGGTTGCCAAGGATCATCGGCGAAACGGGCGCATACGTGCCGTCGGCATTGCGGTTGGTGAAGCGCATGCCGGTGGCCGTTCCGGCCAAGTCGGGAAACTGCCCGGCATCGCTGAGGCTGTCGCCGAAGACCATCAGCGTGGAATACGGGTTGGGCGATGCCATAGCCTGGCCGCTGGCCAGAACCATCATTCCCAGAAACGTGCGTAAGAAGGGCGGTGTGCGCATGTAGAGAGTCCTGTTCTTTGTTGTTGTTCGACACAGCCGGCCGACCATAGCAAATCCAGGCTCGGTGGTAATTCAACACTTCGTTTGCCCGGCCCCAGGGCTTGTTGCACCCGCGGCGCCCGTAGGCTACTGTGCGGTTTCGAATGAGCGAGACTACTTCCGTGTTGATCGTCAGCAAACTCTTGATGCGCGTTATCAAGGCCCACGCCCGTTGGCGTTGGCGCGCCTGACTTTATCTCCTGCCGGTCTCTCCGGCCCGTTTCTGATTGCTTTTCAAATGCGTTGAACACTGCCCTGGCGGAGCGCCCGCGGCTGTGTCCGGTTGCAAAAGCACGTATTCAAAGTCAGTGGATTCAAGAGGTTCAGCCTGATGTTACTGATGATCGACAACTACGATTCCTTTACCTACAACGTCGTCCAATACCTGGGCGAGCTCGGTGCCGAGGTCAAGGTCATTCGCAACGACGAACTGACCCTGGCGCAGATCGAGGCGCTCGACCCTGAGCGTATCGTCGTCTCTCCAGGGCCCTGCACGCCCAGCGAAGCGGGGGTGTCGATCGAGGCCATTCTGCATTTCGCCGGCAAGCTGCCGATTCTCGGCGTCTGCCTCGGGCACCAGTCGATCGGCCAGGCCTTTGGCGGTGACGTGGTGCGCGCGCGCCAGGTGATGCATGGCAAGACCAGCCCTGTGCACCACCATGACCTGGGCGTTTTCGCCGGTCTCAACAACCCGCTGACCGTGACCCGTTACCACTCGCTGGTGGTCAAGCGCGAAACCTTGCCGGACTGCCTGGAAGTCACCGCCTGGACCACGCTGGAAGATGGCGCGGTCGATGAAATCATGGGCCTGCGTCACAAGACCCTGAACATCGAAGGCGTACAGTTCCACCCCGAATCGATCTTGACCGAACAAGGCCATGAGCTTTTCGCCAACTTCCTCAAGCAGACCGGCGGCCGCCGTTAAGGACAGAGCAGTGAGCATGGATATCAAAACCGCATTGAACCGCATCGTCAGCCACCTGGACCTGAGCACCGGCGAGATGAGCGAGGTGATGCGCCAGATCATGACCGGCCAGTGCAGCGAAGCGCAGATCGGTGCCTTCATGATGGGCATGCGCATGAAAAGCGAAAGCATCGACGAGATCGTCGGCGCCGTGACGGTGATGCGCGAGTTGGCCAGCAAGGTAGAGCTCAAGGACCTGGACGGTGTCGTCGACATCGTCGGTACCGGCGGCGATGGCGCCAATATCTTCAACGTCTCCACCGCCTCGGCGTTCGTCCTGGCTGCGGCCGGTTGCACGGTGGCCAAGCATGGCAACCGTGCGGTGTCCGGCAAGAGCGGCAGCGCCGATCTGCTGGAGGCGGCCGGCATCTACCTCGACCTCACCCCGGTGCAGGTTGCGCGCTGCATCGACAGCCTGGGCATCGGCTTCATGTTCGCCCAGAGCCATCATTCGGCAATGAAGCACGCCGCCGGTCCGCGCCGTGACCTGGGCCTGCGCACGATGTTCAACATGCTCGGCCCGCTTACGAATCCGGCTGGCGTCAGGCACCAGGTGGTCGGCGTATTCAGCCAGGCGCTGTGCCGCCCGCTGGCCGAAGTGTTGCAGCGCATGGGCAGCAAGCATGTGCTGGTGGTGCACTCCAAGGACGGGCTGGACGAATTCAGCCTGGCCGCGCCGACCTTCGTGGCCGAGCTGAAAAACGGCGAGATCAGCGAGTATTGGGTCGAGCCCGAAGACCTGGGTATCAAGAGCCAGAGCCTGCATGGCCTGGCAGTCGACACACCGGCCGCCTCGCTGGCGCTGATCCGTGACGCCTTGGGCCGACGCAAGAGCGAGAGCGCGCAGAAAGCGGCGGAAATGATCGCCCTCAATGCGGGTGCAGCGTTGTATGCCGCAGACCACGCCATGACCCTCAAGGCCGGTGTCGAACTCGCCCACGATGTGCTTCACACCGGGCTGGCCTGGGAAAAAATGCAAGAGCTCGGCGCCTTTACGGCGGTATTCAAGGTGGAGAACCAAGCATGAGCGTACCAACGGTGTTGGAGAAGATTCTCGCCCGCAAGGCCGAGGAAGTGGCGCAGCGCAGTGCGCGCGTCAGCCTGTCGGAGCTGCAGCAACTGGCCAAGGCCGCCGACGCGCCGCGCGGGTTCGCCGATGCGTTGATCAAGCAGGCACACCTGAAGCAGCCGGCGGTGATTGCCGAGATCAAGAAGGCCTCGCCGAGCAAAGGCGTGATCCGTGAGCACTTCGTCCCGGCCGAAATCGCCGTCAGTTATGAAAAGGGTGGGGCGACCTGCCTGTCGGTGCTCACCGACATCGACTATTTCCAGGGCGCCGATGCCTATCTGCAACAGGCCCGCGCCGCCTGCGGCCTGCCGGTCATCCGCAAGGACTTCATGATCGACCCGTACCAGATCGTCGAAGCCCGGGCACTGGGCGCAGACTGCGTGCTGCTGATCGTCTCGGCGCTGGATGATGTGCGCATGGCCGAGCTGGCGGCGACGGCCAAGGAGGTGGGCCTCGACGTCCTGGTCGAAGTGCATGACGGTGATGAACTGGAGCGTGCCCTGACTCACCTCGACACCCCGCTGGTGGGCGTCAACAACCGCAACCTGCATACCTTCGAAGTCAGCCTGGAAACCACCCTCGACCTGCTGCCGCGCATTCCGCGCGATCGCCTGGCGATTACCGAAAGCGGCATTTTCAATCGTGCCGATGTCGAGTTGATGGAAATCAACGAGGTGTACGCGTTCCTGGTCGGCGAGGCGTTCATGCGCGCCGAACAGCCCGGGCTGGAACTGCAGCGCCTGTTCTTCCCGGGGCGCACCGTGCAAAGCACCCAGTCCCTGGACTGATCACCCTGGCCGCCGCAGACCACGAGCACGTCATGACCGACCCCGTAATGGCCCTCACTGTCGAGCAGGGCCTTCAAGCCGAACAGGACCTGCTCGCCGCCGTCTGTCGCGGTGAGCAGGCTACCGGGCTGCTGTTCTGGCAGCCCACCGACAGCGCCCTGGTGATGCCGCGCCGCATGAGCCGGCTGCCAGGCTTCGACGCCGCCGCACAGGCCTCAGCCGGTCACGGCTGGCCGGTCCTGCTGCGCGAAACGGGCGGCGAGCCGGTGCCGCAGTCACCGGCCACGGTGAACATTGCCCTCATCTATGTCGCCCCGCGCAGTGAGGGCGACCATGGCCGTATCGAGCTGGCCTATCAACGGTTGTGCGAGCCATTGTGCGAAGCGCTGCGCGGCTGGGGCGGCGTGGCGTCAGTGGGCGAGATCGACGGCGCCTTCTGTGATGGCCGGTACAACGTCAACCTCAATGGCCGCAAACTGGTGGGCACTGCCCAGCGCTGGCGTCAGGGCCTGGGTGGCAAGCGCCCGGTGGTGCTGGTGCACGGGGCGCTGTTGCTGGACAACCAGCGTGAGTCGATGGTGGCGGCGGTCAATCGCTTCAATGCAGTGTGCGAGCTGGCGCAGCGGTGCCGCGCTGACAGCCATATCGCCTTGCATGAAGTGGTGTCGAACGCCCCGGTCTTCGAGTCGCTTCACGAGGTCTACACGCAGTTGCTCGCGGCGATCGCTCGCGATTAACGGGTGCCGAAGACCACCATGGTCTTGCCTTTGACGTTGACCAGGTTGCGTTCTTCGAGGTCCTTGAGCACACGCCCGACCATCTCCCGCGAGCAGCCGACGATACGGCCTATCTCCTGACGGGTGATCTTGATCTGCATGCCGTCCGGGTGGGTCATGGCATCGGGTTGCTTGCACAGGTCCAGCAAGCAGCGGGCAACGCGCCCGGTGACATCGAAGAAGGCCAGGTCGCCGACCTTGCGCGTGGTGTCGCGCAAGCGCTGGGCTATCTGGGCGCCCACGGCATAGAGGATGTCCGGGTCCAGACGGGCCAGCTCACGGAAGCGTTCGTAACTGATTTCCGCCACCTCGCACTCGCTCTTGGCGCGGACCCAGGCGCTGCGTTCGCGCACCGGTCCGCTGGCGTCGAAGAGGCCGAGTTCCCCGAAGAAATCCCCGCTGTTGAGGTAGGCAATGATCATTTCTCGCCCTTCGTCATCCTCGAGCAGCACCGTGACAGAGCCTTTGATGATGTAGGACAGGGTCTCGGCTTTATCGCCTGCGCAAATGATGGTGCTCTTGGCCGTGTACCGGCGCCGCTGGCAGTGCACCAGCAGTTTGTCGATGTTCTTGATCTTGGCGGAAAGCGCGGACGCGACCATCACGAAATCCTGTTCAGTGATGCAGAGGAGGAAGGGGCTGGTTGCTGGCGTTGTGCCAGTCATTTGGCGCCAGAGTATCGGCTCTTTCTGATTGCAAAGCCAGAAATCCCCCGTGTCGGCTTTTCCGCTTCACGCACAAGGACTAAGCTGACCTCCATTTTTCAAGCTTGCAGGAGTTGCACAGATGAAAGCACGCATCCAATGGGCCGGTGACGCCATGTTCCTCGGCGAGTCGGGCAGTGGTCACGTGGTGGTCATGGACGGCCCGCCGGAAGCCGGCGGTCGCAACCTGGGCGTGCGCCCGATGGAGATGCTGCTGCTGGGTCTGGGGGGCTGCAGCAGTTTTGACGTGGTGAGCATTCTGAAGAAGTCGCGTCAGGCGGTTGAGAGCTGTGAAGCCTTTCTCGATGCCGAGCGGGCCGACGAAGATCCCAAGGTCTTTACCAGGATTCACCTGCGGTTCGTGGTCAAGGGCCGTGGTTTGAAGGACGCGCAGGTCAAGCGTGCGGTCGAGCTGTCAGCCGAGAAGTACTGCTCGGCGTCGATCATGCTTGGCCGTGCAGGGGTAGAGATCACCCACGGCTACGAGATCGTCGAGCTCGGTTGATTCAAGGCTCACCGCCGCGGCCGGGAAAGGCCGCACGGTGGTGCAATCAGCGTCTCAGTGCGGGCAACGCCCGCCCGAGCGCCTCGGGCAGCCAGGTACGCAGTTGCTCGGTCAGCCGCTCGCGGCGCTTCTGGTAGGCCAGGCCCAGACCGATCACGCCCAGGCCGATCAGGGTGAGCACCAGCCCGAACAGCAACGATTCGGCGAACACGTCGTGGGCCAGGTAGCCCAGGTAGATCGCCACGCCCAGCGCGCCAAACACCATGAACACGGTGCGCCGCAGCAGCACCGCCACCCCCATCAGCAGCAGATTGATCAGGCAGTAGCCGAGCTTGCCCAGTTCGCTGCTGCTGTCCATCGCCGTCAGCCCACCCCAGAACGCCAGCAATCCGGCCAGGTAACCCCAGCCTGCATAGTCCTTGTGCGTGCGGCCATCGACGATCAGCGTGCCCAGCAGCAGGGCCAGGCCGAACCACACGGACACCGCTCGACGCTGTGCCCAGCTCAGTTCATCGCCGTAGAGATATTCGCTGAGGTCCATGGACATGAACCACAGTGCCAGTGCCATGGGCAGGACGATGAATGGAAAGCGGATGACGCGCAGCATCAGCAGCCCTGCCAGCACGGTCGACGCTTCCATCAACAGCCATTGGCCGCGGACGTAGCGGTAGTAGGACGCGTACTCCGTGGCTGCATCGCCGAAGGGCCAGAAGCCGGTGATGCGCTGCAAGGCGAATACCGCCAAGGGCACGATACTCACCGCAACCGCCGCCAATACGCCTGCGGCAACCGGTTGAGCCCGGCGTTGCAGGGCAAGGCCCAGTAGCGTCAGCGACACGATGTAGGCCAGGCTGATGGCGAGCAAGGCGCCGTCACCGACGCTCATCCAGGCTTCGGTCAGCAACCAGCCCATGGCACCCATGATCAGCAGTGCGCCGAAGTAGAAGGCCACATGCGCCAGTTGAAAACCGGGCTGACGGGTGGGGTGGGCGCGCAGAAAGGCCAGTAGTGCGCGATCCTGGCCGGGCTCGAGCACCCCAGCTGTGACCGCGCGGGCCAGGTCGTCGGCATCGAAACGCTGCGTCATGGCATGACCCTCGGATGATCGCTTCAGACCCGGTAGGTGCTTTTGGTCATGACCTTGGCCATCAGGCTCATGCCGAAGCGAACGGGCGCCGGGAAACGGTAGCCGCCTGCCTCCAGCGCCGCCTCGGCATGGTGTGCTTCGTCGACACGCATCTGTGCGAGAATTGCACGGGATTTGCCGTCTTCGGCAGGGATCTGCTCGAGGTGTTCGTCAAGGTGCTTGCAGACCTGTCGCTCGGTGGCCGCCACGAAGCCCAGGCTGACCTTGTCACTGACCAGCCCGGCGAATGCGCCGATACCGAATGACATGCCGTAGAACAGGGGGTTGAGCACGCTCGGATGGCTGTTCAGCTGGCGAATGCGTTGTTCGCACCAGGCCAGGTGGTCGATCTCTTCTTCGGCGGCATGCTCCATCGCGCGGCGCACCTGCGGCAGCTTGGCGGTCAGCGCCTGCCCTTGATAGAGCGCCTGGGCACAGACTTCACCGGTGTGATTGATGCGCATGAGGCCGGCGACATGGCGGCTCTGGGCGGGATCGAGTTCGACGCTCGGTTGAACGATCGCCGGTGACGGGCGCGAAGGCTGGCCGCTGAAGGGCAGCAAAGTGCGCAGGGCGGTGTCGGCTTGCAGCAGCAAGCGGTCGAGCGGCGAATAGTGACGTTCGGTAGCCATCGGGCACCTCCGAAAAAGTGTGCCCGACAGTCTACCTCAATCGTGGGAAAGACGATTGCTCAGGGTCATGCCCAGCGCTTTTCCCACAAACGACGTGATGGGCTCAGCCCGGTGGCCAGTTCATCTGCCGCTGACCGAGCACGTGCAGGTGGATGTGGTATACGGTCTGACCGCCCAGCTCATTGCAGTTCATCACCACGCGGAAGCCTTCTTCGCAGCCCAGCTCGAGCGCGAGGCGTTGCGCCGTGAAGAGGATATGCCCGGCGAGGGTCTTGTCGTCTTCGGTCAGGTCGTTGAGGGTGCGGATGGGCTTTTTCGGAATGACCAGAAAATGCACCGGTGCCTGTGGGGCGATATCGTGGAAAGCCAGAACCTGGTCATCTTCATAGATGATCTTGGCCGGAATTTCCCGGTTGATGATCTTGGTGAATAGAGTGTCCACAACGCTGCTCCATGGTGAGGGTCCGCAAGGAGTGTACTCAGCCAGGCGTCATTCGCCCATGACCTACTGCATTCCGGAGGGGCAATAGCGGCGATGCAGCACACCTGCGAGCTTTCGCGTCAGCCAGCGTGGCAACAGGCGCGGGGCGAATGCCAGCCAACGGTTACGGCGGCCGGGCATGATCAGGGCGCGATTCTTGTCCAGGGCACGCACGGTGAACAACGCCACCTCTTGCGGCGACAGGCAACGGCGACTGCCTTTGAGCCTGTCGATGGGGCGGTTGGCCGAGCGCACCGGACCCGGGCACAGCACCGACACCTTGATGCCAGTGCGCTTGAGCTCTTCGCGCAGGGCTTCGGTGAAGCTCAGCACATAAGCCTTGCTCGCAGCGTAAGCCGCCATCCAGGGGCCAGGCGCAACACCGGCAAGCCCCGCAACATTGAGAATCTGGCCGCCGCCATGCACGGCCATCAGGTTGCCCAGCGCGTGGCAGAGCCGGCTCAAGGCCAGTACATTGACCTCCAGCAGGTCCTGCTCATCGGCCCACTCGTGCGCCAGGAACGGGCCATAGGTGCGCAGCCCGGCACAGTTGACCAGCAGGTCGATCCGCCGCTCGCCTTCCTCGAGCTCCAGCACGAACCCCGACAGGCGCAACGGCTGGCTGAGGTCGCAGGCCCGGTACAGCACTTCCACGCCAAAGCGCTGCGTCAGCTCGAGGGCGACCGCTTCGAGCGGTTCACGCTGCCGCGCTACCAGAATGAGGTTACGCCCACGCCGTGCCAGCGCTTCGGCCAGAGCCAGGCCAAGGCCGCTGGACGCTCCGGTGATCATGGCGTAACGGGTCATGCAGCGCTCCTGGGGCGGCGAGAAGGGGCGCTAGTGTACAGCGTGCCCCAGAGAGTGACAGGGCCTGTTTCGCCAGGCCTGGTGATTCAGCGGCCTTCAGAACGGCTTGACCACCACCAGCACGACAATGCCCAGCAGCAGCAGCACCGGCACTTCGTTGAACCAGCGGTAATACACGTGGCTGCGCGTGTTGGTCCCTGCTGCGAAACGCTTGCGCTGAGCGCCGCAGACGTGGTGATAGCCGGTCAGCAGAATCACCAGTGTCAGCTTGGCATGCATCCACCCCTGGCTCAGCCATCCCGGCGTGAGGTAGAGCATCCAGATACCAAACACGAACGTCGCGATCATGGCCGGGTTCATGATGCCGCGGTACAGCTTGCGCTCCATGGTGACGAAGCGCTCGCGGCTGACACTGTCGGTGCTTTGCGCGTGGTAGACGAACAGCCTGGGCAGGTAGAACAGGCCGGCGAACCAGCAGACCACGCTGACGATGTGCAGCGCTTTGATCCAGAGATACAGCATTGAGAGCTTCCTTCAGGTTTTTACGGTGGTCAGATAGTAGTTGCCCAGCACCCTCAAGGGTTAATCCAGTGTTGTTCCTGGCGCCTGTGACCCCTATCATCCAAGGCTTTCCAGTGGCTTCGTTGATAGGGGGCAAGCATCATGATCAAGGTCGGTATCGTCGGCGGCACGGGTTACACCGGTGTCGAGCTGTTGCGTCTGCTGGCGCAGCACCCGCAGGCCGAAGTGGTTGTCATCACTTCGCGTTCCGAAGCGGGCATGGCGGTGTCCGACATGTATCCGAACCTGCGAGGCCATTACGACGACCTGCGCTTCAGTGTTCCTGACAGCGCGACGCTGGGTGCCTGTGATGTCGTCTTCTTCGCCACGCCACACGGCGTCGCCCACGCCCTGGCGGGCGAGTTGCTGGCAGCCGGGACCAAGGTCATCGATCTGTCGGCCGACTTCCGTCTGCAGGATGCCGAGGAGTGGGGCAACTGGTACGGCCAGCCTCACGGCGCCCCGCAGCTGCTCGGCGATGCGGTCTACGGCCTGCCGGAAGTCAACCGTGAAAAGATCCGCAACGCACGCCTGATCGCTGTTCCGGGCTGCTATCCCACCGCAACCCAGCTGGGCTTCCTGCCACTGCTGGAAGCTGGGATTGTCGATCCAATGCGGCTGATCGCCGACTGCAAGTCCGGTGTGAGCGGGGCGGGCCGCGGTGCAGCCGTGGGCTCGCTGTTCTCTGAAGCGGGCGAAAACATGAAGGCCTACGCGGTGAAAGGCCACCGGCACCTGCCAGAAATCAGCCAAGGCTTGCGCCTGGCTGCGGGTGGCCCGATCGGCCTGACCTTCGTTCCGCACCTCACGCCCATGATTCGCGGCATTCATTCGACGCTGTACGCCACCCTGCTCGACACCTCGGTCGATCTGCAGGCGCTGTATGAAAAACGCTATGCAGACGAGCCTTTCGTCGACGTCATGCCTGCCGGTAGTCATCCTGAAACGCGTAGCGTGCGTGGCGCCAACGTCTGCCGGATCGCTGTTCACCGCCCGCAAGGCGGCGATCTGGTGGTGGTGCTGTCGGTGATCGACAATCTGGTCAAAGGCGCTTCGGGCCAGGCCGTGCAGAACCTCAATATCCTCTTCGGGCTGGACGAGCGCATGGGCCTGAACCACGCCGGCCTGCTGCCTTGATCGACGCGTAACCTGAAGGCCCGCCGAGTGCGGGCCTTTTCGTATCTGCGTGTGGCAAACCGACCTTGCATCGGCTGCCGGACAATTGTTGACCAATTTTCTCGGAGAAGCGGATAATGCGCGCATCGAGTTTTGTTACGGCGTCCTGCCGGGAGAATCTACATGAGCGTTGAAACCTTCACCCCCACGGGTCTGGAATTCACCCACGGTGCTGCGCACAAGGTGAAGACCCTGGTCAGCGAAGAGGGCAATGATCGGCTCAAGCTGCGCGTGTTCGTGACTGGCGGCGGTTGCTCGGGCTTCCAGTATGGCTTCACCTTTGATGAAGATGTGGCCGACGACGACACCATCGTTGAGCGCGAGGGCGTATCGCTGGTAGTCGACCCCATGAGCTTCCAGTACCTGGCCGGTGCAGAGGTGGATTACCAGGAGGGCCTCGAGGGGTCGCGCTTCGTGATCAAGAACCCGAATGCCACCACCACTTGCGGCTGCGGGTCGTCGTTCTCCATCTGACACCTGCGTCGCTGAACTGAAAACGCCGCGCATTTGCGCGGCGTTTTCGTTCGATCATCGGACTCAGGCGGGGTAGATCGCGCCCAGCACTCGTAGCCCTCTGGCGGCGGTCACGCTCGGGCGGTTAGCCGCCACCCCCGTCAGGCAACAATGGGCCAACCAGGCAAAAGCCATGGCCTCGACCCAGTCAGGGTGAACGCCGCACGCTTCGGTGCTTTCAACCTGAGTGGCCGGCAACAGCGCCGCCAGCCGACGCATCAGCGACCCGTTACGTGCCCCGCCACCGCAGACCAGCAATCGGTCGGTGTCTGGCTGCGCCGTGTTCAAGGCATCGCAGATGCTGCGCGCCGTCAGCTCCAGCAGCGTGGCTTGGACCGTTTCGTCGGGCAAAGGCTGCAGGGCGCTCAGGTGCTGGTCCAGCCACGTCAGGTTGAACACTTCGCGGCCCGTGCTTTTCGGTCCCGTTCCTGCGAAAAACCGATCGCCCAGCAAGCTCCCGAGCAGGGCATGATCCACGCTACCCGTGGCAGCCCAGGCGCCATCAGCATCGAAGGGCTCACCACGCTTGCGTTGAATCCAGGCATCAAGCAACACGTTGCCTGGCCCACAATCAAAACCGCTGACCGGTTGATCCTGCGCAAGCAATGTCAGGTTGCTGAAGCCGCCCACGTTCAACACGCCCAGCCGTTGGCCAGGATGCGCGAACAGGGTTTCATGGAACGCCGGGACCAGCGGGGCACCTTGTCCGCCAGCAGCGACGTCGCGGCGGCGGAAATCTGCGATCACGCTGATGCCGGTGAGCTCCGCCAGCAGGGCGGGGTTACCGATCTGCACCGTGAAACCGCGGGCAGGCTCGTGGCGGATGGTCTGGCCATGGCTGCCGATGGCCGTGATCTGTTCCGGGGCCAGCGCCTGCTCCTGCAGCAGTGCTGCAATACCCTGGGCCGCCAATTGAGCCCAGCGATTCTCCGCCAGGGCTGCCCGGGCAATTTCGTCCGGGCCGCTGGCGCACAGTGCCAGCAGCTCGGTGCGCAAGTCGGCCGGCATTGGCAGGTAGTGGGTGGCCAGCAACCGGGGTTGTTCGTGTTGCTCGATCAAGGCGATGTCCAGCCCATCCAGGCTGGTCCCCGACATGACCCCTATATAGCGCGCCATGCTCAGCGCTTGTTCGAGGCGAGCATGGTGGCTTTTTCCTGATCCATGCGCGCAATCAGGGGTTGGCTCTGCTGCATGAAGCGCTGGCGCTCTGCCTTGGCAATCGGTTCGGACATCGGCACTTTCTGGCTCAACGGGTCGACGTGTACGCCATTGACCTGGAACTCATAGTGCAAGTGCGGCCCGGTCGACAAGCCGGTGGTGCCGATGTAGCCGATGACCTGCCCCTGCTTGACGCTACCGCCGGTCTTTACGCCCTTGGCAAAGCCTTGCATGTGGCCGTAGAGCGTCTGGTACTTGTTGCCATGGGCCAGGATCACCGTGTTGCCGTAACCGCCCCGGCGGCCAGCCAGCACGACCTTGCCATCACCTGCCGCCTTGATCGGGGTACCGCGAGGTGCGGCGTAGTCGACACCTTTGTGTGCACGGATCTTGTTCAGGATCGGATGCTTGCGCCCAGCCGAAAAACGCGAGCTGATCCGCGCGAAATCGACGGGGGTACGAATGAATGCCTTGCGCAGGCTGCTGCCATCGGCGGTGTAGTAGCTGGTGTTGCCCTGCTTGTTGGTATAGCGCACTGCGGTGTAGGTTTTGCCACGGTTGGAAAAGCGCGCCGAGAGAATGTTGCCGGTGCCGACGACCTTGCCGTCCATGACCTTCTGCTCGAAGACCACATCGAATTCATCGCCCTGGCGAATGTCCTGGGCAAAGTCGATGTCGTAGCCCAGCACGCGGGCCATGTCCATGGTCAGGCTGTGCGACAGCCCGGCGCGCTGCGCCGAGGCCGACAGCGAGCTCTTGATCACGCCATGGGCGTAGGCCGTGCGCACCACCGGTTTGCTGATTTCGCGACTGAAGCTGTAGCCCTTGTCCGAACGGATCAGGCGAATGCTTTCCAGGCCACTGACCTTGCTGTGCAGGCTGGCAAGTTGCCCGTTCTTGTCCAGCTCGAACTGCAAGACCTGCCCGTGCTTGAGTTGGCTGAACTGCTTGGCCTGCTTGGTGCTGGCCAACAGGTCATGGACGGCATTGGCGGGCAGGCCGACCTTGGCAAACAACGTGGAAAGCGTATCGCCTTTGGCCACGGTGACTTCACGGTGGCCCGGCTCGCCCTTTTTCGGCTCGGGCGCTGCCTGAACAGCCTGCTCGGTGGGCGCGGGCGCTGCATTGTCTATCTGCGCGAAAGGGGAGCTGGAGGGTTGTTGCGTCTGGACCAGCGGCGTGCTGGCAGCCTCTTCCTTGAGCGAGTCGGCCGGGTTGTCCAGCTCGAGGCTCAGGGTGGTTTTCTTGGCTTCCACTTCGCTGGAGGGGAACACCAGCAGCGCAAGGCTGAGCATCGCGGCAAGACCGCTGGCAGCAAGTAGGTGGATTTTGGGGTACAGCCGAGATGCCTTTGCAGTGTTTGGGGTCATAAGGGTGACTTTAAAAAAGGTGAAAAGGAAAAGATGAATGACATGATGAAGATGAAATAACTGTATAAAATATAACCAAATCTGCATTCGTGCAAGGGCGCATAGACGTTACGCGCGCCTCACTGAGTCACAAGATTTTGCAAAACTTGTATTTGACCGCCGATCTTGTATGGTTGGCTCCCTTTTAACCTGAGCCTTGCGGATCTGTTTATGAAGTCGGTGGAAGAGCAGCTGGCGCTTATCAAGCGCGGTGCGGAAGAGGTACTGGTCGAATCTGAGCTGGTCGAGAAGCTCAAGCGGGGCGAGCCTCTGCGCATCAAGGCAGGCTTTGACCCCACTGCCCCCGATTTGCACCTCGGGCATACCGTGCTGATCAACAAGCTGCGGCAGTTCCAGGAGCTGGGGCATCAGGTGGTGTTCCTGATCGGTGACTTCACCGGAATGATCGGCGACCCGAGCGGCAAAAGCGCCACTCGCCCGCCGCTGACGCGCGAGCAGGTACTCGACAACGCCGAGACCTACAAGCAGCAGGTATTCAAGATCCTCGATCCGGCCAAGACCGAAGTGGCGTTCAACTCCACCTGGATGGATCAGCTGACCCCAGCCGACTTCATCCGTCTGTCTTCGCAGTACACCGTGGCGCGCATGCTCGAGCGCGATGACTTCGACAAGCGTTACACCAGTAATCAGCCGATTGCCATTCATGAGTTCCTGTATCCGCTGGTGCAGGGCTATGACTCGGTCGCGCTCAAGGCTGACGTCGAGCTGGGCGGCACCGATCAGAAGTTCAACCTGCTGATGGGGCGTGAGCTTCAGCGCGCTTATGGCCAGGAAGCCCAGAGCGTGGTGACCATGCCTTTGCTCGAAGGGCTCGATGGCGTGAAGAAGATGTCCAAGTCGCTGGGCAATTATGTCGGCATCCAGGAAGCGCCCGGTGTGATGTACAGCAAGCTGGTGTCGATTCCGGACACCTTGATGTGGCGCTACTTCGAGCTGCTCAGCTTCCGCAGCATGGATGAGATCGCCCAGTTGCGTGCGGATGTCGCAGCCGGTGCCAATCCCCGCGATGTGAAGATCAAGCTCGCTGAAGAGATCGTCGCCCGCTTCCATGGTGAAGAGGCGGCTGCCAATGCTCACCGCGCGGCGGGTAATCGCATGAAAGAGGGTGAGCTTCCCGAGGACCTTCCAGAGATTTCCCTGGAGGCTTCCGAGGATATGCCCATTGCCGCCGTCCTTAATAAGGCCGGGTTGGTGAAGAACTCTGCGGCGGCGCGTGATCTGCTGGCGGCGGGAAGTGTCAAGGTCGATGGCGTGGTGGTCGATCGCAGCTTCGTATTCGTTCGCGGCTCCTCGCACGTCTGCCAGGCGGGTAAAAAAGCCTTTGCGCGGATCGTCCTTATATAGAAGAAGGGCTCATCGCTGTCAGCGATACAGGGGAGGCTTCGGCCTCCCTTGTGCATTTAAGGCCTTTTGAAATGTTTGTGAAATAAGTGCTTGACCCCTCAGCGGATGTCTTTATACTGCGCACCACTTCCAGGGCAAACGGAACGGAAAACTCCTTGAGATTCAATGAGTTGGATGTTTCTTCGGTACTGGAGGTGCTTCG
>NZ_DAMCCR010000065.1:0-24483 GCF_032058845.1 Pseudomonas sp. | reverse complement strand
GTTGCAGCCCTGGGTCGGCTGCGCCGCCCATCGCGGCTAAAGCCGCTCCCACAAAACGCGATCCGCGTTGCTGTTGAAAACGCCTGATCCGACCGTTTGTCAGCCCTTAGCGAAAGACAGTAGGCTCCCACACGGACCGCGCTTTCTTGTATTTCGGCAGCCTAATGCGTCCGATGTGGGAACCGCCGATCCGGCGTCTCCGCTTAGCCGCGATGGCCGGCGCAGCCGACCCAAGGCTGCAACCTAGGTCAGCCTGCCGGTGCGCGGCGGCTGAATCAGGCCGGCTGCGCCGGCCATCGCGGCAATAGCCGCTCGATCGTGCTCATCACGCTCAGATCGCCCTGTGCAGCATCGAGAATTCCTGAAACGAGAAAGCCCCGGCATCGCTGCCGGGGCTTTTTCGTATTGCGTGACTGCGGTTGGCTTACGCCTGTACCACCGGGATCTTCGCCGCTTCTGCCGCGTCGCGGAATTCCGCGATCTGGTCGAAGCTCAGGTAGCGGTAGACGTCGGCGGCCATGCTGTCGATGTCCTTGGCGTAGCCCATGTACTCCTCGACGGTCGGCAGCTTGCCGATGATCGAAGCGACCGCTGCCAGCTCAGCCGAGGCCAGATAGACATTGGTGGCATCGCCCAGACGGTTGGGGAAGTTACGGGTAGAGGTGGAGACCACGGTCGAACCGGTCTGCACACGTGCCTGGTTACCCATGCACAGCGAGCAGCCTGGCATTTCCATGCGCGCGCCAGCCTTGCCGTAGATGCCGTAGTAGCCTTCTTCGGTCAGCTGATGGGCGTCCATCTTGGTTGGCGGAGCCAGCCACAGACGGGTCGGAATACCGCCCTTGACCTTCTCCAGCAGCTTGCCGGCAGCGCGGAAGTGGCCGATGTTGGTCATGCACGAGCCGATGAACACTTCGTCGATCTTCTCGCCTTGAACGCTCGACAGCAGACGAGCGTCGTCCGGGTCGTTCGGCGCGCAGAGCACAGGCTCCTTGACGTCGGCCAGGTCGATTTCGATGATTTCAGCGTACTCGGCGTCAGCGTCAGCCGACAGCAGCTCAGGGTTGGCCAGCCAGGCTTCCATGGCTTGCGCGCGGCGCTCCAGGGTGCGTGGGTCGCCGTAGCCTTCGCCGATCATCCAGCGCAGCAGGGTGATGTTCGACTGCAGGTACTCGGCGATGGCCTTTTCCGGCAGCTTGATGGTGCAGCCCGCCGCCGAACGCTCGGCCGAGGCATCGGACAGCTCGAAGGCTTGTTCGACGGTCAGTTCGTCCAGGCCTTCGATCTCGAGGATGCGGCCGGAGAAGGCGTTCTTCTTGCCTTTCTTCTCGACGGTCAGCAGGCCGTTCTGGATGGCGTAGTACGGAATGGCGTGGACCAGGTCACGCAGGGTGATGCCAGGCTGCAGCTTGCCTTTGAAGCGCACCAGGATCGACTCGGGCATGTCCAGCGGCATCACGCCAGTAGCCGCGGCGAAGGCGACCAGGCCGGAACCGGCCGGGAACGAGATGCCGATCGGGAAGCGGGTGTGCGAGTCGCCGCCGGTGCCGACGGTGTCGGGCATCAGCATGCGGTTCAGCCAGCTGTGGATGATGCCGTCGCCTGGGCGCAGCGAAACGCCGCCACGGGTGCGGATGAAGTCAGGCAGGGTGTGGTGGGTGGTGACGTCGATCGGCTTCGGATAGGCCGCGGTGTGGCAGAACGACTGCATGACCAGGTCAGCGGAGAAGCCCAGACAGGCCAGGTCTTTCAGCTCGTCGCGGGTCATCGGGCCAGTGGTGTCCTGGGAGCCGACGGTGGTCATCTTCGGTTCGCAGTAGGTGCCGGGGCGCACGCCTTCGTTTTCCGGCAGGCCGCAGGCGCGACCGACCATTTTCTGCGCCAGGGTATAGCCCTTGCCGGTGTCGACCGGGGCTTCTGGCAGCTTGAACAGGTCAGTAGCACCCAGGCCCAGCTCGGCACGGGCCTTGTCGGTCAGGCCGCGGCCGACGATCAGCGGGATACGGCCGCCAGCGCGCACTTCGTCGAGCAGCACTTCGGTTTTCAGGGCGAAGGTGGTGACCAGCTCGTCGCTGTCGTGGCGACGCACTTCACCCTTGTACGGATAAACGTCGATGACGTCGCCCATGTTCAGGTCGGTGCAGTCGAACTCGATCGGCAGGGCGCCGGCGTCTTCCATGGTGTTGTAGAAGATCGGGGCGATCTTGGTGCCGAAGCAGAAGCCGCCTGCACGCTTGTTCGGTACGTTGGGGATGTCGTCGCCGAAGAACCACAGCACCGAGTTGGTGGCCGATTTACGCGATGAACCGGTACCGACCACGTCACCGACGTAGGCGACCGGGAAGCCTTTGGCGCGCACGTCAGCGATCTGCTGCAGCGGGCCGACCGAACCGGGTTGCTCGGGCTCGATGCCGTCGCGGGCCATTTTCAGCATGGCCAGGGCGTGCAGCGGGATGTCCGGGCGCGACCAGGCGTCTGGGGCAGGGGAGAGGTCGTCGGTGTTGGTTTCGCCAGGCACCTTGAATACGGTCAGGGTGTACTTGTCGGCGATGGCCGGACGCTTGGTGAACCACTCGCCCGCGGCCCAGGATTCCAGCACGGCCTTGGCGTTGGCGTTGCCAGCCTTGGCTTTTTCGGCGACATCGTGGAAGGCATCGAACATCAGCAGGGTGTGCTTGAGCTGTTCGGCCGCGACGGCGCCGAGGGTGGCGTCATCGAGCAGCTCGACCAGGGTCGCGATGTTGTAGCCGCCCTGCATGGTGCCGAGCAGCTGGGTGGCATGCTTGCGGTCGATCAGTGGAGATTGGGCTTCACCCTTGGCCAGGGCAGAGAGGAAACCGGCCTTGACGTAGGCGGCTTCGTCGACGCCTGGTGGTACGCGGTCAGTGATCAGTTCAAGGAGGAAGGCTTCTTCGCCGGCCGGCGGGTTCTTCAGCAGCTCGATCAGGCCTGCGGTTTGTTCGGCGTTCAGCGGCTGGGGCACGATACCCAGGGCGGCACGCTCTTCGATGTGTTTGCGGTAGGCTTCAAGCACAGTTATTACCCTCATCAGTGGTCCCAAAAGGGAGTCCGGGACGCTCATCCAGGCTTCCAGCAAGGCTGCGCAGCGACGGCTTTGTGGGCCGCCAGGCCAGGAACGCTGGAAATCCTTGCAGAAGCTGTTTTCAAAGTTTTACGCCTGTAGAACGGAAGGCTGATGAGGGGTTGGCGCGCCGCCTGCTCGAGAGCAGCGGTTGCGCCAACGCCGTTCTACCGGATTGACTGTGCTCGTGACGCTTTGAAAACAGCTTCCAACGGACATGGTTGCCTTGGAAAAGGCCGGATGATTCTACGGTAAAAACGCCTCGAGGGTAAGGCTGGGCACATGACTTTAGCGGGTGACCCTGGTTAGACAAAGGGCTAACATGGCGCCGTGTACCACCGCCCAGCTGTTGTTCTGCCATGTCCAGCAAGTCCATCAAAACCCCCTGCGTCGGCCTTTGCTCCACCGTCTATGGCGACATCGTGTGCCGCGGCTGCAAGCGTTTTCACCATGAAGTCATTCACTGGAACGCCTACGACGAAGACGCCAAGCGCGCTGTCTGGCTGCGCCTGGAGCAGTTGCTGGTGCAGGTGATGATGGCCAAGCTCGAGGTGTTCGACAAGGCGCGCCTGCGCCTGCAGCTCGAACAGCGCGCCATCCGTTTCGTCGTGCGCCAGTCCGAATACTGCTGGGCCTACCAGCTGATCGCTCGCGGCGCGCGCATGATCCGTGACCTTGACGCTTACGGCATTGCCCTGCTCCCGGAATTTCGCGAGTGGGAACTGCCGCAGTTGCGCGATGCCATCGACCGCGAGTTCTTCCTGCTGTCCGAAGCCCACTACGAACGCTACATCGCGCCAGGTTTTCTTCAGGATGCCCTGGAACAGGACCCTGTTTCCCGCTGACCTTGCCAGGTGCGCCTGGCTAGGATCGCCTTTGTCCATTTGCAGCAAAGGCGACTGACCATGAGCTTCTATCGTTTCACTCCTGAAAAAAGCATGCTGGCCCGGCTGTACTGGCAACCCACGGAAATGAACGCCGGGCAAGAGGATGCCAGCCAACTGCGACGCATCGGCGCGGTGCGCAACGGTGATACCCCTTGGGCTGCCGAAGGCTGGCTGCATGCGGGGCACGATGACTTCACCAACCACGCGGTTGCCGACTACGTGCTGTCGCGACGCAAGTTCGCCACGCAGTTCTGGCTGGGCTGCTATGCAACCAACGGTGAGCCCGACTACGAAATCCGCGCCGCCGGTGTCGATGACCTGCATCATCACTGGACCTACGCCAACTGGCGGCTGGACGTCAGCCGCAACGGCTACCTGGGCTTGTACGAAACCAGTGAGCCGGTCGGCCATGATGCGCTGGCCGACGGCAGCATGCTCTGGCGGCTGGAAGGCCTGCCGGACGACGCGCTGAGGACTGGCATCTGGTACTACGGGATCAAGCTGGTCAGCCTGCACGGCAAGTCAGTCAAGCGGGTGTACGAGGGCGGCTTTCCCTACCTCAACGAAGACCACGGCAGCGAGGGCTTCATCGCCTTGAACGTGATCAGGACAGGGGCCGCCAAGCCCTGAGTCAGTGCCGACCGTCGCAATCGTGCGCACGCGTCGTCTCGAGCGCACCTGAACAGGCCTCGCCGCGATGCCTGTCGTGGGGGGGGCTTGGGTGTGTCGAGGCGCCCCTTCAGTCGCCGGTGTATTCGCAACCGCTGGTGCAGGTTTCGTGGATGCGCACCTTGGAGAGCTCGGGCAGCAGAGGCTTGACCTGGTTCCAGATCCACTGCGCGATGACTTCGCTGGTGGGGTTTTCCAGGCCTGGAATGTCATTGAGGTAGTTGTGATCGAGCTGCTCGTAGATCGGCTTGAAGACGGCCTTGATTTCGCTGAAGTCGCGGATCCAGCCGGTGTGCGGGTCAAGCGGGCCGGTCAGGTGCAGGGCGACCTTGAACGAGTGGCCATGCAGGCGTCCGCATTTGTGGCCGGCAGGAACATTGGGCAGGCGATGAGCCGATTCGAAGGTGAACTCTTTGAAGATTTCCACGGGTGGACCTGTATCGCTGTGAAGAAGGGTGTGGGCGTCGGGAGCGTTGCCAGGGGCTGCTGCTGGCGATGGGTGGCCATTGGCAGCCGGGCGCTCGTGCAGCAAGCACGGCGGGTTCGGCGTCAGGTGCCCGACGGTGCGCGCATCTTAACCTGTTTTGCCTGAGGGGCCGGCGGATTCTGCGCCCAGTGTCGAGCGTGCCTGATCGTTGCAGGCGGCGCGCCGGGCGCCTGAGCCGGCCTGCCCGACGCCGAGGTCAGGCAGACAGGCAAGAATGGCTGTCAGCCGCGGAGCGCCTCCAGGCGCTCCCGTCCAGACGGTGTGATGGCGTTCTCCCCTTCGTCGCTGATGCGGTAGCGCCCCGACACCATTCTGGCGATCGAGAACCGTACCAGACCACTGTCGGCAAGGGCCTGGCCCGCCTCGAAACTCATGGCACGCTCCAGGTCGAAAATGCGTATTTCTCCAATCTTGTAGCGGGCAAACGCAATCAGTGCCTCGTCCAATGCCGTTTGGTCGATAGCTTGTACACGTTCCATTTGACCTCCCAGGTCGACAGCACCCCAGCCCGCCGGTGTTTACCCGGGGCTGGAGCCATTCATTGAAGGCGGGACGCTACTACTGACCGGCGCCGAGGCGGTACTGGCTTTGCATCCAAGCTGGATGGGCGGACAGGGTGGTTCGCGCACACGGTGGGCGCTGTGGCACGACGATGAAGCAGATCGCCCCCAGGCACGGTCCAAGCCCGCAGCTGTGGGCACTGCGCTGCGCTATCATGGCGCCAGCGCTTTTCAGGTTCAATTAAGCCCGCGGCAGTAGTGTTGATTGCGTAGACAACTTTGAGACCCAACGGAGTACACCCATGAAAACTTTGACTGCCCTGTTCACCGCCGCCGCCCTGACTTTCGGTAGCGCTGCTGCCTTCGCCAAAGACGTACAACCCGATGAAGTGGTCAAGCTGGTTGGCAACAAGACCATCAAGTCCCTCGAGGAGCTGAAGGCCGCTGCCGTCGCCAAGCACCCTGGCGCCACCGTTACCGACAGCGAGCTGGAAAACGAGTACGGCCGCTACATCTACAAGGTCGACCTGCGCGACACCAGCAACGTCGAGTGGGACGTGGCACTCGATGCCAAGACCGGTGAAGTGCTGAAGGACGAAAAGGACAACTGATGCAACCCCTGGCCCGGCCCGTCCGCTTTCTGGGCCTGATACTACTGGCCGCCAGCACCCTGGCGGTCGGTCGTGACCTGGACCAGGACGAAGCGCTCGAACTGCGGCACCGGGGCACCATCGTGCCCCTTGAGCGATTGCTCGAAGCTGCCCTGGGGCGTTACCCCGGGGCGCGCTTGCTGGAGGCCGAGCTCGAAGAGGAACATGACCGTTATGAATACGAAGTGGAAATCCTGACCCCCGAAGGGGTAGTGCGTGAAATCAAGTTCGATGCCGCGACCGGTGCGCTGCTCAAAGACGAGGAAGACGATTGAATGCGCCTGTTGCTGGTTGAAGACAACGTGCCCCTGGCCGATGAGCTGAGCGCCGCGTTGCAGCGCCAAGGCTATGCCGTGGACTGGCTGGCCGATGGCCGTGATGCGGTGTATCAGGGCCAGAGCGAACCCTACGACCTGATCATCCTGGACCTCGGCCTGCCGGGGCTGCCCGGGCTGGAGGTTCTGGCGCAATGGCGCGCCGCCGGCTTGCACATCCCGGTGCTGGTGCTCACCGCGCGCGGCTCCTGGGCCGAACGCGTCGAGGGCCTGAAGGCCGGTGCCGACGATTACCTGAGCAAACCCTTTCACCCCGAAGAGCTGCAACTGCGTATCCAGTCGCTGTTGCGCCGTGCCCGCGGCCTGGCCAACCAGCCCAGTCTGGAAGCGGCCGGCCTGCAGTTGGACGAGCGTCGCCAATGCATCATCCGCGACAGCGTAGAGATCCAGCTCACGGCGGCTGAATTTCGTCTGCTGCGCTACTTCATGTTGCATCCGCAACAGATCCTCTCCAAAAGCCATCTGGCCGAACACCTGTACGACGGCGAAACCGAGCGTGATTCCAATGTGCTCGAAGTGCACGTCAACCATTTGCGACGCAAGCTGGGCCGCAGCGTCATCGAGACCCGCCGCGGTCAGGGCTACCTGTACGCAGGGAGCGGCGCTTGAAGTCGATCCAGGGGCGCCTGAGCGTCGGCCTGGTTGCCGTGCTGGTGGTGGTTGGCCTGGTGCTGGCGCAGTCGACCCTGTGGCTGTTCGAGGCAGGCCTGCAACGCTACCTCGAAGCGGGGCTGCGCAAGGAAAGTGAAAACCTGCTGGCCGCACTGGTGCGTGGCTCCACGGGCATTGCGCTGGATGAGCGCAGGGTTGCCGCGGCGTATCACCGGCCGTTTTCCGGCTACTACTTTCGCATCGACTTCGCCCAGGGCCACTGGCGTTCCCGTTCGCTGTGGGACGTGGACATGCCGCGCCCCACCAGTCCAGGCCTGGAAGACAGTCAGCAGCTGGGCCCCGAGGGCCAGCAGCTGTTGATCCACCGGGCCGATTACCGGCGTCTGGGGCAGAACATCTCGATCAGCGTGGCCCAGGATTACACCCCCGTACGGCAAGGCTTTCGCCGCATGCAACAGATCGGCCTGGGCCTGGGCCTGGTCGCCCTGCTGTTGATCCTGGTGCTGCAGCGCATCACCGTGACCCGCTCGCTGCGCCCGCTGGAACGGGCGCGCCAGCAGATCGCGCAATTGCAGCAAGGCCAGCGCTCGCAGCTCGACAGCCAGGTGCCGGTCGAGCTGGAGCCGCTGGTGACGCAGATCAATCACCTGCTGGCGCACACCGAAGACAGCCTGCGCCGCTCGCGCAATGCCCTGGGCAACCTGGGCCATGCCTTGAAGACGCCGCTGGCGGTGCTGGTCAGCCTGGCCAGCAGCGAGCACGTGCGCGCCGCGCCGCAGATCAGCACCCAGATGCATGAGCAGTTGGAGCAGATTCGCCAACGCCTCACCCGCGAACTCAACCGTGCTCGCCTGGCCGGTGATGCACTGCCCGGCGCGCAGTTCGACTGCGATGCCGAGCTGCCCGGTCTGCTGGCGACATTGGGCATGATCCACGGTGAAGGCCTGATTCTGGCGCGCGACACCCCAGCGGGCCTGCAGCTACCCTGGGACCGCGAAGACCTGCTCGAACTGCTCGGCAACCTGCTGGACAACGCCTGCAAGTGGGCCGACAGCGAGGTGCGCCTGGGCATCGTCGAGCAGGAGGCCGGCTACCGGTTGTGGGTCGATGACGACGGCCCGGGGATTGCGCAAGCGGCGCGCGAACAGGTGCTCGAACGCGGCTCGCGCCTGGATGAGCAGGTGGCCGGACACGGCTTGGGCCTGGGGATCGTGCGCGATATCGTCGAGGCCTGGGATGGGCAGATGGTCTTGCTGCAGAGCCCGCTGGGCGGCTTGAGGGTCAGTGTCGAGCTGCCCCGGCGCATGCCCTGACGGCGGCCCATGAACAGCGTATCGGCCTTGGCACTGCAATAAAACTGCAGCCAACCAGCACTCTTTTGAATTGGCTGCCGCGTGCGCGCTGCGTCAAACTGCCTGGCACGCCGGAGCGCCTTGCGCTCGCCGCGCCGCCATCCACGCTCGCCGACCTGCCTGAGTTCGCCGTGCCCCTCGCTTCAACCATTACCATCCGTGACCCATGCCCAAAGCTCTGAGTTTTTTGCAGCGCGTTCTGCCCCCTTCATTGCACCTCCCACCCAGGCAGTGGCTGCGCGCCAGTCTCGGCGCGGCGTTGGCGCTGTTTCTCGCCGGCTACCTGTGCAGCCTGGCCTTCGGTCCGGGGATTGCGTTGCATCTACTGGGCCCTTTGGCGGCGTCGGCTGTATTGGTGTTCGCAGTACACTCCGGGCCGCTGGCGCAACCCTGGCCGGTCTTCGGCAGCTACGCCACGGCGTGCCTCACAGGGCTGCTGCTGCGCCACGGTCTGGGCAGCGAGTTATGGGTTGCAGGTGCCGCGCTGGGGATGTCGCTGGTGGTGATGTGCCTGCTGCGCTGCCTGCACCCGCCGGGCGGGGCCGTGGCGGTAACCGCCGTGCTGGCCGATCCTGGCATGGTTGCGCTGGGTGATCACCTGCTCGAGCCTGTGTTGCTCAACGTGCTGATCCTGCTGGCGGTGGCCGTGGCCTACAACGGCCTGACCGGGGTGCGCTACCCCAAGGCGCCGCCGCGCAAAGACCCGCACCAGACGCTCGACCCGCCGCCCGGTGAGCGGGTCGGGGTCACCGGTGATGATCTCGATCAGGCGCTGGAGGCCTTGGGCGAATACGTCGACGTCAGCCGCGACGAGCTGGAGCGCATCATCCAGGCCACGGAGCAGCAAGCGCTGCGCCGCAGCCTGGGCGGCCTCAGTGCGGCCTCGGTGATGGCCCGGGACGTGCAGTTCGCGACGCCGCACACCACCCTTGAACAGGCTTGGGCGCAGCTGTCGAGCCATCATCTGAAGACGTTGCCGGTGCTCGACGCGGGCCAGCTGGTCGGCATCGTCAGCCTCAGTGACCTGGTCGCCCCGGCCATGGCCCGCAGCCGTTTCAGCTGGCGCCGGCCGTTTGCCCGGCAACCCGTACACCTGGCGCAGATCATGAGCCGGCGCGTGGTCAGCGTGGCCAGTGACGAGCCGTTGCAGCACCTGCTGCCGCTGTTGTGTGAGCAGGGCCTGCACTGCCTGCCGGTGCTGGAGGGCGGGCGGTTGATCGGGATGATTACCCAGACCGACCTGCTCGCCGGCCTCAAACGGCATCTGCTCAGCGCCCGGTCGGCCGCCTCAGGCGAGCGGGTCCCAGCGCTGTGACCAGTCACTGGTGCCGCCCTCGACCAACCTGCGCAGCATCTGCAGGGCGTGCTGCAGCGCGGGGTTGTCGTCCTTGCGCGGATAGACGAGAAACGTCGGGTAGGTGAATTCCGGTGCGTGCGGCACGCGCTCCAGCACGCCGCTGTCGAGGTAGGCCTGCACCACTCGGGTGCGGAAGTAGCCGCTGCCGCCGCGTTCGAGAATGAACTGCAGGGCCAGCGGCCCCAGATTGAACGACAGCGCCGCCCGGGCGCAGTCTGGCAGCGCCGCATCATGCTGGCGGCGGAAGGTCTCGCCCCAGTCGATGTAGAGGTAGGGTGCATGGCGGCCGACCCGGCGCACCTGGACCAGCTTTTCCTCCAGCAACTGTTCAACCTGCAGCCCGGGCCCGTAGCTGGGCTGATACACCAACGCCGCGTCCAGCAGGCCGGCCTCGACCTTGCGCAGCAGGGACTCGCCGTCACCCACTTCACTGCGCAAGCTCAGCTCGGGCTGCGCGTCATGCAAGGCGCTGACCCATTCCAGCAACAGCGGATTACCCAGGCTTACTTCTGCACCCAGGTGCAGCCGCTGACGCTGCCCCGTCGGCAGTGGCAACTCGCGACGGGCCGCCTCCCAGGTTTGCACCAGCTGGTGAGCGTAGGGAACGAAGGCTTCTCCGTCGACGGTCAGGCTCACGCCGCTGCGCCCGCGCAGGAACAGCTTGCAGCCCAGGTGCTGCTCCAGGCGCTGCACCCGCGCCGTGATCGCCGTTTGCGAGACGAACAGCTGCTCCGCCGCAGCGACCAGGCTGCCGCAGCGGATGATTTGTAGAAAGGTTCGGGCCTGATCGATGTCCATGGGGGCTCGCGGGCGAGGGGTCAGTGGGCGCTGGCAGTCAGCCGCTGGTGCAGCTCGGCGGCCAGATCGGCGAAGCACGGGCGCAGCGCGACGGCCGGCTGCACGCAGCGTTCGGCCATGACGTGCAGGGGGCCATGTGCATGCGCGCCAAGCGTCAGCAGCTCCTGCAGCAGAATGCCGAAAGCGCGCACTTCCAGTGCCTGCAAGGCGCCGCCCGGCGGATAGAACGACGCTGCGCCGAAGTCGCCCAGCAGGCACTGGCCGCTGGCCTCCTGGAAGAGGATGTTGTGGCCATACAGGTCGCCGTGGTTGATGCCGCGGCCATGCAGGTGCGCAGCCACCGAGGCGATGCCCTCGGCCAGGCGCAGCAAGGCTGGCAGGGTCAGCCTCGGGCCTGGGCCATAGTGATCGCGTGTGCAGCTGTCCAGCGTCGGCGGGCCGGCCAGGTTGTGCCATTGCGCGGGGATGCGTTGCATGACCAGCGCGGGCAGCTGCTCGGGATGATCGTCCACCCGGCCGGCCACCTGAACCAGGTGCGGATGGTCACCGGCCGCCAGGCAGGCCGTCATTTCAGCCTGGGGCGAGCCATCGCTGGTGATCGCTCCCTTGTAGACCTTGACCGCCACCGGCGCGGCTTGCGCCGTCCACCGGGCGGCATGAATGACACCCGAAGCGCCGCGGCCCAGCTCACCTTCCAGGGTCAGCGCCGACCACTCGATGCGCGCGCAGGCAGCCGCTTGGTGCGGCGGTTGAAAGCCGCGCGGCAGGGGGTTGTCGGCATAGGCCAGCCAGGCCAGGCGCGGCAGCTGCAGCAGCCAGCCGGGCAGGGCAGTCAGGCGGTTGCTGGCGATGCGCAGCAACTCCAGCCGCTGACACTGCTGGAGGCTTTCGGGCAGGGCAGTGAGGCGATTGCCGGCCAGCATCAGTTTTTGCAGGTGCTGGCACTGGCCCAGCGTCTCGGGAAGCGTTTCGATCAGGTTGTCGGTCAGGATCAAGGCGCGCAGCGCGGCGGGCAACGCGTTTGCGCTCACCTGGCAGATGCGGTTGCTCTTGAAGCCGACCGTTTCCAGCTGCGCGCAGGCGCCGACGGCTTCGGGCAGTTCGGTGAACAGGTTGTCCGAGCAGAACAGCACCTTCAGGCGGTGCAGACGGTGCAGATCTGCCGGCAGCTCGGTCAGCTGGTTGCCCGTCAGGTTGAGGACTTCCAGGCTGTCGGCCAGCGCGAAGATCTCTGACGGAAAGTGGCGCAGTTGCGCGCTGAGGTCGAGGCGGGTGACGCCGAGCAGACGGCCGGCGCGAAGGTCATCAAGGCTGTGCATGGGCCAAGGGCCAGGTAGCGGGAGAGGGCGGCATCATAGCGATACCCGGGCGCCAGGGCCAATCGACCGGGCACACTGCGACTCGGCCTCCTCACGACGCGCAGCGTGTGGTGTGGATGCCGTGCCGCCCATGCGGCTGCGCCATGGACCGCGGTGGCCCAGGATAAACGGGCGCTATCGCGCGCTTCACACAGCCCGACCTCCGTTCGAGCGACCAGAGACAGAGCTGTCCGGCGTCCACGGCGCGCGCTGCGCGGCGACCGTTCAGACCTTGCGGGTCAATTGCTTCTCGATCATGTACTTCACGGCCAGGCGCCGTTCCTTCAAGTGACGCAGGTCTTCATCGACATAATTGCCGGCGGAGATCGATTCGGCTGCCAGCACCTGGTTGTCGATGTCGACGTAGTCGTCCAGAAGGCGATCGAGGTCGGCATCCGATTGGCGGCGTTGCTGAACGATTTCGCGGGGGTACTGCAGATCCTGATACAGATCATGTGAGACGGGCATGACATCCTCCTGATGGGTACCTGAGTCGGTTAAAGGGTTGGAATGATGAAACGCGCCGTTGTTAAGCGAAGCGGCCAGGAAAACCGATGAACGGTGAGTTGCAGCTTGTGCAGATCGTGCCTGGCTGGTAACTCGCTGTTTTCTGGAATTTTTTTTCGAGCAAGGCTTCCCAGTGCCGACCTTTGTTGATAAAGTGCCACGCATTCCTCGGCAACACAGTTGTCATCCAGCAGGAAGCGTCAATCCGGCAGTCACTCGACCCGCCGAATCGATACAGGGGCGTCGCCAAGCGGTAAGGCAGCAGGTTTTGATCCTGCCATGCGTTGGTTCGAATCCAGCCGCCCCTGCCATTATCTACACGCATAGCTATCCACATGCACAGTTCACTCGCCTTCGGCACATGCTGACGGTGAGGTTTTTCGTGTCTGTCGCTTTTCAGGTCGTGGTGCCTGGGCGCCACGCGTAAGCCAGGGGTTTTCCCAAGTCATGCCGATGCCAGCCCCACTCATCCAGTACCAGTCGGCCCTTGCCCGCGGCGAGATCGTCGCGGACGCCGCCCAGGCCCGTGCGGTCGATGCCCTGCAGGCCTGCTTCGAGCGCCTGCAGCAGGGTTCGCCCAGCCAGGGCGTGTACCTCTGGGGCCCGGTAGGCCGGGGCAAGACCTGGTTGATGGACCTGTTTTACAGTGCCCTGAGCGTACCCGCGCGCCGCCAGCACTTTCATCACTTCATGGCCTGGGTCCACCAGCGGCTGTTTCAGCTCAGCGGCACCGCCGATCCCCTGAGCGCCTTGGCGCGCACCTTGGCCCAAGACATTCGCGTGCTGTGCTTCGACGAGTTGTTCGTCAGCGACATTGGCGATGCAATGTTGCTGGGGCGGCTGTTCCAGGCGCTGTTCGCCCACGGTGTCGTGCTGGTCGCGACCTCCAATCAGCCACCCGAGCAGCTCTACAGCGAGGGCTTCAATCGGCAACGCTTTCTGCCGGCGATCACGGCCATGCAGCAACACATGCGGATCCAGGCCGTAGACGGTGAGCAGGATCATCGTCTGCACCCCGGGGCTGCCTGCCAGCGCTACTGGGTCACCCCGCCCGGCCAGCCCACGGCTTTGCAGGCCGTGTTCGCGCGCCTCAGTGCCGGCCAGCCGTGCAGCGCTCAAGCACTGACGGTTGGCGCTCGGACGATCACGGTCATCGGGCGTGCCCCGCGCGTGGTCTGGTGCCATTTCGATGAGCTGTGTACGCAACCGCTGGGCGCCCTCGAGTTCATGGCATTGTGCGACCAGTTCACGGCCATTTTGCTGCAAGGAGTGCCGTGCCTGAGCGGGGTGCAGCAGGCCGGCCGCATAGCCCGCGGCACCGAGGACGGGCCGCAACGGGTGGCCGCAGGCGACCGGATGCTGCCCACGCTGGCTGCAAAGGACGACAGCGTGCGTCGGTTCATCGCGCTGGTCGACGAATGCTATGACCGCCGCGTGGCCCTGTACCTGGAAGCCGAGGTCCCGCTGACGCAGCTGTACACCGAGGGTTACCTGGCGTTTCCCTACCAGCGCACCTTGAGCCGCTTGCTCGAGATGCAATTGCAGCGCTTCGCCTGAACGGTCAGCGGGTCGTGAATACGCCCAGGGTAATCATCGCCACCACCAGGTAGCGACCGGCCTTGGCCAGCGTGACCAGCAGCAGGAAACGCCAGAGCGGCTCACGCAGGATGCCGGCGATCAACGTCAGTGGATCGCCGATCACTGGCATCCAGCTCAGCAGCAACGACCAGCAGCCCCAGCGCCGGTAGCGCTGCTGGGCGCGTTCCAGTTGCCCGGCAGTGAACGGAAACCAGCGCCGGTGCCGCAGCCGGTCGAGCAGGTGGCCCAGCCACCAGTTCACCCATGACCCCAGCACGTTGCCCGCGGTGGCTACCAGCACCAGCGCCACCCACGCTTCGGGCTGGCGTAGCAGCAGGCTTGCCAGCACGGCCTCCGACTGCAACGGCAGCAGTGTGGCAGCCCCGAAGGCGCTGAAGAACAGCGCCGTCCATACCAGCATCAGTACTGTGCGACCGGCACATCCTGGCCATCGTGGGTCAGGCCGATGACCTGATAAGCGTCCTGGCGATCACCCATCTCCATGCCCGGCGAGCCGATCGGCATGCCCGGCACCGCGATGCCCTTCAAATCATCACGGGCGAGCAGCGCGTGGATCTGTTCGGCCGGCACATGGCCTTCGACGAACTTGCCGTCGATCACCGCGGTATGGCATGAGGCCAGGCGCGGCGCCACGCCCAGGCGCTGTTTCACCGCACTCATCTGCGGTTCGACGTGGTCGTTGACGGTGAAGCCGTTGTCTCGCAGGTGGCTGATCCAGTGCTTGCAGCAGCCGCAGTTGGGGTCGCGGTACACATCGATGGTCTGAGCGGCCTGGGTCAGGCCGGCAGCGGCAAGCAGAGTGAGGGTCAGCAGGTGTTTGCGCAGCATGGTCAAGGCGCCTCCGGACGCAAGGATGAGCGAGCCCCGCGCGGCGGGTGACCGAGCATAGGGCTCAACAGGGTGATTGTCACCGTGGGCAACTGACAGCAACCTGAGCGGCAGATGACGAAACGGTCAGGTTCGCAGGTCACGCATCAGCAGGCCGAATTCCAGTGACACGCCTTCGGGAATCGGCAGGTACACCACATGGCCATCCCCCGGCGCCACCTCGATCGCCTGCTGCTGGCGGTCGAACAGGCGGTGCAGGTCGAAAGGGTAGTTGCCGCGCGGGGTCATCAGCTCCAGATGATCGCCCACTGCAAAGCGGTTCTTCACCCTGACCTCGGCCAGCCCGTCGACACGTGCGCCCGTCAGTTCACCCACGAACTGCTGGCGCTCGGACTGCGAATTGCCGCGCAGATAGTTCTGGTATTCGTCATGCACGTGGCGGCGCAGGAAACCCTCGGTGTAGCCGCGCTGGGCGAGCGATTCGAGGTTGTCCATGAGGGTGTGGTCGAACGGCTTGCCGGCGGCGGCATCGTCGATCGCCTGACGATAGGCCTGAACCGCGCGGGCGCAATAGAAGTGCGACTTGGTGCGCCCTTCGATCTTCAGCGAGTGCACACCCATTTCGGCCAGGCGCTGCACATGCTGCACGGCGCGCAGGTCCTTGGCATTCATGATGTAGGTGCCGTGCTCGTCCTCGAAGGCCGGCATGTCGTCTTCAGGACGGCTGCTTTCCTGCAGCAGGAACACCTGATCGGTAGGCGCACCCAGGCCCAGGGTCGGATCGACTTCGCGCACGATCTCGCCGGTGACGTTCTCGGTGGCTTCGCTGGCCTGGTATTTCCAGCGACAGGCGTTGGTGCAGCTGCCCTGGTTGGCGTCGCGTCGGTTGAGGTAGCCCGACAACAGGCAACGCCCCGAATAAGCCATGCACAAGGCGCCGTGCACGAACACTTCCAGCGACATGTCGGGCACCTGCTGGCGTATTTCCGCGATTTCTTCGAGCGACAGCTCGCGCGACAGAATCACCCGTGTCAGCCCCAGTTGCTGCCAGAAGCGTACGCTGGCCCAGTTCACGGTGTTGGCCTGCACCGACAAGTGCACCGGCATGTCCGGAAAGTGCTGGCGCACCAGCATGATCAACCCGGGGTCTGACATGATCAGCGCATCCGGGCCCATGGCGATCACCGGTGCCACGTCCTTGAGAAAGGTTTTCAGCTTGGCGTTGTGCGGCGCGATGTTGACCACAACGTACAGCCGCTTGCCCAGTGCGTGTGCCTCCTCGATGCCTTGGGCGAGGGTGGCGTGGTCAAAATCATTGTTGCGTACCCGCAGGCTGTAACGCGGCTGGCCGGCGTAGACGGCGTCGGCGCCATAGGCGAAGGCGTAGCGCAAGGTCTTCAGTGAGCCGGCGGGAGCCAGCAATTCGGGCTTGGCGGGAAGGGTCATGGCGCACCTGGCAAAAGGCGCGAATGCTAAGGCGCGAGACGCTGCGCAGTATTGATCTGCATCAACGGCACTTTTGCCAGATCGCCGTGCACTAAAGGGGTGAATTCTCGAGGAAACTTCATGAACGAAACTGTACTGCAGAACAAGGCGCTGACCGTGTTGCTCGCCGCGGTCACCATTGCCTTCATCTGGATCTTGCTGCCGTACTACGGCGCGGTGTTCTGGGCCGTGGTGCTTGCGATCATCTTTACCCCCATGCAGCGCAAGATGCTCATGCGTTTCAACAAGCGTCGCAACCTCGCTGCCGGTGCCACGCTGTTCATCTGTCTGACCATCGCCATCCTGCCCGTGATCGTCATCAGCGGCCTGCTGGTGCAGGAAGGCGCGTCCTTGTACCAGCGTATCCAGAGCGGCAACCTGGACATCGCCGGCTACCTCGAGCACGCCAAGAACATGCTGCCCACCTTCGCCCAGAACGGCCTGGATCGCCTAGGTGTCGGCAACCTCGACGGCCTGCGCGCGAAGATCACCCAGTTCGCCAGCCAGGGCAGCCAGTACCTGGCGACTCAGGCGTTCAGCTTCGGCCAGGGCACGTTCGACTTCATCGTCAGTTTCGGCATCATGCTGTACATCCTGTTCTTCTTCCTGCGTGAAGGGCCGGAAACGGCACGCAAGATACGCCAGTGCGTGCCGCTGCCCGAAGAGCAGAAGCGCCGTCTGCAGCTGAAATTCAACCGTGTGGTGCGCGCGACCGTCAAAGGCAACCTGGTGGTGGCCATCACCCAAGGCGCGCTGGGCGGGATCATCTTCTGGATCCTCGATATCCCCAGTGCCCTGGTCTGGGCCGTGCTGATGGCGTTTCTCTCGCTGCTGCCGGCCGTGGGTGCCGGCATCGTCTGGGGGCCGGTGGCGGTGTATTTCCTGGCCACGGGGATGTTCTGGCAAGGCATCGTCCTGACCGCCTATGGCGTGCTGGTGATCGGCCTGGTGGACAACGTGCTGCGCCCGCTGCTGGTCGGCAAGGACACCAAGATGCCGGACTACCTGATCCTGGTCTCGACGCTGGGCGGTATGGCGGTGTTCGGCCTCAATGGTTTCGTGATCGGCCCGTTGATCGCCGCGCTGTTCATTTCCAGCTGGGCGATCTTCTCGAACAACCAGCCGAAGGTGAACCTGCCGGACTGATCGTTGCGCCATCCCAGGCCCGAACCGGCGTACCGGTTCGGGCCTTTTTTTTACTGGAAGCTGTATGACACGCCGACATAGGCCGCGCGACCTTCACCCGGGGTCGCGCGCGCGATGTCCTGGCCCTTGTCATCGAAGCCCGGCGTCACGGTGGCTGCATAGCGTTCGTCAGCGAGGTTGCGCAGGTCGAGCCAGGTCTGCCAGTCCTGCTTGGGCGAATTCCAGCCCAGGCGCGCGCCGAAGGTGGCATAGCCCGTGGCGTGCTGGCTGTTGGCGTAATCGACCTGCACCTTCGACGCGAGCTGAGTATTGCCCGCGACGTAGAGGCCGCTCGGCCAGTCATAGCGCAGTTCGCCCTGGTAGTAGTGCACCGGCAGGCCCGGCAGGCGGTTGCTGCCAAAGCGTGGGTCATCGCGGTAGTGGAAGTCGCTGTAGGTGTAGGCCTGACGCAGACCGAGTCGGCCGCCATCACGCGCTTGCCAGAGCGTGCTGTCGAGGCCTGCTTCGATGCCTTGATGGACCGTTGGGCTGGCGTTGAACTCCGCCGTGCTGATGTTCGGCACCAGTTCGACCGCCAGCAGTTCATGCCTGACCTGGGCGTAGTACCAGGCCACGTCCCAGCGGCCCAGGGTCGAGTCGCCACGTGCGCCCAGTTCCAGGGTGGTGGCGGTCTGGTTCTGCATCTCGATCGGTTGAATCTGCCCGCCGGCAACGGGCGGCGAACTCCAGATCAAGGCCCACGGGTGCGGCGGTTCGACCGAGCGGCTGAGGGTGCCGTAGACCTGCAGGGCAGGGTCGATGTCATAGCGCAGGCCGATGCGCGGGGCGTAGTCCCAATCGTGCTGGCTGACCTTGCCGCCCTGGGCCGGGTAACTGACATCGCTCTCGCGGCGGGTGTAGAGCAGGGCCAGGCCGGTGCTCAGCCACAGCTCGGGGATCAGCTCGAGGTCGTTGCTGGCGTGCAGCACGGTGTCCGAACCCTGATAGCTGAAGTCACGCGTGCGCGTGCCGACCGGGCGCATGCCGTTGGCAGGCTCCGGCACCCGGACGAACTCGGAGGCGCCGGTGTTGGGCAAGTGCTTGCTGGTGCGCCAGCCGACGCGGGTCTCGCTCTCATGGCCGGCCAGGGTATCGCGGCGCTGGTAATCCAGCGTGCCGCTGATGTCGCTGTAGGCCACCTTCAGGCGGTTGGGGCCTTCGCGCAGGTCCATGGGGAAGTCGTGATAGACCAGCCCGGCGACCAGGCTGGAATCGTCGTCGAACCTGTAGGTGGTCTTGTTCGCCAGCCAGGTGCTGCCCGGTTGCGGGCGGCTGGCGTCACGGCGCAGGTAGACCGGATTGGCGGCACGCGGGTCATGGCGGATCTGTTGCTGGGTGAGGCGTCCGGCCAGATCGTTGTCGGTTTCGCGGTAGCGCAGGTAGAAGCGAGTCTCCAGGTTCGGGTTGAAGCGGTAGCCAAGGTTGGCGGCCAGGCCTTTGGCGCTGCCGCTGCTGTGGGTCTGGTAACCGTCGTAGTGCATGTCGGTCAGGGCGAGGTAATAGTCCAGGTCCCCGATCACCTGGCCCGAGCTGACCTGGCGATGGCTGTAGCCACGGCTGCCCACTTCGTAGCGCACCTGCAAGGGCGCTGCGTCGAAGCCGGTGTGGGTGATGTAGTTGATCGCGCCGCCCAGGGCCAGTGCGCCGTGCTGCATGCCATTGGCCCCGCGCAGCACTTCGACCCGATTCAGCCACAACGGCTCCAGCAACTCATAGGGCGTACCCCCAGGGCCGGTCAGCGGCAGGCCGTCGAACATGGCGTACACCCCGGAGCCATGGGCGCCCGGCGCGCGGTTGATGCCAGAGCCACGAATCGACAGCTTGATGCCTTCATTGCCGGCTGACTGGGCAAATACGCCCGGCTGATAGGCCAGCACATCCTGATTGCTCGACACGCGCCCCTGTTCGACCTGCTGGAGGTCGATCAGGTTGCTGGCGCCGGGCTGCGCCTGCAGGCGCGCAGCAGCGCGCTCGGTGTCGCTGCTCGATTCGGTGATGACCACCTGGCCCAGTTCCACAGGTGCGGGATCGGCGGCGCTGGCGGCAGCCGGTAGCAGGGCCAGAACGCTCAGGCAGCGGGCGAAGGGTAGGGCGGGATGCATCGAGCAACTCCAATCGATAAGCACACGGACAATCGCGTTGAGACGCACGTAACGGGCTGCGAAGCACGGTTGTTCTTCATTCACGTGCGCCGTGGCCCCCAGAAGACGTTCTTGTCGCCACACGCTTTACAAGTGCAGCGCGTGGAAGCAGCGCCAGCCGCTTCGTAAGGTACAACCTTCGCCAACCCGGGCTGCCGGGAACGGCCCACATGCTTGCGGAGCCCCACAATGTACACAGCTCAAACCGTCACTCCTGACCGGCAAGACCCTTCGGCCATTCGCCTCACCCCCCGAGAGCAGCAGGTGCTGCTCTGGTGCGCCTACGGCAAGACGTCGTGGGAGATCGGGCAGATCCTGGGCTGCAAGGAGTCCACAGTGAATTTTCATGTCGGCAACCTGCTGCGCAAATTCGACGTTGAAACGCGTGTGGCGGCAGTCATCAAGGCCATTCGCTATGACCTGCTGGGTGATCCTGAGGAGATGAAGGATGAACGCTGAAGCAAGCGACCCGGCGACGTGCCTGAGGCCGGGGGCGCGCTACGCCGATGATCACGATCCGTTCTGGCCGCGCACTGAGTTGCACGCGTTGCGCGGCCAGCTGGGTCTGGATGAATCGGTCACCGACGCGCAGTTGCAACTGGCGGCGCGCAGCGCGGCCATCACCGCGGCGCGAGAGTTCGCCCAGTGGCGTCGGGTGCTGCGCGATCGCGGGTTCAAACGCCTGGAGGACATCGCCGCGCATGCCCCTGGGCGGGTGTTGTCGCGCTGCTACCGTGAATGCCTGAAACGTGCGACGCGCTGTGCGCTGGCCCACACCTCATGTGCGCAGACGGGGCCGCCGGAGGTGGTCCATGATTGATGATTCGCTGGTGCAGGCGTGCAAGCAGGCCATCGCGCAATGTCTGGGCATGGAGGTACAAGTGCTGTACGGCGCGATGTTGGGTGCATTGCTGGTCAGCCTGGCGCGTGGGCGCATGAAGGTATGGCTGATGCTCGGTGCTGGCTCGCGCCGCTCTGTACGCAAGAGCGTGGTGCTGATGGTGTTGAGCACAGGGGTGGGATGCCTGTTTGAACCCCTGATCGTCAGCCTTGCGCCGATGCTGGCAGGTGGCATGGCCGCCTTTTCGGCGGCCGTGGTGGTGATCCCGATCAGCTTGAAAATCATGGTCTGGCTGGACGGTCTGGACCTGCAGGAGCTGCTCCAGCGCTGGAAGCGACGGGGTTGATGCGCAGTGACACGCTGGCGTAGCTATGCCGTAGTGTCACCGCGTGTCCACGGACGTCAGCGCTGCACAGCGATCAGCTGTTCGTTGAGGGCCTGAACCTGCTGCTCCAATTGTTGCAAGCGCTGTTTGTCCTTCACCTGAAGCAGGATGGCTTCGCGGTCGGGCAGCGTGAGGGTGCGCAGTTGCGCCAGCATGCCTGTTTCCCACTCCTCGAGCGTGGCAGGTGCGCGCTGCGGTTCGCCTTCGCCCAGCAGTAGCCAGTCGAGAGAGCACGCATAAGCGCGCGCTATATCTACGCAAAGTGCGTATGGCACGCTGTCGCGGACCTTCCAGCTGCTTAGCGTTTGCGGGCTGATCTGCAATGTCCTGGATAGCTGAGCATCGCTCTGCGCACGGGTTAATAGCTTCAAGCGGGTGAGTACTAGGCTTAGAGGAGTGTTACTCATAATGAATATCCATGACTAGTTAACGGTCTTTTCTGAGCGTAAACTACTCGTTACAAATACTGGTCTTATGATTGATTGAGAACTTCTGGCATGAGCGTCGACAACATGAAAATTACCCTTACAGTAGTCGAGAATACTGACACACATTGCGGATTTTACTTACATCCTCGGGGAACAGAATCAGTCACTTGCTGGAGCGGGCTGTGAGCGCCTACAAACTGGTCTGTCCGCATTGCCATAGTCGGATGCGCATCCGGACCAGTGAAGGCAAACACATTTTTTTGCGTATCGCCTATCTGCAGTGCTCGGCCGAGGCATGCGGTTGGTCGGTGCGTGCCGAGTTCGAGATGACTCACGAGCTTTCGCCCAGCGGCATGCCCAACCCCGAGGTCAGACTGCCCAAGGCTGACCGCGAGCTGCGCCGGGCCGCGCTGACCAAGGACGCGGACGGCGCAGCGGCGCAGGCGTGACTTCCGAAAACAAAACACCCCGCCAAGGCGGGGTGTTTTTGTGTCTGCAGTTCAGCCATCAGCCGAGCAGTGGCAGACCCGCCTGCTGCACCAGATCGAGCAGTGGTTGCGGATAGACACCTAGGACGAATGCCAGGATGGCAATGGCCAGCAGCATCACGCCACCGGTGCGCTGCTCCCACTTCAACGGGGCATCGTGACGACGCAGGTTCGGTTCAGCGAGGTACAGCGTCACCATCACACGCAGGTAGTAGTAGACGCCGATGGCGCTACCTATCACCAAGGCACCCACCAGCCACCACAGTTGCGACTGCACGCCGGTGGCGACGATGTAGAACTTGCCGATGAAGCCCGCAGTGAGCGGAATACCGGCCAGCGACAGCATCATCACGGTGAGCACGGCCGTCAGGTAAGGACGACGCCAGAACAGCCCGCGGTACTCATAGAGTGCATCGGCATCACGCCCCGCATAGGGCGAAGACATCAGGGTGATGACGCCGAATGCGCCCAGGCTGGTGATCACATAGGTGACCAGATACACGCCCATCGCTTCCATGGCCAGGCCCTTGCTCGCGACCAGCGCGATCAGCAGGTAGCCAAAGTGCGCGATCGAGGAGTAACCCAGCAGACGCTTGAGGTTGCTCTGGGTCAGCGCCAGCAGATTGCCAACCAGAATCGATGCAACGGCAATCACCGCCAGTACGGTGCTCAGCACGCCACTGCTGGCAGCAGGTGAGAGCATGAACAGGCGTACCACCACGGCGAACACTGCCACCTTGCTGGCGGTTGCCAGGAACGCGGCCACTGGCGCCGGGGCGCCCTCATAGACATCCGGGGTCCACAGGTGAAACGGCACCAGCGACAGCTTGAAGGCCAGGCCCACCAGCATCATGCCCAGGCCCAGTTGCGCCAGCAGGCTTGGCATACCGGTGCTGGCCAGAGCCTTGCCGATGCCCGCGAAGCTCAGGCTGCCGGCGTCGGCATAGAGCAGCGCCATGCCGAACAGCAGGAACGCCGAACCTGCGGCCGACAACACCATGTACTTGATGCCGGCTTCCAGCGAGCGCTTGTTGAAGAACGCGTAGGCCACCAGGCCGTAGACCGGCACCGAGAGCAGCTCCAGACCGATGAACAGCCCGGCCAGGTGGTTGGCGCTGACCAGCACCAGGCCGCCCAGGGCCGACATCAGCAACAGCAGGTACAGCTCTTCGCGGTTGCCAGGGTAGCCCGTGGCGCCTTCACCCAGGTAGGCATGGGCCAGGGTCACGCAGGCCAGTGTCGCCACCAGCATCAGGGCCATGTACAGGCAGGCGAAGTAGTCGATGGTGATCAGGCCGGTCACCGCCAACGGGGCGACTTTCATGGCCGGGATGATCGACAGCAGGGCCAGGTTCAGGCCGATGGTGGACAGCAGGAAGGTCTGTGAATGATTGCGCTTCCAGGCGATCGCCAGCATCACCACGACCGTGGTGATCGTGGTGATGAGCATCGGCGCCAGTGCGATGAAGTGTTGTGTGGTGAATTCCATAGCGCTCTTACCGGGCCGAAGCGAGTTGAGTGAAAGCGGAACCGAGCCACTGCTGCACACCGCTCATGGTGGCGGCAGAAGTGTCGAGGAACGGCTGCGGGTACACGCCCAGCACGATCAGCAGGACCGCGAGGCCCAGCACCATGGTCAGCTCGCGGCCGTCCATGCCGGCCAGCACGGTATCGCCCTTGGACGGACCGAAGTAGGCGCGGTGAATCATGATCAGCGAGTACACAGAGCCGAACACCAACCCTGTCGTGGCAATCACGGTGAACCATGGGGCAGTGGCAAAGCTGCCGATCAGGATCAGGAACTCACCGACGAAGTTGCCGGTGCCCGGCAGGCCCAAGGAAGCCGCCGCAAAGAACAGGCTGATGGCTGGCAGGTAAGCGATGCGGTGCCACAGGCCGCCCATCTGGCGCATGTCACGGGTATGCAGGCGCTCGTACAGCTGGCCGCTGAGGATGAACAGCGCCGCCGCCGAGACACCGTGGGCGAGCATCTGGATCACGGCGCCTTGCAGCGCTTGCTGGCTGCCCGAATAGATACCGATCAGCACGAAGCCCATGTGCGAGACGCTGGAGAACGCGATCAGGCGCTTGATGTCGGTCTGTGCGAAGGCCAGGAAGGCGCCGTAGAAGATACCGATCAGGCCCAGGGTCATGGCAATCGGCGCGAACTCCGCCGAGGCATTGGGGAACAGCGGCAGGGCAAAGCGCAGCAGGCCGTAGGCCGCTGTCTTCAGCAGGATACCGGCCAGGTCGACCGAACCAGCGGTCGGCGCCTGGGCGTGAGCGTCAGGCAACCAGGAGTGGAACGGGACCACCGGCAGCTTCACCGCGAAGGCGATGAAGAAGCCCAGCATCAGCAGGTATTCGACGCCCGACGGCAGTTCGGCCTTGAGCAGGTCGCTGTAGTTGAAGGTCAGCACGCCGGTGGTGTTGTAGTTGAACAGCACCAGACCGAGGATCGCCACCAGCATGATCAGGCCGCTGGCCTGGGTGAAGATGAAGAACTTGG